>CACIRJ010000029.1 GCA_902588975.1 uncultured Pelagibacteraceae bacterium | reverse complement strand
GACAAAAAATCACAACAACAACCATTTTAAATTATTAAACTACAAATTTCCGACATCGGCATTTGCAAAAATTTATTTTGATTTTAATGAATGGAATAAATTAGATGGAAATGGTTTAATTAAAGAATTTACTAGACCTAAAGACCTTCAAGATTCTAAAGAATAACCTGCTGATCTTACAGTTCTAATTAAAGGCTTAGTATTATCTATATTAATAGCCTGTCTTAATCTTCTGATATGCACATCGACAGTTCTAGTTTCAACGTAAATATTTTCTCCCCAAACATTGTTTAAGAGTTGTTCTCTTGAATATACCCTTTTTGGATTTTTGATAAAAAAATCTAATAATTTAAATTCTGTAGGTCCTAGAGATATTTCAATGTTATTTCTATAAACTCTTTTTGTTATTCTATCTATTTTTAGATCTGTAAACTCAACAACATCAACGGTGGATTGTGGTTTTGATCTTCTGAGTAAAGATTTAATTCTTGCATTAAGTTCTTTTTGACTAAATGGTTTTGTTACATAATCATCTGCACCTGTATCAAAAGCTCTTAATTTGTCCTCCTCCTCGCCTTTTGCTGTTAACATTATTACTGGTATGTCATTATGCTTTTTGTCTTTTTTTAAATTTTTACATATTTCAACGCCTGACAAATCGGGCAACATCCAATCCATTAATATTAAGTCAGGAAGCTTATCTTTAATTTGTTTAAGCGCATCTTCACCATTTTCACAGAAACTTACTTTGTAACCTTCTTTTTCAAGGTTATACTTTAGTAGAGTTATTATAGCAGCCTCGTCCTCAGCTATAAAAATGTGAGCCGACATATTTTACTTTTCTCCAGTAACAATAGGTTCTGTGCCTTTTGGTCGATCACCCTCTAGATATTCTCCCTTAACTAAATAATATACTTGCTCAGCAATGTTGGTTGTATGATCACCTATTCTCTCTATATTTTTAGTTACAAATAATAAGTGGGTTCCATCACTTAAGTTATTTTCGTTATCTTTTAAATATCTAATCACTTCTTGCATGCATAAATTTGTTAAATCATCAATTTGTTCGTCGCTTTCCCATACATTAATTGCCATACTCGAAGATCTTTCTAAATATGCATCTAATATTGATTTCAATTGTTTTTGAGCATCCGAAGATACTCTTATAATAGCATCTACTAAATTTTTTGGTAAATTTTCATTTAACAAAAGAGTTCTTTTAGAAATATTTTTTGCTAAATCACCTATTCTCTCAAGGTCAGAAGATATCTTTAAAGCAGTGACTGTTTCTCTAAGATCTATGGCCATAGGTTGTCTTAAAGCAATTAAATTTACTACTTGCTGTTCAATTAAAGTCTCAAATTTATCAATTTTTTCATCATCTTTAATTACTGCCTCAGCATTATCACTATTTCTTGTAGTAATTGCTTGAATAGCTTTACCCAAAGCTTCTTCACAAAATCCACCCATTTTAATTATATTGCTATTTAAATTTTTAAGTTCTTCTTCGTAAGACTTTACTGTATGTGGTGCTTCGGTCATTATCCAAACCTCCCTGTGATATAATCCTGAGTTTTTTTGTTTTCTGGATTCTTAAATATTTTATCAGTAGAACCATGTTCTATCAATTCTCCAAGGTGAAAAAAACCTGTATTTTGAGAAACTCTTGCAGCTTGTGCCATTGAGTGAGTGACTATTATAATAGTATGGTCTTTTTTTAACTCATCAATTAGTTCTTCTATTTGAGCTGTAGCAATAGGATCTAAAGCAGAACAAGGCTCGTCCATTAGAATAACTTCAGGTTTAACTGAAATTGCCCTTGCTATACATAATCTTTGTTGTTGACCACCAGACAAACCAGTACCTGGTTCATGAAGTCTATCTTTCACCTCTTCCCATAATGCTGCCTTTTTTTAAGCTAGTTTCAACTATTTCATCCATTTCATTCTTTGATTGAGCCATACCATGAATTGTTGGACCATAAGAAATATTTTCATAAATAGTTTTAGGAAAAGGATTTGGTTTTTTGAAAAACCATACCAATTTTTTCTCTTAATCTAACAACATCACAACTTTTATCATTGATATCAAAATCATTAATTATAATCTGCCCTTTTACTCTACAT
>CACIRJ010000028.1 GCA_902588975.1 uncultured Pelagibacteraceae bacterium | reverse complement strand
CAGGTAAATTTCCTAATCCTGCAACAATTACAATCATAAATGATCTTATAGTGTATGGTAATCCCATATAAGGATGAATTGTAAAAGTTATTGAAATTAAAGCTCCCGCTACACCACATAATGCTGCATTTATTCCAAAGGTTGCTGCATAAACTTTTTCTGTATCAACTCCTAAAATCTTTGCGGCTCTTGCATTTTGAGCTGTTGCTCTAATTGCACGACCTAATTTTGATCTTTTCATATAAACTACTAAACAAATTGCAAAGACAATACTTATAAAAGCAGAAAATATTTTAGAGTTTGGCAGAACAACATTATTATCAAATAACATAGTTGTTCCATATCCTGAGTTAGCCAATACAACATCTGCACCAAATGCAAAGTTCATTAACTGCATGAAAAGAATACTAATTCCAAATGTTGCTAATATTGAAATGAAGAGATCTCTGTCTACAACTTTATTTATAACTAATTTATAAATTGCAATACCAACAAAATACATAATAATGGGAGAAACAATCACTCCCCAAGCTGGATGAATTCCATATAGATACATAAAATATGCAATGTAACCACCCAATATAACAAGGTCTCCCTGTGCAATGTTAATTATATTCATAACACCCCATTGGAGTGCCATTCCATAAGCAATTAATGCAAATAATATTCCAAGTAAAAGTCCATCAAGACATGCTTGAATAGTTATCATTGGATATTGGAATACTAAAAAATCCATAATTTAATTTTGATTTCTATAAAAAAAAGCCCCCTATTTCTAGGGGGCTTAATTATTTTTTTTTATCTTTCAGACCACTTTGGCATTGGGTGTATTAACTCTGCTGAAGCCCATTTTAATGGAGCAACAACTTTATTTTCACACTTACCAGCATCATCACACATTACTTGGAAAAGTACCATTGGTTTGTCAACATTTTGACCACCAGGTGCAAATTTAATATTTCCATAAAATGTTTGCATGTTAGTTGCAGCAAGAGCATCTCTTACTTTTTTTTGATCAAAAGTATTAGCTCTTTCAAAAGCATCTTTAAATACTAACAGTGCAGCTGAAGACTCTGCAGATTGATATGGCGGATCATAGCCAAATTCTTTTTCAAAATCTGCTGCATATGTCATACCATCTTTAAAGAAATCATCTTTGTAAGTTAATGTTTTATGCCATTGAGAAGCACATAATGCATATTGAGAATTTTTACCATGTTGCTTTGATAATTTTGCAGCATCACAGTGTGTCATTGCCAACATTGGAACGTCAACTTTCATTTCTGAAATTTGTCTTATAGCTGTCAAAGCTCCTTTTGTATGACCTGAAACAACCAATACATCTGGCTTCATTTGTTTCACTTTAACTAGTGTAGCAGCCATATCATTAAGCTCTTTTGGAAGTTTGTCGTCGATTATAATTTCAGATCCAGTTTCTTTAGCTGCATCTAAAATACCTAATCTTACGTCTTGTGAGAATGCATCTTGCTCAAAAGCTTGTGCAATTCTTACACCTTTACCACCATTTAACTCAACAGCTGTTCTTATTGCTACATCAAGATATAAGTTTGCTGGTGCTAATACTGCAAATAGATATTTGTAACCTTTTGTAAACAAAGATCTAGAAGCACCGTTAGCCTCAACCATTGGAACACCGTATTTTTCTGTTACTGGTGCGATCGCTTTTGTCAAACCTGAACTGTATGGCCCAAGCATGAACTCTACTTTATCTTGTGAGATTAATCTTTCTGCAAGCTGAGCTGCTCTTTTTGGGTTTGACTCATCATCATAATAAATAATATCAAACTTATAAGTTTTCCCTCCAACTTTTACTCCACCCATGCTGTTAATTCTGTCAACAGCCATGTTATAGCCGTTTTGAGTATGAACACCATTAGATGAATACTTACCAGTTAAAGAGATTGCAGCACCTAAAATAATTTTATCTCCAACAACTTTTGCAAATGATACAACTGAAGTTGAAAACAATAATGCTATTGCAGAAACAAATGTAATTAAAATGTTTTTTATTTTCATTTATTCCCCTTTAATTAATTAATTAATAAAGGTTAAACTAATAACAAATTTAATTTAATTGCAAGTGGGAGTAGTAACGCAATATGCCTTAGTATTGTTGAGTAAATGCGATAATTACAGCTATCAAAATTATCACACAAGCT
>CACIRJ010000027.1 GCA_902588975.1 uncultured Pelagibacteraceae bacterium | reverse complement strand
CAGCTCAAAAAGCATTGCTTAACTAAAATCCCTAATTTTTCTTGCTTTTTCATAAATTGACAAAAAAAAAATTAATTCTATATAGCAGTCATAATTTAAAAATTATTCCTGAATTTAACATTCATTTATTTCTCTCTTTTTTGTTGAATTCACCTCCTCGAAAGGGGAGGTAAAAAGGAATTATATCCCTTTGTTTATTAAATTATATATTTGGTCCTTGTCAGTTAAACCAATTTCTCTTGCTACTTCACTTTCACCTTTAAAAACTACTATTGTAGTCCAATAATTTACACCTAAAGCTTTAGCAATATCTTCATGTTCTGTTTGCTCATAGAATAAAAATTCTACATCCTTAAAGTCTTTCATTGCTTGATCGAAAACTTTTGTTTGTGCTGCGCAAGTTGAACAATATTCGTTCCAAGAATTAATAACAATTGTTTTACCAGATTTTTGAATTTCAAATAATTTTTTCAGATCAAAGTTTGTGGTTTTTTCAAAACCAAATGAGATATTTGGTATCAAGAATAAAATAAAAAAGATAAAATATTTTTTCATGAGCTCTATTTAATTATCTGGTCATTCTTTTCAAGATGTTTTCTTTCAAAAATATTTGATGAAACAAAACTGCAAAAATATGCAATGAGATTAAAACTATCAATGTATAATTTGAAATAACATGAACATTGTAAAATTGATCTGCTAAATCAAAGTTATCTTCAATCCTTAATTTAAAAATAAAAAAATTTAGTTTTTCACCATTAAATAACTTTTTTAAAATGCCTGATGTTGTTATTGTTAAAAGTGCGACATAAAGAGCGAAATGATTCAATTTCGCAATCAAGTTTTGTCCAAAGAATGCCTCAGGCATTAGTTTTGGGGACTTGCTAAAAAATTTATAAATTAACCTAAATAAGGTTATGTAAAATATGGATATTCCAACAATTACGTGCACATTTTCTATAGTTATTCTTAAATCCGAAAAATCCAATCTGACTAAAATAAACCCCATTGGTATCTGAGCAATTAGAAGGAGCAAAGTGAACCAATGGAAAAATTTAGCTAACCAACTATATCGTAATGTTATACTATTCGACATGAGCTATTTTATAAAAATAAATAATATTTTCAAAATAATGTTTATTGTAGCACTTTCTTTTTCATTTAATTCTAATGTTTTATCAGAAGAAAGTACAAAAGACATTATAAAGAAAAGAAAATCTTTATTCAGTCAAAATTATAAACTAGCAAAAAGAATTAGTATTTTACTTAACGAAGTTGAAATTGAGGACTCAAAAAAACTGATGATTAGAATGAGTGATAATTATTTAGAATTACTTAATTTATTTCCAGAAAATACAAAAGAGGGACACGGAACAGAGGCTTTACCAATTATTTGGGAAGAAAAAGATGAATTTAATGCTCTAATGAAAAAATCATCTGATCAAATGATAAAGCTAGCTTCAATTATCGAAGACCAAGATGATTTTAGAGCAGCTTTGAAACAATATATGTGGTCGAGCTGTAAAGCTTGTCATAGCAGATATAGGGCTCCACACTAATGAAAAAGTATTTTTTTATTCTTATTGTTTTATTTTATGCAGATACTGCTTTCTCTCATTCGCACTACCCCATAACTAGAGATTCATTAGAAGCAATTAAAAATGGCAAGATATTATACAATCAATATTGTGTTTCTTGTCACCAAGCAAATTTAGCTGGAGCTACAAATTGGCAAGGTTTAGATGAAGATGGGCATAGAAAAGCACCCCCTTTAAATGGAACTGGTCATACTTGGCATCATACAGATGAGTTACTACATAGAATGATAAAGTATGGATTTGCTAAATTGATAAAAAATTATGAAGGCAAGATGATGGGTTTTGGTGACAAAATAAGTGATGAAGGTATTGATAACATTCTTTCGTACATTAAATCTTATTGGAAAGATGATATTTATGAATATCATTTAGAAATGAGCAAACAATGAGTTCAGAAGCAATTAATTTTAATTGGTCATGTAAGCATACTTGGAAAAGAAGCGCAAAAAATACTGCTTGGTGTTTACTAGGCTGTGCAATTGGTGACTTTGGAACTATATTGTATTTTCAGATAACAGGAATTCCCTGGCCTGTTTTAGCCATCATGACTTTAGCAATTATAAATGGTTTGATTACAAGTATTATTTTAGAAACTATAATTTTACTAAGACAAAAACTTGATTTT
>CACIRJ010000026.1 GCA_902588975.1 uncultured Pelagibacteraceae bacterium | reverse complement strand
ATAAAATTATTCCTGCCCAACCTAAATATATTGGAAAAGTCCTAGCATTGAATGGTGCATTCTCATCGAATGCAAATACTTGAATGTTGTAAGCCGTGTATAAATAAAATACCGATAAAACTAAAAAAAGCAGTGAGATAAATTTTGTAGGACTTATTCTCACTGCTTTACATTCTTTAATAATCTATAAAGATTATATTACTCCAAGTTTTTTCATCAGAGCTGTCATTTCAACTGTTTGTTTTTCCAAGAATGCATCAAATTTAGAACCTGGGTTATAAATATTTACCCATGCATTTCTTTTTCTAACAGCTTCCCACTCTGGTGTTTTTTGAACATCCCCAAGCATTTTAGAGATTTTATTATAGTCACTCATACTCATGCTTTTTGGTGCAAAGAAACCTCTCCAGTTAACAAACTGAACATCATACCCTTGCTCTTTTAATGTTGGAGCTTCTGGTGCATCACCTACTCTTTCAGGAGCTGTGATACCAATTATTCTTACTTGATCTCTAGCGCCCATTACTTCACCTAAGCCTGTTGAAAGTATTTGAGTTTCTCCAGATAAAAGTCCAGCAAGCGCTTTTCCACCAGCATCATATGGAACATAGATCACATCGTTCGGATTTGCTCCAGCTGCTTGGAAAGCTAACGCACCAATTAAGTGGTCCATGCTTCCTCTTACAGATCCTCCAGCCATTTTAATTGACTTTGGATCTTTTTGATATTGATCAACTGCATCTTTGAAATTTTTGATAGGTGAATTTTTTGCAACAACTATTGCACCATAATCTCCAATTACACCTGCAATTGGTTTAACATCTTTATAAGATAATGTACCAGTACCTTTTACATAACCTTTGTGTCTTGTAATAGATCTTAACACCAATGGTGTTGACTGAACTAAAACTGTGTCTTTCGGAGCGTTATTGATTAGGTAAGCCAAAGCCTTACCACCTCCACCACCTGACATGTTTTCAAATGATGCACTTTTCAAAAAACCAGCTTTTGTTAATGCTTCTCCAGTACCTCTAGCAGTTCCATCCCAACCACCACCAGCACCACCGCCAATTAAAAAATGTAATTTTTCAACTGCAAATGAACTTGTTGATGAAAACAGAAGGAAAGCAGAGAATAAAACTGAAATAAAAGTTTTAATTAGTTTCATTATTTCCTCTCTTATTATATTTATGAAATCATCATTAAACATAAGTTATAAATTTTAGTCAATGCTCAAATATAATCTTACAAAAAATATTAAAGAATATTTCTTAGCTTTAATAGGTAGTTATAAGGCTCTATTTATAGGACTTATCGGTGGATACCTAGGTACATTAATTAATTTACCTTTGCCATGGTTATTAGGATCGCTAGGATTAAATTTATGTTTTGCTTTTACAAATTACAAAATAATTTTTCCAACTAAGTTATTAAATCCTATATTTTTAATCGTTGGTATAATTCTGGGTGGAACTTTAAATGTAACATTATTGTATAAAATTCATTTATGGATTTTTTCGTCATTAGCAATGTTAATTTGTACAGTAGTCAGTACTATTCTTGCTGGTTACTATTTTTTTAAAGTTTGTAAATTTAGTAAATTCATTTCAGTTTTAGCAGCTCTTCCGGGCGCGTTTGTTCCAATTTCTGCAGCTTTATTAGAGTTTGGTAAAAGCAAAAATGATAAAGGTGTTTTGATCCCTCAAGCTACTAGAGTAATATTTATTGTAAGTTTTGTTCCTATTTTTTTTATTAATAATTTAGGCTTTTCGGAAATGACGGGTTACAATTATGAAAATATCTATAACGGAAGATATTTTTTAGAAATATTATTTTTATTAATAATCTGTTTCATTTTTGCAAACATCTTAAAAAATTATAAAATTCCATCACCTACTTTAGTTGGTGCAATGGCTTTATCTGGTGCTTTTTATACCTTTGAAATAATTAATGCTAGATTCCCAGACGCATTTATAAATATTGCATTTATATTTCTTGGAACAGCTTTGGGCACAAGATTAAATGGATTAAAAATTAAAGAATTATTATTTTTTATATTTCATGGAATAATTGTTAGTTCAATTTTAGTTGTTGTTGCAATGATAACTGCTTATTTACTCACTTATATAGGGTTTGAATTTATCCCAACTTTTTTAAGTTTTGCTCCTGGAGGAATTCATGAAATGGTTGTTATTAGTGTTGCTTATAACATTGATCCAATATTTGTGAGCTACCATCATTTTTTAAGAATTTTTATAATAGTTTTATTTTTACCTTTTTTATTATCAAAATTTAGAAAAGCTAATTAATGGCTTCTTGCATTCTTTGAAATACTTTATCTGCTGAAAGTTTGGTCAAATCTGAAACTTGAATTGCTTTAAAATATTTTCGCTCAATACTAACTTTTTTTGCAGTAGTATGCGATCCAAATAAAACTAATCCTTTTACATTTAAATGAGCCGCCATATGTGCTGGCCCAGTATCATTAGATATGACAAAATAACTTTCTTTTATTAATGATGAAAGTTGAGAAATGTTGAGCGCTTTATCATTATCTAATATAATATTAGCAT
>CACIRJ010000025.1 GCA_902588975.1 uncultured Pelagibacteraceae bacterium | reverse complement strand
ACCCAATCAGCTTGATATTTTTGACCATCAAAGAAAACATCAAGTTTATTATTTTTCATAAATAAAAAATGCTGAAACCCTTTTAAACCAAATATTATCTTACCAAGTATTTTTTTTATACGTGTATCAATAGAGTGAACAATTTTAGCATCCCAACCAATACCAGCCATTAAAAAAAAATAATTTTTATTTATTTTTATAAGATTAGATTGTTTATAATTATTTGATGTTAAAATATTACAAATATCGTCTACTTTTTTATTTATCGATAACTCTGCTTGAAGTAAATTGGCTGTTCCAGCCGGTATGTACCCAATTGCAAATTTATCATTAAAATCAAAGTCATTTTTTATCAATTCATTGATAGCAAATGATACTGATCCATCTCCACCAGCAACTATCAATCTATCATAATTTTTATTTTTAAATTCCAAAAATATTTCTTTCGCCTCTTTTTCAGATTTGGTTTTGAAATAATCTACAGAGTTGTTAATTTTTAATTTTTCATAAATCTTATTTACAAATTTTATTTTTTTCCCTGTTGAAGAATTAAGGTTATAAATCAAACAATAATGCATAATTTTTTCGTAACTAATTTTTAATAAATCTTTAACATTTCAATGACATAAGAATTAAATGATTCGAGTTACAGTTGTGTTACAAAATAGGTTTTTTTAATGCCTCCGTTATTAAAATATAGGAGTATATTTATATCTGATGTGCATCTTGGCACCAAAGGTTGTCAAGCTAACAAGCTTTTAGAATTTTTTAAGAATTCAAGATCCGAGAACCTTTATTTAGTTGGAGATATAATCGATGTTTGGGCAATGCAAAAGAGTTTCTATTGGCCTCAAGAGCATAATGATGTCATACAAAAAATATTGAGAAAAGCCAGGCACGGGACAAAAGTATTTTACATAATTGGAAATCATGATGAGGTATTTAGAAAATTTATTCCAATGCATTTAGGTGATATTAAAATAGTAAATAGAGTTATTCATGAAACGCAGTTAGGAAAAAAATATTTAGTTGTTCATGGTGATGCTTGGGACGGAGTAATGAAATATGCTAAATGGCTTTCTAAATTAGGAGCTATTGCCTATGAATTATTACTTAAAATTAATGTTATTATAAATTTTTTTAGAAAATTGAGAGGTAAAGACTATTGGTCATTGGCAAAATTTTTAAAATATAAGGTAAAAAATGCTGTAAAATTTATAGGTGAATATGAAAACACACTTTCTTCATATGCAAAAAGGAAAAAATTTGATGGAATAATTTGTGGACACATACATCATGCTGAAAATTTAAATCTTGATGGTGTTAATTATTTAAATTGTGGCGATTGGGTTGAGTCATGCACAGCCTTGGCAGAAAAATATGATGGAACTTTTGAGATAATTTATTGGGATAAAAAAAGAAACGAATATATTTCAGAAAATATTGATAATAACAGGATCGGTTCATTCAAAAAAGCATCTTAAAGAATGAAAATATTAATTGTTACCGATGCTTATTACCCTCAAGTTAATGGTGTTGTAAGAACTCTCCACGAAACTGGTGAAATTCTTAAATCACAAGGTCAAACTATTGAATATATTACTCCTCAACAATTTCTTACCATGCCCATGCCAAAATATAATGAAATTAGATTGTCCTTAAATGTTTGGCCCCGTGTAAGTAACTTAATTAATTCAATTAAACCTGATGCAATACATATTGCAACAGAAGGACCCTTAGGGTTTATGGCACGAAGACATTGCATTAAAAATGGCTTAAAATTTACTACAAGTTTTCACACAAGATTTGATAAATACATGAAACTTTATATGCCTATCATTCCAGCTAAATGGTCAGAAAAATTTTTATGCAATTTTCATAATAAAGCTGAAAGAATTTTAGTAACAACAGAATCTATGCGTGAAGAATTAATTTCTTTGGGTATTGATAACAATAAAATGGTTACATGGACCAGAGGAGGTAATCATGGTGCATTTAAAAACCCCATTAAGAAAGACTTACCTTATAAAAGACCTATATGGATATATGTTGGAAGAGTTGCTGTTGAAAAAAATATCAAAGCATTTTTAGATTTAGATCTTGAAGGTACTAAAATTATAATTGGTAAAGGTCCTGATTTAAACAATTTAAAAAAAAAGTTTCCAAAAGACATTTTTTTAGGTGAGAAAACAAATGGAGAATTAGCTTCTCATTTTGCATCATCTGATGTTTTTGTATTTCCAAGTAAAACAGATACGTTTGGTATAGTTGTCTTAGAGTCTTTAAATTGTGGCACACCAGTCGCAGCTTACCCTGTACCGGGACCTAAAGATATATTAGGGGGTACTAATATTGATACTTTAGATAATGATTTGAAAACCTCTGCTTTAAAAGCTTTGAAGGTAAGTCGTCAAGATTGTCTTGATTTTGCAAAAAAATATTCTTGGGAGGAAACGGCAAAAATATTTTTTGAAAATATTTCACCTAATAATTAAAGACAATATACATTACATTTGTTAAAACATATCCATGTTTTGGGCAGAGTTGATACTTATAGTTATAATAATCATTTTATTATATTTTTTATTTAAAAAAAATATTAAGCCAGAAAACACAGCGCCAGTTGTAAACAAGACTAATAAGGATGATTTAGGAAAAAAGAGTAATTATTGAAGAATTAGAAGATCAATTCTTTGCTTTAGATAAATATAATTTAATCAAATATCTAAACAAAAGTGCAAAACAACGTTTTGGAGAAAACCTAATTGATAAAAATATTTCAAGTGTAATTAGAGATACAAAATTATTAGAAACGATTGAAGAGGCTATCAAAGATCAAACTACAAAAAATGTCAATGTAGAAATAAATTTACCATCTTATCAACTTTACAAAATCTATGTTATTCCTGGTCCGACCCATTTGTTTCCAGAAATAAACTCTGTCGTATTGTTTCTAAAAGATTTTACAGAAATAACAAAAGCACAAAAACTAAAAACTGATTTTGTTGCAAATGTGAGTCATGAATTAAGAACACCTTTAGTTTCGATTAAAGGTTCGTTAGAAACTATTCTTGGACCAGCTTCAAAAGACCAAGAGGCGCAAAAAAAATTTATGTCTATCATGTCTGATCAAGTATTAAGAATGGAAAACCTAATCAATGATTTAT
>CACIRJ010000024.1 GCA_902588975.1 uncultured Pelagibacteraceae bacterium | reverse complement strand
GATGTAAAAGCTCCTAAAAACCTTGAAATATAAGTAGCTAAAGACGTAATAACTATTATTAAAACAATATTAGCTGACATTTTTCTCTCCTATTACAAAAGCAACAGTTCCAGCTACAAACCCGCCAATCAAAACACACCAATCAGGACTAATAAAATAAAATAAAGGTCCTAAGATAGCTCCTAAAATTATTGAAACATTTAATTGTATGGACTTCATCACTCCTATCATTGTGCAAGTAAAATAAATTGGATTAATTATAGCTAATCCAATCATCATTTCTCTATTTAAGAAATCAGCAGAGTAATAACCTAAGATAGTTGAAAAAATTGCTATCAACCAAGTTGCAGTTCCAATTCCTATCCAAAAATCGACTCTATATTTTTTTTCAATATCTTTATAATTATTTTTAAGAATTAACCACGAAGATACTGCAACAAAATGACATGAAAGATAATACTTCCATCTTGGTTGACTTTGGTGCTTTAACAATGGCATTAAAGATACAGTCATCGGATACAATCTTGCATTCACTAACCAAACTGCAAAAAATAAATTAAGTAACGAAACGCCAATCAAAATCGACTCTGCCATCACAAGTGAGCCAGGTAATGCGTAAGTTAAAAAGGTAGAAAAAATACTTTCTTGAATTGTAAAACCTAAATTTTTTAGTAATGCACCTATTGCTAAAAAACTTAAACCAAGAGCAATTGCAGGGCTATCGAATTCTTTTGCACAAAGAATTCCTTTGAAAAAATATTTTGAATTAATCATCCGCCTAGAAATAGACGTCCAACATCATCATTTTTAAGTAAATCATCACCTCTTCCGGCTATTGCCGTTTGTCCAGATACTAATACATATCCAATATCAGAAAACTCTAAACCTTTTTTGGCGTTTTGCTCAACTAGAATAATAGTTTTTTTTTCATTTTTTTGTAAGTCTCCCAAAATTTCAAATACCATATCAATATATCTTGGCTCCAATCCAATAGAAGGTTCATCAACTAAAAGAACTGAAGGTTTCATTACTAAAGCTCTAGATATTTCTAGCAATCTTCTTTCTCCACCTGATAAAACTTTTGCTGGTTGATTTCTTCTGTTCCTTAATCTTTCATATTTATCTAAAATCTTTTCTGCCTCTTGATATGATTCTTCCGTTTTATCTTTGATAAAACCACCCATTAACAAATTTTCTTCAACAGTCATATCTGGAAAAACTGAATTATCTTGCAAAATATAAGCTATACCAACTGACTTTAATTTTTCAGCTGGAGTTAAATTTGTTATTTCTTTTCCATCAATTTCTATTTTACCAGAAAAAATATTTGTAAATCCATATATTGAGTGAAGTATTGTTGATTTGCCAGCTCCATTTGGACCAATTAAACATAATGATTGTGCTTTGCTTACAAATAAATCAAAATTATGTAAAATTTCCATTTTACCATATCCAGCATTCAAATTTTTTATTGTTAAATGAATATCTTCAGAAGATAAGTTTTTTAGATCTTCTGGACCAGGTGCTTTTCCTAAAACTTCATATTGATTAGACATTATTGAGCCCCCAAATATGCATCAACTACTCTTTTATCATTTTTAATTTCTTCAGGAGTGCCTTTTGCGAGCATTTTTCCATGTGCAAGGCAAAATATGTCTTCAGCTAATTGCATAATTACTCTCATATTGTGCTCAATAACAAGCAATGTTATTCCAAAATCTTGATTAACTTTGATTAGTCTATCAATAATTCCATTAATTAAAGTAGGGTTTATACCTGCTGTTGGCTCATCTAATAATAGCATTTCTGGTTCATTCATTAGTGCCATTGCAAGTTCTAATAACTTTTGTTGTCCAAAAGATAGGTCGCCTGCCCTGAGTTTTCTTTTTTGATACAATCCAACAAAATTAAGCAAGTTTTCTGCTTTTTCTGTGAGCTCTTTTGGAATTTTTGAGAAAATTTTAAACAAACTTTCATCACTACCTTTGTGACTGATAAGCATGTTATCTACACAATTTAATTTTCCATAAATTCTGGTTTGTTGAAATGTTCTTAATAATCCCAGTTTTGCAATTACTGGTACTGGTAATTCTGATACTTCTTTTCCATTAAACTTAATTGAACCATTGTCTATTGGATAAGTACCAACAATTGAATTAAATAAAGTAGTTTTACCAGATCCATTAGGTCCTATAAGACCAACTATCTTTCCTTTTTCAACCGACATTGAAATATCAACATTAGCTTTAACACCACCAAATGATTTGCTTACATTGTTGACTTCTAAAATACTCATTTTAACTCCACCTGTGCTTTTCGATCGGCTTCATCGACAACTTCACCAAATCTTTCTGGATATTTTTCTCTTAACCATCCCATTAATCCCTCTGGGAAATAAATTACTATCACTACTATTAAAACTCCTAACGCAACATACTGCCAACCAAGGAAGAATGTCCAAAAACCCTCTTTAAAAAAGTGAAATAAAGTTGCACCAATAATTGGGCCCCATAAAGTTCCCTTACCTCCAAGGATTGCCATTAAAACCATAAAAACACCCATCTCTCTTCCATCAAACGCAACATCGGTTGAGTCGATATAACCTACTAAACCTCCCATTATTCCTCCAGCAAGACCACAAAAGAAAGCTGAGATCATCCATCCAGTTATTTTGTATTTCATAGTCTCTATTCCCATTGCTTCAGCTTTATCTTCATTATCTCTTATTGCATTAAGAATTAATCTAAACCTTGTTGTATAAATTGCTCTTACAGCAATGAATGTAAGTACCAATGCACCGAAACTTAAAAAATAAAAAAATTCTCCTCTTGCCTCAAGACCTCCGATGTTTGGAAAAGGAGGAGTGGTAAAGCCTTGTCCAGCTCCAATAATTTCAATACCTCCAGAAATTTCTCCTGCAGCAACTCCTAAACCTAATGTACAAATTGCAAAATAATGACCTCTTAATCCTAAAATTGCATAACCAATTAATCCTGCAACTATTGTAGGAACAACAGCGGCAACTACTAGACCAGCTGCCATGCCTTGAAAGAACTGTGAAGGTGTGTGAACGAAAGTTTTTTCACCACCACTTTCTGTCCATTCTGCTAATGGGAAAAACATACCAACTTGAACAGATGCGCAAAGATACATTCCCAAGCCATAAAATAAAATATTTCCAAATGTGTTGTAGCCCATTTCACCACCTTGGATATTCCAAGTTGTTGCTAGAACAATCAATACACATAGAATCGATAATTGAACTTTAAAAGCTGGAAAAATAAATGGTGCA
>CACIRJ010000023.1 GCA_902588975.1 uncultured Pelagibacteraceae bacterium | reverse complement strand
AAGATAATGAAAAAACTAACTATAGTGATTGCTTCTTTAGTTGCTCTATCAATAGCAACTGTTGCTCAAGCAAGAGATCAAATTAAGATAGTTGGTTCGTCTACAGTATTCCCTTACGCGACTGTTGTTGCTGAAAGATTTGGTGGTTCAGGATTCAAAACTCCTGTAATCGAGTCGACTGGTACTGGTGGAGGAGCTAAACTATTCTGTGCTGGTGTTGGTGAGCAACATCCAGATATTACAAATGCATCAAGAGCTATGAAAGACAAAGAGAAAGCCCTATGTAAGAAAAATGGTGTAAATGATATTGTTGAGATCGTAATTGGTAACGATGGTATTACATTAGCTTACAGCAAAGATGCAAAACCAGTAAACTTTACTAAAGAACAATTATATTTAGCATTAGCTGCTCATACTGTAGTTGATGGTAAGTTAGTTCCAAATATTTATAAAACTTGGGACCAAATTGACCCTAGCTTACCAAAACAAAAAATTTCAGTAATGATCCCACCAGGAACATCAGGAACTAGAGATGCTTGGAATTCTTTAGTAATGAAAAAAGGTATGACTAAAGAAGCTAAAGCTCTTTATAAAGCTGGTTATGAGGCTGGAAATAAAAAATACAAAAAACCAGAAAAACTTTACAGAGAAGATGGAGCTGCTATTGAAGTAGGAGAAAACGATAGTTTAATCATCCAAAAGTTAACTCAAGATAAAGATATGTTTGGTTTCTTTGGTTTCAGTTATTTCTTAGCTGCTAAAGATAAATTACAAGCTGCTAGCATAGATGGTGGACAACCCTCTCTAGCGAGTATTCAAGACTACAGTTATGCAGTTGCAAGACCATTATTTTTCTATGTGAAAAAAGCTCACGTTGGAGTAATCCCAGGATTACATGAGTTTGTGAAAGAATTCACAACTAAGAAAGCTATTGGAAAAGGTGGTTACTTAGCAGATATTGGTTTAGTTCCATTAGACTCTAAGTTGTATAAAACAACTAGAACTAATGCTACGAAGCTAGTTGCTATGGGTAATTAATTATTACTCTGTTAACAAATAATTATAAAAGGGGTCTTTTTAGACCCCTTTTTTTTGAAATAAGAGTAAAGTCCTCAATAAAGGAGATTCTTTGAACTTAATATTGTTTACATTTATTGTTCTTCTGGGTTTCACAAGTTATTATTTTGGACGTAGAAAAGCATATACAATTCAATCTACAAATAAAAGATTAACTGCATTACCACAATTTTATGGTTATTATCTTGCAATTTGGTGTGCAATACCAGCTTTTATAATTTTTTCTTTATGGGCAATTTTTGAGCCCACAATTGTAAAATTATTAATCTTAAGTGATTATTCAAATCAAGGCTATCTTGATGATGAATTAAATTTAATTTACGAAAAAACAAAAGCATTGTCTCGAGGACAATTTACCGGAGAAATTACACCTTTTATTGAGGCTTCAGCTGAAAAATATTTAAGTCTTCGATCAATAGCTCAAAGTTCAAAAGCTGTTATAGTATTATCTATAATTATTGCCTCTGTTGCTTACGCTTATAAAAAAATTTCATCTAATTCTAGAACAAGAGAACCAGTTGAAAAATTTTTGAAAGCAGTTTTATTTACAGCTTCTTTAGCTGCAATATTAACTACTGTTGGAATAGTATTTTCACTTATATTTCAAACTATAGATTTTTTTAAAGTAATTCCATTATTTGATTTTGTCTTTGGAACTCATTGGTATCCTGCAAAAGCTTTTGTTAGAGATTCTTCAGAGGCTTTAGATCCGACAATGTACTCCGATACTTTTGGAGCAGTCCCTATTTTTGCTGGTACTTTTTTTATTGCTTTCATAGCTATGTGTGTTGCTATTCCTATTGGACTAATGAGTGGAATTTATTTGGCTGAGTATGCATCAGTTAAAGTTAGACAATACGCAAAACCTTTAATTGAAATTTTAGCTGGTATACCAACAGTTGTTTATGGATTTTTTGCTGCTCTAACAGTTGGACCTTTTTTAAAGGAAATAGGTAATAGCATGGGTTTAGACGTTTCAGCTGAAAGCGCTTTAGCGGCAGGCGGAGTAATGGGCATTATGATTATACCATTCATTTCAAGTTTAAGTGACGATGTGATTACAAGTGTACCTCAAAGTTTAAGAGATGGAAGTTATGCCATGGGAGCAACCAAATCAGAAACAATAAAAAAAGTTATTTTTCCTGCAGCATTGCCTGGTATAGTTGGATCTATTTTGCTTGGTGTTTCAAGAGCAATTGGAGAAACAATGATAGTTGTTATGGCCTCTGGTTTAGCTGCTAATTTAACTTTAAATCCATTAGAATCTACTTCAACAATTACAGCGCAAATTGTTGTAATATTAATTGGAGATCAAGCTTTTGGCGACCCAAAAACGCAAGCTGCATTTGCTTTAGGTATGTCATTATTTTTAGTAACGCTCTGTTTGAATATTGTGGCCTTAAGAGTAGTTAAAAAATATAGAGAAAAATATGAATAAAAATAAAGAACAATTATTAAATAAAAGATATAAAGCTGAAAAGAGATTTCGATTATACGGCCAAAGTGCAATTTTTATGGCACTTTTATTTTTAACAATCTTTATTTTTAAAATTTTTTCGACAGGCTATTCAGCCTTTCAAAAAACTTGGCTTATTGTTCCAGTTACTTTTGATGCTGAATTAATGATGTTAGAGCAAAATCCTTCTAAAGAGGATTTAAAAGATGCTGATTATTACGATATAGCATTAAAATCAATGGCTGATTTGGATCCAAATGCTAATGAGGATCAAGAAAATGAGCTGAAGAGAATGGTCTCTTACTTTTTCGAAAGAGAGATTAAAAGGGAACTTTTAAACGACCCTTCATTAATTGGAAAAACTAAAGATGTTTATTTAACTGCCTCAGATGATTTAGATCAAGTATTTAAAGGCAATTATCCAAGAGATTTACCTGAAGATCAAAGAAGAGTTACGGATTATCAATTAAAGATTTTTGATCAACTTGTAGAACTAGGAAAAGTTGAAAGTAAATTCAATTTAAGTTTTTTTACATATCCTGATTCAAGAGAAGCTGAATTAGCTGGTATAGCAAGTTCATTTATGGGATCAATATTTTCTATACTTGTTTGTTTAATGATAGCTTTTCCTGTAGCAGTTCTAGCAGCTATTTATTTAGAGGAATTTGCTCCTAAAAACAGATTTACTGATTTTATTGAGGTAAATATAAATAATTTAGCAGCAGTACCTTCAATTGTTTTTGGTCTTTTAGGACTGGGTATTTTACTTGCTGTATTTCAATTACCTAGGTCAACACCTCTAGTCGGTGGAATAACTTTATCGTTGATGACTTTACCAACAATTATTATTGCTTGTAGAGCATCTTTAAAAGCAGTTCCTCCAAGTATAAGAGAGGCAGCACTTGCAATGGGTGCTAGTAAAATGCAAACTACAATGCATCATACAGTTCCGTTATCTATGCCAGGGACTTTATCCGGTACAATAATTGGTTTGGCCCAAGCTTTAGGCGAAACCGCACCTTTGATATTGATTGGCATGGTGGCTTTTGTAAATACAATACCAGGATCTCCTTTAGATCCAGCTGCAAGTTTGCCAGTGCAAATTTATATTTGGGCAGAGAGCGCTGAAAGAGGTTTTGTCGAGAAAGTTTCTGCCTGTAT
>CACIRJ010000022.1 GCA_902588975.1 uncultured Pelagibacteraceae bacterium | reverse complement strand
CCTGGTTAAGAAATTTAATTCTATGTCTTAATATGTAAGGCAGAGTTTCCTTAATATCTTGATGAGTTACATAATCTTTTTCATGAATAATTGCCCAACCCTTAGCTAAATCTAAGATTTGCTTTAAACATCTTGCAGAAATATAAATTTTTTGATCAAGCGTTTGAATTACCTGCTCTATTTCAACAACATATTTATAAATTTCATCTTTTATGGTTAGCTGATCTTTTTTTTGTTTGATTGTCTCCCAATCAACAGCTTTTGATGAAACACCATTTAATTTACTTGTATTTTTTAACATCAAAATTTTATCGTTTTCATTTAGTTCAGATAAAGAAAATGAAATCATAAATCTATCAAGCTGGGAATCTGGTAAAGAACTTGTGCCTGAAGAATCCATAGGATTTTGAGTTGCAATAACAAAAAATGGTTCTGGCAGTTTATAACTTTCACCATCTATAGAAACATTTTTTTCTTCCATTGCCTCTAGGAATGCACTTTGCGATTTCGGACTTCCACGATTAAGTTCATCAGCTAAAACTATATTTGTAAAAATTGGACCTTGTTGAAAGTTTAACTTCCCATCTGAAAGAATATTAAATCCAAGAATATCACTGGGTAATAAATCAGATGTAAACTGTATCCTTTTAAAGTTAAGACCGAGATTTTGAGTAATAGCTTTTGCAAATGTAGTTTTCCCTGATCCAGGATAATCTTCTATTAAAATACTTCCTTCAGAAAATATTGCAGCCAATGTCAATTTAATTTTATCTGCATTAGAAATTATAATTTTAGATGTGTTAGCTATTATTTCGTTAAACATAATTTTGATTATAAGGGTTTTCTTAAATAAATTGAAAAACTATTATTAAAAGTATTGTCACTACTTCTGTAGTGTTCA
Source organism: uncultured Pelagibacteraceae bacterium (assembly GCA_902588975.1). Classification (GTDB taxonomy): domain Bacteria; phylum Pseudomonadota; class Alphaproteobacteria; order Pelagibacterales; family Pelagibacteraceae; genus Pelagibacter. The sequence continues at coordinate 2,857 of CACIRJ010000022.1, read as the reverse complement.
TATGTAGCATTTATAGTCAAATTGCTGTTAAGTTTTGCCCCAATTCCTAAATTCAACAATAAATGCCCATAATTTTGATCGCCTAAAGCATTACTATAAATTTCAGAAGAATTATTAATATAATATGCTTCTGATAGTGAGTTGATTGTTTTATCTTTTCCTAATTCAAATTTAAAAGATGGTTCAAATATACCTTTTTCATTCTCAATAACTTTACTTAAATTTAAACCTGCAGATAGTGATGCGCTTTTAACGTTTTGTTTATTATAACTTACAGCTGTTCCATCACCTGTTTCTGTATATGCCTTAAGTTGGGTAAATCCTAAATCAAGTCTTGAATAATAATTTAAATTTCTACCTACAACTTCAACATCAGGTTCTAATAAATAAGTAAAGCTTCCAAAAAGTTGATTTCCTTTTCTATCTCCTTTATTTTTTCCACCTGTAACATCTCTGCTTAAATCTATATCCATTTCTCCAATACCAGCAACCATTTCAAAAAATATTTTGTCTTCAATTTTAAAACTTGTGTAATTCATAATACTAATTGCTGAAGCGTCCATATTTGCTTCATTGCTACCTACTTCAGTTTCTTGCCAAGATTTATTGATTGCAAAACCAATTGTCTTATCTTCATTTATTTTTTTATCAATTCCAAAGGTAATTCCATCACTATGAATATCTTGGCCTAAATTACCATCTTGCTGCCCTACTCTACCAAATGATATATTACCTTCACTCCAAACTCCCCATTTCTCTGTCTTTTTTTCTTTTTTAAGTAGTTTTGCAGAGAGCGAATTTATTTGTTGGGCCAATAATTGATTATCAAAGTTCATTGCTAATCTTATATTTTGATTTGAGGAATTGTTGTTAGTAGATCTTATATAATTCATTCTTCCTGAAATTCTATTTAACGACTGATTTAATGAATTTATAGCAGCTACAGTTTGGTTTTTTGTGAGAGTTTTTACAGTCTCATTAAAAACTTCTCCAGGTTTTGTTGAAAAATTTAAAGCAGTTGTGCTTGATATGCCTGCATATGAATTGCCATTAGTATCATCGAAAGCACTAGCATCTATTAAAATATAATAATCAATATCAGCTATAAAATCTGTAGTTGGATTAATAGTAATTGCTGTTGAGCCACTGCCACTGACTTTAGCTCCAGTGACATCAATTGTTTCAATAGTGCTATCATCAGAAGTCTTTTTTATAGTTATATTTCCACTTTCAGCATCAACCGCCTCACTAAAAGTTAGAACTATATTTGCATTTACTGCAACTTCTGTTGCATCATCAGATGGACTTGAAGATGACAGTGTTGGAGCATCATTATCAAAATTTGTAACCACTAAATTCCAATTCGTACTTCCTGAAGATGTTTCTGTAAGTGTCCAATTGAACTTTCCGTTTGTAACCGTTACTGTTCCTGTAGAGCCAGCAGTAAATCTGCTAGAAGAAACTCCTGTTATTACAGAGGTATATGTTCCTGCTGACAAAGCAGAGTCTGTACTAATACTAAAAGTAGTTGCACCATTTTGACTATCAACAGCTAGCTTACCATAATCAGTTGTGCTGTTTGCTAGGAAGACATAATTTACAGGCAGATAACCTTCCAATTTCAAAGCATCATTTCCTCCTTGATCATTTGTTAGTGATTCAAGACCAACATTTGTTGTCACTATTAAATCATGATTGCTTGAACCACTTGATATTGTTCCTTTATTTACAATTATGTTTCCATTAGAACTATTTTCGCCAATATTATAAATTGCATCTCCTGTGGCAGATATAGTACCTGTGTTAGTAATAGTAACATCGTTTACATTATTAATTTCAAAACCGTTCCCTCCTGTTGCACTGATCGTCCCAGAATTTGTAATAGTGCCAGCGGAATTGTCAGTTCCTGATGAATATATGTAAAGTGTATTCGCTCTTCCCGAAATAGTGCCAGAATTTGTTATAGTTCCTGCATTAGCATGTTGACCAAAATTTATTGTTCTATCTTTTGAAGATGTAATACTTCCAGAATTATTAATTGTTACCGTTCCAGTAGATGGATGTAACTTAATAGTATCTGCTCGTTCAGATTCTAAAGTGCCACTATTTACAATTGATACGGTGCCACTAGACTGTTGCAATGAAAGTGCTGAACCAGGTCTATTAGCATTATCAGTCACCGATACTGTTCCTGAATTGTTTATACTAAAATCTGTAGATTGATCAGCTTCAATTCCTTTAGTTGTTCCAATAATTGTACCGTTATTAGTTATAGTAGTTGAGCTTGTTGAAAAAGTATGGCCTTCTAATTCTACAGGTTCTGCAGCACTTGTGTCTACAGTAACACCACTTTCAACAGTAAGCGTATCATTATTTGACATAACAATTTGACTAGAGTGATTAGATGAAATTGTTATATCTTCAGCTTGAGCAATGATTAAAAATATTTGATTATAAATAATTAAAGATAAAAATATTAAACAATATCTCATATTTAAATACTTAAACATTTTTGATCAATTAGTTCTAGAGACCGTTTGTCATTAAAATCTTTAAAATAAGAGTGATTTAAAGCTATTTTCGAAAAAGAGATAAACTAATGTTCCAATGATTATGTATGGTCCAAAAGGAATTTGTGAAGACATTGATTTTGAATTTTTCAACAAACTTGGAATAACACTTAATAAAGCAATTATAGATGATAAAAATATTACAAAGGGTATCGAGACCCACCCAAACCAAAAACCAATTGCTGACAGAAGTTTTGCATCTCCTAACCCCATTCCTTCTTTTTTTCTAATAGCCTTATAAATAAATATGATCAACCATATAATTCCATAACCAAAAATTCCTCCAA
>CACIRJ010000021.1 GCA_902588975.1 uncultured Pelagibacteraceae bacterium | reverse complement strand
ATGTTATTTAATAAATCTGACCCCTCGTTATTTTTATCATTATTGTCATCTTTAATTTTAAGCAAATCTTTAACTTCGTTATCATTTGTTTGATTACTTATTACTAATTCATCCCCTGGCATTGGAAGTTTATTCATATCTGGTGGCATTTGTAATGGATTTTTTTTCTTAACTAAAAACTCATCATTTTGTTCTGATCTCTTGTTGCCTTCAAGTGCATCCCTCAAACCTCCACAATTTGCTAGCAGAATTAGCAAAAAAACAGGCAAAATAAATTTTAATTTATTTTTTTTCATCAGCTTTCTTATAAAATAAAAATTCAGCTAAAATAAGACATATAATTCCAATTGATATAAATATATCAGCAACATTAAAAACAAACCAATGATATCCAGCATAATTTAAATCAATGAAATCTGGTACAGCTCTGTAATAAACTCTATCAAATAAATTTCCTAAGGATCCACCTAATATTATCATAAGAAAAAATGACTTAATTTTTGTTTCAATAATAGCAAAATATAATAATACAAAATTTATTAAGATAATGATTCCTGTGAATAAGTTATAATAAAGATTATTTTCTAATGAAAATAGACCAAATCCTATTCCAGTATTCCAAACTAAATAAATATTTAAGTATTGATTTATATAAAAATCTACTTGTCCCTCGTTATTCAAAATATTTAGTATATAAATTTTTGAAAATCTATCTAAAGCAAAACAAACAACTAAAAATACAAAACCTATAAGAAGTTTATTTAATTTTTCATTTCCCATTAGTATTTAAAAGTCCACAATTTGGTCTTTCACAATTCGTTTCAAAAATTTTCCAACAAATAGGACATTTATTTCCTTGGGCCCTTTTTGCAACTACATCAATACTATTTTTTAAATTTTCATCTTTAATTACAGAGGCAGATGAGGTTATACAAATTTCAGAAAAATTAATATTTTTTGCCTTATCGTAAAATTCTTTATTTAATTTTATTTCAATTGTTGCTTCTAAACTTGAACCAATTGACTTTTCGGCTCTCATATTCTCTATTGAAATATTTGCCTCATCTCTAATTTTTTTAACATAATCCCAATCTGAGCTAAGTTCTTCATCGTTCCAAGAATTAGGAACTGAAACGAAATTTTGTAAATGGATACTTTGGCTATCTTTTTCCTTTTTAACTAGTTGATAAATTTCTTCAGTTGTAAATGATAATATTGGTGCAAACCATTTTAGGAGACACTGCAAAATAATATTTAAAAGAGTTATACAGTTCTTTCTTTTATCGGAATTTAAAGCGTCACAATATAGAGTATCTTTCCTGATATCGAAATAAAAAGCAGAAAGCTCAACTGTGCAAAAATTTAGTAATTCTTTATATAAATTATGGAAGTTATAAACTTTAAAATTATTTTTAAAATTCTCATTTATTGTATAAATTCTATGAAGCATAAATTTTTCAAGAGAATCAAAGTTTTCAAATTTAACTTTTTCTAGATCAAGATTTTCGTATTGATCTTGAATATTACCTAATAGATATCTAAATGTATTTCTAATTTTTCTATAAGACTCAGCGTGTTGATCTAATATTGAATAATCTATTCTTAAATCTTCAGCATAATTTGAAGATGCAACCCAAATTCTTAATATATCAGCTCCATATTTTTTTAATATATCTTGTGGAGCAATTACGTTACCTGTTGATTTTGACATTTTTAGACCTTTTCCATCTACAACAAAACCATGAGAAAGAATGCTTTCAAATGGAGCGACTCCTCTTGTTCCACATGATTCAAGTAATGAGGAGTGAAACCATCCTCTATGTTGATCTGAGCCCTCTAAATACATAGATGCTGGCCATTTGAGGTCGTCTCTTTTCTCTAAAACAAAAGAGTGAGTGGATCCACTGTCAAACCAAACTTCAACTATGTCTGATAATTTTTCAAAATCTTCTGCTTTATACTTGTCTCCAAGAAAGATCTGATAATCATCATTAAACCAACAATCAGAACCTTCTTTTTCATAAATTTTTGCAATATTTTCAAATACTTCATCATCAACTAAAACATCACCAGTTTTTTTTGAAATAAAAATTGGTAGTGGCACACCCCAAACTCTTTGTCTTGATACACACCAGTCTGGTCTAGTTTCAATCATTGATTTTATTCTTTCTTTTCCTTTTGAAGGATAAAAATCTGTATTATCGATAGCTTTTAATGCTTTATCTCTTAACCCATGACTTTCCATTGATATAAACCATTGTGGCGTTGCCCTATGAACTAGTGGAGCTTTTGATCTCCAAGAATGAGGATAAGAGTGAGTTAGTTTTCCATTTGTTACTAAATTTTTTTGTTCATCTAATTTTTCTATAATTAAGTTATTAGCCTTAAAAATATGTAAACCTTCAAAAAGTTTAATTTCACTTGTATATTTTCCATCACCATCAACAGTTTCAATTGCTTTGATATTATTATTTAAACAAAGATTGAAGTCATCTGGTCCATGGCTCGGAGCACAATGTACAATACCTGTTCCTTGTTCAGTAGTGACAAAATTAGCCTCAAGCATAGGAATATCATAATTATATTCCATTTTAGAAAATGGATGACTGCAAATAGTTCCTTTTAAATCTTTGCCTAGAAATTCGTTTAAAACTCTAATATTTTCTATGGAAGTATCTTTTTTAAAAGAAACTAATAAGTCTTTTGCAATTATTATTTTTCTGTTAACAAAATTTTTGTTATCATTAATTTCAAGTAATACATATTTAAGGCTAGCATTGTAAGCTAGGGCTTTATTTGCAGGAATAGTCCAGGGAGTTGTAGTCCAAATTATTACGTCAGCACCTTTAATTATATCTAAATTTGAAAATTTCACTTTAAATGCAGCATAAATAGTATCTGAAACATGATCCATGTATTCAACCTCAGCGTCAGCTAAAGCTGTTTTTTCAACAGTAGACCAGAGGACTGGCTTGTAACCTCTGTAAAGACTACCCTCTTTTAGAAATTTTCCAAGTTCCCTAACTATTTGGGCTTCAGCATCAAATGACATTGTTGAATAGTAGTTTTCCCAATCACCAATTACCCCGAGTCTTGTAAATTCTCCTTTATGAACATCTATCCATTTGTTTGCAAACTCCCTACATTCTTTTCTGAATTCAATTATTGGAACATCATTTTTATTTTTTTTATTCTTTTTATATTGTTCTTCAATTTTCCACTCAATAGGTAACCCATGACAATCCCAGCCAGGAACATAAACTGAGTCCTTTCCATCCATTTGATGAAATTTTGTAATTATGTCTTTTAAAATTTTATTCAAAGCGGTACCCATATGAATATTTCCATTTGCATATGGAGGCCCATCATGGAGCACAAATTTTTCTTGCCCTTTGCTTTTTTTTCTTAACAAATTGTACAGGTCAATTTTCTTCCAAAATTCAATGTAATTTGGCTCCTTGTTTGGCAAATTTGCCTTCATTGAGAATTTTGTTTTAGGTAGATTTATATGTTCCTTGCTCATGATATTTTATCTTTTAGCAACTTTAATATCTTTCTTTATCTGCTTTTTTAAAGCATCAATATTTTTAAATTTTGTTTCTCCTCTAATAAATTTTGTAAAATTAATAGTTAGATTTTTATTATAAAGATTTCCAGAAAATTTAAATAAATTTACCTCTAATAATAATTTTTTTTGATTAAAAGTAGGTCTATAACCAATATTTGCTATTCCTTTGATCTTTTTTCTGTTTTTTTCGATATAAACATCAACTGCATAAACTCCTACTTTTGGTATTACATAGTTATTTATATTTATGTTACACGTCGGAAAACCAATTTTTCTTCCTATCATTCTACCCTTTTCAACGACACCTTCTATTGACCAATTTCTAGATAAAAGTTGATTTGCAATTTTTAAATTACCATTTTCGATTAATTTTCTTATTAATGTTGAA
>CACIRJ010000020.1 GCA_902588975.1 uncultured Pelagibacteraceae bacterium | reverse complement strand
CAACAAATGGTAAAGCCAAAATACTCACCATAACAATAGCGACATGAAATCCAGATGAGATTAAAAGACCTCGATACATAATCTCTATCTCTCTTTATTCGGTTCAGATATTAAAGCAACTTTTGTAAATCCCGACCCTGAAAGCATCCCCATTATTTCAAGAACCCTTCCATAGTTAATAGCTTTGTCTCCCCTAACATAAATTCTTGTATCAGTTCTATTATTTGACACTGCCAATATTTTTACAATCAAATTGTTAAACTCAACTTTTGTTTCCTGAATAAAAATTTCACCTTTAGAATTAATTGTTAAAGTTAATGGTTCATTTTCCTCAGGAAGTGTATCAGCAGAAGTTTCTGGCAGATCTACCTGGACTCCAACTGTAAGTAGTGGTGCAGTGACCATGAATATAATTAGTAAAACCAACATTACATCAACAAATGGTGTAACATTAATTTCACTCATTGGATCGTTTTTTGAACTTTTGAGCTTAAATCCCATTTAAATAATTGATAAGAATCTTTTTGAAAAATTTTCTAATTTTTGTGAGTATTTTCTAGAGTCTGAATTAAATTTATTATACGCAATTACAGCAGGAATTGCAGCTTTAATTGATAAAAAAAGAGAAAATTTAGCAGAAACAAAAAAAAAAGTTGATAAGATTTCTCAATCAACTGATGAAACTATGGATTATTCAAAATTAACACTAAGTGAAGAGGACGCATTAAAGGCCCAAATATTTACATGCTGGAGTGTTCCTATAGGTTTGCCATTTAGTGAAGATTTATTAGTTAGAGTTAAACTCCAATTAAAACCAGATGGATCAATTGAAAATCTTGAAATGTTAGATCATGTTAAAATGAACACACCTGGTAAAGAAAAATTTAGAACACTAGCAGATAGTGTAAGACGAGCTATTCAGTTGTGTAATCCATTAAAAGTTCCCACAAGTGGTTATGAAAGATGGAAAAATATGATTTTAAATTTTGATGCTCGTGATATGCTTGGAGGATAATGATTAGAATAATTAATTTATTTTTTATTATATCTTTTTTATTTTCAGCTAAGGCTTATTCTTTAATAGAGATTGATATAACAAGGGGTAATTTAGATCCGTTACCAATTGCAGTTTCTCCATTGTTTCAAGATGACAATTCAAAAAGAAATTCAATTAATGAACTTAAAATTGAAAATGTTGGATCTGAGATTTCATTAGTTGTGGAAAATAATTTGAAAATTTCAGGTTTATTTAATCCTCTTAGTAAAGAAGCATTTTTACAAAAGCCAGATATTGCTCATTTAAAACCAAGATTTGAGGATTGGGCATTGATTAAAGCTCAAGCTTTAATTACAGGCAAAGTAACAATTGAGGACAAAAAATTAAAAGTTGAATTTAGATTATGGGATATTTTAGCTGGTAGAGAAATGATGGCTTTAGCATTTACAACGGTTCCAAGTAATTGGAGGAGAGTTGGACATATAATTTCTGATAAAGTTTATGAAAGATTAACCGGAGAAAAAGGATATTTTGATACCAGAATTATTTATGTATCTGAAGAAGGACCTAAGACTGCAAGAGTTAAGAAGTTAGCTATTATGGATCAAGATGGTTTTAACACAAAATATTTAACATTAGGAAATGAATTAGTTTTAACTCCTCGATTTAATCCGACAAGTCAAATGGTGACTTATCTATCTTATTTTAAAAATCTACCAAGGGTATATTTATTAGATATTGAAACTGGTACTCAAGAAGTAGTTGGTGATTTTCCAGGAATGACATTTGCTCCACGATTTTCACCAGATGGAAAAAAAATTATTATGAGTTTTGCAAAAGATGGAAACTCAGATATATATACAATGGATTTGGAAAATAGAATTGTTGAAAGAATAACTAATCATCCATCAATTGATACATCGCCTTCTTACTCACCTGATAATCGATTTATAACATTTAATTCTGATAGAAGCGGGTTTCAACAAATCTATGTAATGAAATCTGATGGTTCTAATGTAAAAAGAATTTCATTTGGCAAAGGATTGTATGGCACGCCTGTATGGTCTCCTAGAGGTGATTTAATTGCGTTTACAAAATTACATAAAGGAAAATTTTATATCGGTGTTATGCGAACCGATGGTTCCGGAGAAAGATTATTGACTGAAAATTACTATCAAGAAGCTCCTTCTTGGTCTCCAAATGGAAGAGTGTTAATTTTTTATAGAGAGACCAAATCTAACGATAAAGGTGAAGGATTTAGTGCCAAGTTATGGTCTATAGATCTTACAGGTTATAATGAAAGGCAAGTTCAAACAGAGACGGATGCCTCTGACCCATCTTGGTCGTCTTTATTAAGTAATTAGGGCTTTTTTATTAATTTTTAATATAAATTAAGTTGATTTTTATGCTTGAAACATCTAATTAGTTGTGAAAAAGTTCTAATAAATTATTAAGGAGCATTAATGAATTTTAGCAAATCATTTAGAAATACTTTTCTAGTTATATTATTAAGTTTAATCGTATCAGCTTGTGCAACAAAAAAAACTACCACAAAAGTAGAAGGACAAATGCAAGGTGATGTTTATACAGGCACTGATACTGTTAAATATTTAGCTGACGGTGTTCCGGACAGAGTATTTTTTGCGACAAATGAATCTATTTTAACAACTAAATCAAGAGACACATTAAGAAAACAGGCAAATTGGTTAAGAGAGAATTCTAGTATCAATGTTGTAGTCGAAGGTCATGCCGATGAAAGAGGAACAAGAGAGTATAACTTGGCATTAGGTGAAAGAAGGGCAAATGCTGCCAAAGATTATCTGATCACCTATGGAATATCTGCTGATAGAATTTCTGTAATAAGTTATGGAAAAGAAAGACCAGTTGACTCAGGTTCAAATCCGCTTTCTTGGTCTAAGAATAGAAGGTCTGTAACTGTAAAAGCTAATTAAAGCTATTTTAAATATTTAAAGACCCTAAAATTATTATAAATAATTTAAGGGTCTTTTTTTTGCCATCATTATAATTAAAGAATAATTTAATGTTTAAAAAGTTTATTAATATTTTAATTTATATAATTTCTATTTTTTTTATTACATTTAGTGCAGGTTCTGAGGAATTGAATATGAGAGAAATCTTAGAAATTATTCAAAAAGATCTTAGAACATTGGAAAGAGCAGTTTACTCAGAGTCATTTCAGAAAAAAACTGGAGCAGAAACCTCTTTGTCAAATAAAGAAACAGAAGATGCTTTGACAAGACATTTGTTAAAATTATCTGAAATAGAAAAACAATTTCAAAATTTGACCAACAAATTTGAGGAAATTAATTTTAAAGTAGACAAATTATCGTCTAGACTGTCTAAAACACAAGCTGATAACCAATTAAGATTTCAAGATTTAGAAAACAATTCTAGCCTTGTTCAAAAAAATGAAATTAATGAACAAAATTTATTAACAAATGAAAATTCAGAGACAAATCTAGCAAGCAAAAAAATTATGCCAGGTACATCTCAACCTCAAGATTTAGGAACAATATCTTATAAAGATATGACAGACACAAGTGAGACACAAGCAATTAAATCTGTTGAGACAACTAAAACTATTTTAACAGAAAATTTTATTGGTGAGGAAAAAATTTTACCTGATGCATCTCCATTAGAACAATATGAATTTGCAACAAGTTTTTTAAAAGTTGGAGATTATAATATGGCAGAAAGAGCGTTTAGAGAATTTGTGGACACAAATCCAAATAATGATCTTTCTGGAAATGCGCAATATTGGTATGCAGAGACTTTTAGAATAAGACAGCTCTACACAGATGCAGCATCTGCTTATTTAGAAGGTTATCAAAAATATCCAAAGAGTGAAAAAGCACCTATTAACCTTTTGAAGCTTGGTGTATCATTAGTTCAAATAGGAGAGAAAGATCAGGGTTGCTTGATGATTGCTGGTGTTAAAAAACAGTATCCAAATGCTACTCAATCAGTTCTTCAAAAAGCTAAATATGAAGAGAAAAAGTTTGAGTGTAACAAAGAAAACTCTTAATTTTTACTTAACAAAATTAAAGGATCCACAGGTAAGAAAATTATATAGCCTATTTTCAAATAATCTCGCATCTATGAATTTGACCAATAAAAAGATTATGGTTGGGGTATCTGGTGGTGCTGACAGCTTAGCTGTTTTATTTTTCTCTCAGTGTTATGCTTTAAAACATCATACTAAATTGTACCCTGTAATAATAGATCATAAACTAAGAAAAGAATCTACAATCGAAGCTAAAAACTTGAAGTATAAACTTAAACAAAACTTTAAAATTAATTGTAAAATTCTTTCAAAAAAAATTGT
>CACIRJ010000019.1 GCA_902588975.1 uncultured Pelagibacteraceae bacterium | reverse complement strand
TAATTTTTGATGACCTAAGTGTAATCCATCGAAATTACCGATTAGTATCATGGCATTTTGATGTTTTTTTAAAATCTCAAAATTTTTATAAATTTTAATTTTGTTCACCATTTTAATTTTGTTTGAGTGTAATTCACACTCACTCCATATTTTTTTTCTAATTTATTAATATTTAAACTACTTAATTCTTTTTTATGTATACCACTCGTTATTAACAAATTGTCAAAATTTTGAATATTAGCTCCTTTTATATCTGTATTCATATTATCTCCGATACATAAAACATTTTTACCATTTATGTTAGCAGATAAATTATAAACTGGAGGATAAGGTTTTCCAAAGTAAATTACTTTCCCACCAATTTCCTCAAATATTTTTGCAACTGATCCAGCGCAAAACTCTCTAACATCTCCTCTATCAACAATTAGGTCTGGATTAGTACACACAAATTTTTTATTTGAAAATTTCTCAAGTAAATCTTTATAATATTCAAGTTTTGTCTCATGATCTTCAAATAACCCTGTGCAAATAAAATAATCAGCTTGACTAATATTACTAACTTTATTTTGTTCAAATCTTTTAAATAAGTCAAAATCTCTTGGTGGTCCAATATGATAAAATTTTGCATTTAGAAAATTTTCCATTAAATATTTTAATGAAGCTTCTCCTGAGGTGTATACATCTTCATAATATTTTTTGAGTCCTATTTTTTTTAAAAAATCAATAACTGTAGAATTTGGTCTTGGAGCATTGGTAAGTAATACAAACTCTTTATTATTTTTTTTTAAATTTTCTAATACTTCAATAGAGTCTTCGAAAATTTGTAATCCGTTATGGATCACTCCCCATATGTCGATAAAAAATAATTCGTAACTATTTATTTTAGATCTTAATCCATCTTTATCTAAGTTTTGGGGCATACTTGAGGTATAGCTTAAAAATATGCTTTATTCTTGGGTTTTTTAGACCATAATTTTTATTCAAGATCTTGAAAATTATTAAATATGTCTCTATATGACTGCTAATTTAAAGGAGAATTCGTATGAAATTTAAACCGTTACATGACCGTGTTTTAATAGAAGTTTTAGATAGCAGCGAAAAAACTGCTGGTGGCATAATTATTCCAGATACAGCTCAAGAAAAACCTCAAGAAGGTAAAGTTGTTGCTGTCGGCGGAGGTGCAAAAACTGAAGATGGAAAACTAATACCTATGGACGTTAAAGTAGGAGATAAAGTTTTATTCGGTAAGTGGTCAGGAACAGAAGTTAAAATTGATGGTAAAGAGTACAGCATAATGAAAGAATCTGACATTATGGGTATTGCAACAGGTAAATAATTAATAAGGAGAGTTTAGAATGGCTAAAATAGTAAAATTTGATTCAGATGCTAGAGCATCAATGTTAAAGGGAGTTGATATACTTGCCAATACTGTAAAGGTTACTCTTGGACCAAAAGGAAGAAATGTTGTTATAGACAAATCTTATGGTGCCCCAAGAACAACTAAAGATGGTGTTTCAGTTGCAAAAGAAATTGATCTTGATGATAAATTTGAGAATATGGGTGCACAAATGGTTAAAGAAGTTGCTAGCAAAACAAACGATGAAGCTGGTGATGGAACAACAACTGCAACAATATTAGCTCAAGCAATTGTTAAAGAAGGTTGTAAGTATGTAACAGCAGGAATGAACCCAATGGATGTTAAAAGAGGGATTGATGCTGCTGTAGATCATGTAAAAAATAAATTAATTTCATCAGCTAAAAAAGTAAAAGATAGTGATGAAATTGCACAAGTCGGAACAATTTCAGCAAACGGTGATAAAGAGATTGGTGCAATGATTTCAAAAGCTATGCAGAAGGTTGGTAATGAAGGAGTAATTACTGTTGAAGAAGCAAAAGGAATTGAAACAGAACTCGATGTAGTTGAAGGTATGCAGTTTGATAGAGGATATTTATCTCCATATTTTATTACTAATGGTGATAAAATGACTACAGAGTTAGAAAATCCTCTAATTCTTCTTCACGAGAAAAAATTAACAAATCTTCAACCAATGGTTCCACTTTTAGAAGCAGTTGTTCAAGCAGGTAGACCATTAATGATTATCTCAGAAGATGTTGAGGGTGAAGCGCTCGCAACACTTGTTGTTAATAAACTGAGAGGTGGTCTAAAAGTTGTAGCTGTAAAAGCTCCAGGTTTTGGAGATAGAAGAAAAGCTATGTTGGAAGATATAGCAATTCTTACAGGTGGACAGGTTATCTCTGAGGATTTAGGAATTAAACTTGAAAATGTTAAACTTAATGATCTTGGATCTGCAAAACGTGTAAAAGTTGATAAGGAAAATAGTACAATTGTAAGTGGAGCAGGTAAGAAATCTGACATTGAAGCAAGATGTGCTCAAATCAAAGCTCAAGTCGAAGAAACAACATCAGACTATGATAGAGAAAAACTACAAGAGAGACTTGCTAAGCTAGCAGGTGGTGTAGCTGTAATCAAAGTTGGTGGTGCTACAGAAGTTGAAGTTAAAGAGAGAAAAGATAGAGTTGAGGATGCATTAAACGCTACTAGAGCAGCAGTTGAAGAAGGTATTGTTGTTGGTGGTGGATGTGCATTGCTTTATGCTTCAAAAGAACTTGATAGTCTAAAAGTAAAAGGTGATGATCAAAAAGCGGGAGTAGAAATTGTCAAAAGCGCTTTACAAGCACCTATTAGACAAATCACAACAAATGCAGGTGTTGATGGATCAGTAGTTGTTGGTAAATTATTAGAAACCAACAAACCTAGCAATGGTTACGATGCACAATCAGAGCAATATGTTGATATGTTTAAAGAAGGTATTATTGATCCAGTTAAAGTTGTAAGAACAGCACTTCAAGATGCTGCTTCTATATCTGGATTGTTAGTAACAACTGAAGCCATGATAGCAGATAAACCAGATGAAAAAGACGCTGGTGCAGCTGGTATGCCTCCTGGAGGAATGGGTGGTATGGGCGGCATGGGTGGAATGGGAATGTAAAAATTTCTACCTAATTAAATATTCAAAAAGGGCAGTTAATACTGCCCTTTTTTTTTGCCCCTCTTAATAAATGTAACAATGTATTTACAATGTATGTTCAATGTACTTTGCTTCACCTTTTTTTTATAAGTTTTAAGATACTTAATATTGAATTCAAAGTATAAGATGATACTTTGAGTTATGAATTTTCAAACTTCAATTAAAACATGTTTTAACAAATTTGCTGTTTTTTCAGGTAGAGCATCAAGGTCTGAATTTTGGTTTTTTGTTTTATTTGGATTTCTCGGTGGAATCATAACCATAATAATTGATGTAATGATTTTAGGTTATCCATATGAAGAAAATGGACCAATTAATTTAATATTTTCAGTTGCTTTAATAATTCCATCAATTTCAGTGGCAGCAAGAAGACTTCATGACATAAATAAATCTGGTTGGTGGCAATTGCTTTGGATTACTATAATAGGTGGAATATTATTAATCATTTGGCACGCAACTGAGGGTGAAAACAAAAAGAACAAATTTGGTCCACCAATTAAGTTTAAAAAATAATCACCAAATAGATCAATAATATGGGCAGTATGGACATGTAACACCCTTTTCGTACCTACGAATTTTAAAAAGGCGAGTTTTTACTCGCCTTTTTTTTTATCTCTACGAAAATAAAAGTATTGATATTAATTTCATTAAATATCGTCAGATTTAGCTTGGCCTTTTTGACTTTCATTCATAAACTTTTTAGACCCATCGCTTGAAAAATATTGTAAATCAAAGTATGTGAAAAAGTTTAGTCCATCTAATGAATTTTTCCATGCTGTATAGTTAACTAGATTGCCTGTTTGATTGTTTTTAAAAATTGTATTTAATCTTACTTTTCCATCAAGAGCAGCAAAAGCGTCTTCTTTATTAAACAAATCTATTTCAACTTTTGTTGGAAAACGTACCAATGAATATTTTTCAGATTTTAAAAATAGAGCTACGACCTGATCATATTGAGCTATCCCTGATTGATCTTTACTAAAATAAGTCGCCATAGTCATACCTGTCATTATGTTATCTACACCTATCTCTATTTTTTCAACTTTTCCATTTTCTTTACTAAAGTGAAATTCAATATTTTTCTTTTCGCCAGCAAAACTGATACATTTTTCAGCAGTCCAATACTCTGTTTTACCTCCCAATACATCTTTATCTGAAAATTTTGACTCTGGACAAACTTTTAAAACTGTTGATCCAATTTGATCTAAATTCATATCAAAAAAGAAATCTTTATATCCCCCTTTTGTTTTATCTACAGGCTGATCTAAAGCAGCAGATTTTTTCTGTTCTTGCTGACCAAGATCATTTTCTAATTTAGCAATAAAATTATCATCATCAGATATTTTAAGTATTCTGTATAATGGTTTGTCTCTGTCATTACTTCTAAAAGACATTTTACCTTGTTTGAAAGAAATATCCCCCTGTTGAACTTGATAAACATGGACTAAATGATAACCACCTTGAGATGTAACAGTATTTCCAATAGATTTTTTCTCTAAATTTGTAAATGTAAATCCATAATCAAATAAATCTACATAAAATACAATTCCACCATCAACACATTTCATTTTCAATACTTCATCACATAATAAAGCATCATCAAAATAATAAATTTTTGCTGGAGCTTTAGCCCATTTATTTGAGTCATCTAAATAATAAAAATTTATATCAAGCGGGCTCTCTTCAAAATTGTTAATATTTACTGTTTTAGAAACATTAATTTTCATAACTGTGTCTGTGCCCTCAACATTGTCTTGTAAGAAATCTAATTCTAGAGTTTTTTTATTAAATTTTT
>CACIRJ010000018.1 GCA_902588975.1 uncultured Pelagibacteraceae bacterium | reverse complement strand
AAAAATTAAAAAATAATTGATGCTGATAGCAGCTTGACCAATTATCATTGATAAAGGAAAGATCAATAAAAGTATTAAAAAATAATTATTTAAATTAAGATATTTATTTAGTGTCATATTTATTTTTTGAATAATTAATGGCAAAAAAATATGCAAAAATATTTATTAGAATTAGTAGAAAAATGAATTCACTTAAGAAAATCGAAATTAAATTTGTTGGTAAAATTAATAGAACAACTATGATCAAAGAAGTATTAGAGTCAAAGTTTTTTATTAATTTATGATGTAAATGATTTTTATCAGGTTTTGAGATACTTATTTTATTTATTATACGGTGTATTGTAACTCTAATCATATCAATTCCTGGGATTAGCAGAAGTAAAATTATTTGTTCTAAATAAAAATATCCTTTCTTGTAGCCAAAAATAATTAACAATGATGTTAAAAAAGAAACTATATAAATTCCAGATTCTCCAAAAAAAAGTTTTCCATTTAGATTAAATAAAAAATAAATCACTAGAAAAATTATCAATATTTTGTTGATTTCTATAAAAATTGAATCTTTAGACAAAAAGAGTACAAAGGAATTTATTATGATCAGTACCAAACTGGATAAACCATTTAGTCCATCGATCATATTTATTGCATTTTGCAAACACAATAAACAGAATATTGTAAAAATAATAGATTGAATAAAATTTAAACTAACCTCTAAATTTTTAAAAATTAGAATTAAGTTATTTATTAAAAGAAAATTATCACCATCTGTAAAAATATCATTGGAAAAGAAAAATAAATAAATACATGATGTAAAAAATATTCTTTTGATTGCATTCAAATGATATAAATCATCCAATAATCCAATAAGATATAAACCAAGTATGCAACTGTAAAGAAAGACTGATATTGTTGTAAGATCTTCAAAATTTAATAAATAATAAATAAATAAAAAAGTAATAAATATTAAAATTGCAAATCCACCACTTAAAGGAGTTGGATAAGTATGAATTTTTCTAGAATTAGGGAAGTCTAAAATTTTTAACTTTTTATATAAATTTATAGAAATTAAAATGGAAAATATTGAAATCGATATATAAATTATTATTGATTCAACCATTTTGAGAATTTCTCTTAATGATTAATTTCTCCTTTTTAATTCTTATATCTCTGTTCATTTGAACAAGTTTAGAATTATGGAATTGATCATAAAAATGTATCAAAAGTGTAGCTCGCGTATCTTTTTCATCAATTTCTAAGTTTCCATGTAAACTTCTAAATCCATTAAATATTAATAGAGACCCAGGCTTTAATATAATTTTTTTTAGTTTCAAAAGTTTAAGAGCAAATTTTTTTCTGTTAAAACTCTTTAGAATAAATTGATAAAATAATTTTTCTATAATATTTTTTAATATTGAATTTGTAGTTTTTCTTAAATTAGGACTAATTAATAAATGGCCATTATCACTATTTTCTCTATTGGGTATTATTATAGGTACGAGTAAAGTTATAACATGAGCGTCAAAGTGAAAATTATACGATTCTTTTTTTATTCTTTTATTATGTAATACCCTGAGAACAGAATATATTTTTTTATCTTGGAAATTTTTTAATTTTAATTCTTTTGATAAATCATAAATTACTGAGTTTATTTTTTTGGAGATTTCTTCGTTTTGTTTGAAAAAATCAGATATTTTATGATTTGATTTCGAAGTCAAGAAAAATGATTTATTATGGTTTTCTTTTAAATTATCTAAAGTAAATTTTTTTAAAATATTTATTTGTTCAGGACTTAATACATTTTCTAGATGGACTAAACCGTGTTTTTCAAATCTTTCTGCTAACTCAGTTTTTTGCATAATTTTTTATATGTTTAAGAAATCCCAAGATAAACCAATTTAATAAAAAATAAAAAGATTTTATTAAACCAAGTTTTTCAATTCTATAATAGACATGAAATTGATATTTGGCACTTATAAATTTGTTATTTGACAATGAATTGGGTCTAAGTCTTCTATATGCTAAAGGAGTATTAAGTCCGTAAGCAAAGTCTATTTTTTTCAATATTTTTAGACAGAATACATAGTCTTGTCTAACTTTTAATTTTGGAGATAAGATTAATCCAACTCTTAACTTATCATACATTCTTGTTAAACAAGATATAGGATTTGTTCTTAATAAATAATTATAATCAACTTTTTCCGGAACATTGAACACTCCTTTTTTAATTCCACTTTCATTAACCCAATAATATGAAGCAAATACAAAATGAAAGTCATTTTTTTTTAAGAAATTCAAAGTTTTTTTTAAATAATTTCTATGCCAATAATCATCACTATCTATAAATGTTATATATCGTCCTTTAGCTTTTTTCATTCCTAAATTTCTTGAGAGTCCCGCACCAATATTTTTTTTATTTTTAAATACTTTTATTTTTGAACTTTTATAGAAATTTATAATTTTCAATGAGTCATCTGTTGAACAATCATCTATAAGAATTAATTCCCAATTCTTATATGTTTGATTTTTTACGGAATTTATCATCTCGTCTAAATATTTATCTGAATTGTATACTGGGGTAATGATTGAAACTTCAGGTTTCATCCTACAAAATTATCTTTTTTATGACTTTATAAAATTTTTCATCAGAGTTCTCTTTAATTATTCTATTTCTCATTTTAGAATATTTATTTTTGAAATTATAAAATTTACTATTTATATTTATAAGATTTTTGATTAAATCATTAAAATTCCAATTTTGTAAATATAATTCTTTAATATTATTCTTCATCAAAATATCAGACATCCATGTTTTTTTTGTGACTATAACAATTTTATTTAGCTTAATGGCATCTATAAAGACACCAGATGATCTAAGTTTATAAGTAGGATGAGTGTAAGGTAAAATTATAATATCAGAATTTATTATTGATCTAATATACATAGCATATGATAAATTATTAGATAATACACTAAGTTTTAAATTACTTTTATTTTTAAGTTCATTAATAATTTTTTTATTTTTTTGAAATTTTAGAGTTATTCTATTATTTGTTTTAATTTTACTAAATAGTTCAATGAGTGTATTTATTCCCTTTTCTTCACGCGATTTACCTGGAAACAAAATTTTCAGATTTTTTAAGTTAAATTTCTTAAAACTTGAATTTTTAATTATTTTACCCGGAATAGGTATCACGTGACATTTAATTTTATACTTTTTTTTAAAATGTTTTTTAAGATTAATAGTATCAGTAATAAACTCTATATTCTGAAACTTCTTAAGCCTATTAATTGAATACCAAAATAGAAATTTTAAACCAAATATTTGATCATATGGAATTCTTAAATATATTATTAATTTGATCTTTTTATTTCCTAAAAATGTAAAAAAGAAAAAATCAAAAAAACTATAACTATCAAATAGTAAATGTGAAATTTTATAAATAGATATAATTTTTTTTAGTTTTAATAAAAAAATAAATCCATTTATCAACATCGATAGTTTTGCTGAAAAAAAATTTATTCTTTTAAGTTTTATTTGATTTTGTTTCTTTAAATTTTTGAAAGAATTTAGGGATATAATATTTTTTGTGTTTAATTTTAGAGATTTTACAATTAGCTCCTTAATTAAGAAATCTACTGTATTGATGTTATTAAGTCCTGGCTGGCAAAATAAAAAGACCATTGTATATTAGTTTAAATATAAAAAATTTAAATATGCAAACTTTAATTTTCCATATGCATGGACTTGGTGACATGGTTATGTTCGCACCAACATTTAATAAATTACCCGACATAAATAACAGTGTTGATATAATAGTATTCGAGAATAATTCAATAAAACCATTAAAGGCCTCAAAAAAAATAAATAAAATCTATTACTGTAACTCAAGTTATTTCAGGTTAATTTTAAATTTATTTAAATTGTTATTTAATAATTATCATTTACTATTATTTAGCAATAATTCTAGTCCACTAAAATCATTAATTATATCAATAATACTAAACGCTAATAAAAAAATTTTGCTTTCCGAAAAAAAAATTTTTTTTAAATTAAAAAATGTCAGAATAATTCGAGTAAGCAAATTCTTGCATAAAATTGACAGAAACCTACTGCTATTAGATGAAAAAAAAAGGTCTAGATTGGATTTAAATTTATACTTCGAGAAAAATAAATCAAATATAAAAATTAATAAATCAAAAGTAAATATTGGGATTCATCCTGGATCAAATTTAAAAAATGGAGATAAGAGATGGGATGCAATTAAATTTAAACAAATAATTAACTATTTAATAGCAAAAAATTGTAAAATTTTTATTTTTATTGGACAATATGAAAAAGAAATTTTAGATAAATTTAAATTCAAATCAAATAATGTAAAATTAATTATAAATAAAGATTTAAATTATGTTGCAGAAATACTAAAAAAAATGAATTTACTATTGTCTAATGAAACGGGACTTGCACATGTCTCATCTTTCTTAAATGTAAAAACATTAGTGATAATTAATAAATTATATGATTTTCATAAAACGAAAATATCAATTCCAATTAATAATACTTTTTTCCAAAAAAAAACTGATGATAATAGCGATGTAAGGAAAATAATTAAATTTATAGAAAAAAATTTGAATTTATAAATTTTTCTTTTTTAAATAAAAAACGTCTAAATAAAATTTTTTATCACCCAATACTGAGCCACTTTTATTTATCCCCGCCAAATAATATTTTGTTAAATATTTTTCAATCTTGATAAAACTTTCCTTATGGTCATAATATACTCCCAAATTCATTTCAATTTCTATTAAATCATATTTTCCTTGATCAAGAGATATCTTTGCCCCCTCTAAAATTTCTTCAATATACGATTGAGTATCTATTTTAAGTATGTGAATTTTTTTTATTTTATTTTCAATAATATAATCATCAAGTTTAATAACATTTACAATTTCTTTTCTTATTGGATTTTCATCAATTTTATTTTTGAAAGAATTATCAGTCGAATGTTTATAAATATTAATTTCTTTAGATTTTTTTTCATTTCCAACTGCCGCATTTTTAAAAAAACATTTTTTAAATTTGAGTATTTTGATTTCATTTCGTTAAAAGCATTTAAATCTGGTTCAAAACTGTGAATCATTGAATTTATGAATAATGATTTAAATCTATTTACTGATTGACCTTTATTAGCTCCAATATCAAATATAGTAATGTTCTTTAAAGAACCGAAAAATTTTTGGTAATCAAAATCGAAACTATAAGCAATTTTTTGTCTATCCCTGGAAACAATTTCTAAATCAAATAATCTTAAAATATAATTTAATAGAAATTTAAAATAAATTTTCATCATCTATTTAGTAAATTTTTTAAATAAAAAAAGATAAAAATTAATAAAATTAAGAATAAATTTAGATAAACAAATATTTTATTAGCATAACTACTTTCAAAATAATTATTTTTAGACTCTAAGTTTATAAGTTTAAATTTATCTTTATTTTTCAAAATTATATTTTCTGGAGTAACACGATCCATATTTTCTAATAATTTAATTATTTCCTCATAAAATAACGGATAATTAATAATCAAATAGTCATTCTCTTTTACTAAAGATTTTAATTCCTTAGATGCTTTTACAATTCCATTTAAATCATTTAGATTTTCTTTAGATATACTTTTTGAGTTAACATAATTAGGGTTAATATTGGACAAAAATAATCTGATAGAGTCCATCTTGACAGCTATATCATTGCACACTCCTGTTTGATCAGTTTTTGATAAAAAAATTATATTTTCGCACATTACACTAATCCTTGAATCGATTAATGAGATATAATTAATTAATTCCAATGAATTTAAAGCATGCATAATGTGTGGGTAAGAATTATTTATTTTGTTACTTACAAAATTTATATTTTCTTTTTTCATTGAAAATATCGTAAATGTAATTGTGGACTTTGATTTTATATAATCAGTTTTCTTTTCATTTTTGAATTTTTTAATATGAAATTCAATTTTAGTAAAATTTGGTCCAGATATTTTGTAATTTCTAAATTTATATTTTGGTCCTAAATTATTTTTTATGTATTCTAATATTGTATGATGATATGTATTAAATTTATTTATATCAGTATGAGTTG
>CACIRJ010000017.1 GCA_902588975.1 uncultured Pelagibacteraceae bacterium | reverse complement strand
GTTGCTGCTAACAGAAAAGATGTATGCACTCTTTTTGTATTGGGATTTAAATGCTCTGGCAAAGAATCTGAATATGTATTTTTCAATTTACTAGATTGCCTCCATTCTAAAACCAATTTAGGAAATTCATTCCCTTTGTAAGCTAAATCCTCTAGAACTGCTGCACCAGTTGCAAAACTCCCTTTTTTAGTCTTTTTTAACGATGCAATTTTGAGGTCATTATACATTATTTCACCCAACTGTTTAGTCGATGCAATATTAAATTTTTTTTTTGAAATTTTAAAAATTTGTTTTTCTAAATCTTGAAGTTTTTTTTCAAACTTAACAGATAATTTTTTAAGAAAATTATTATCCAATTTTATGCCATTGATTTCCATTGATGCTAAAATTTTAATTAAAGGTTTTTCGAAAATTTCATAAATATTTAGTAATTTTTCTGATTTAAGTGATTTCAAAAATATTTTATATAAACGGTAAGTTATATCAGCATCTTCTGCCGCATAATCTTTTGCGATATTTAACTCTACTTGGCTGAATTTAATTTCTTTTTTTCCAGATCCAACAAGATCTTTATATTTAATTGTTTTGTGACCAAGATGAATATCTGAAAGGGTATCCATATTATGTCTATTTTTCCCAGCATCTAAAACGTATGACATCAACATTGTATCTTCCATGCTTTGAATATCTATATCCCTTTTACGAAATATTATGTAATCGAATTTAATATTTTGCCCAATTTTTTTTAAACTTTTATCCTCTAAATATGGTTTTAAAATTCTCAAAACATCTTTTTCATTTAGATTATTTTTATCAATATGACCTGTTGGAATGTAACAAGCTTTACCTATTTTGCTAGAAATTGAGATACCAACTAAATTTGCCTGATGTGGGTCAAGAGAATCTGTTTCAGTATCAATAGAAAATTCACCAGCTTCTTCGGCTTCTTGCATCCAATCTTTTATTTCAGATAAATTTTTTATCAAAACATATTTATCTTTTGATATTTTAGATGTTTCTTTTTTGACTTCTATTTCATCACTAAATTTGGATTGACCATACGTCGAAATTGCCGAACTCAATAACCTATTAAATTCCATTTCTCTCAAAAAATTGTATAACTTGTCTACGTCTACTTTTTTTAGAACAAAGTCAGTTAATTTGTCTTTCACCGGAACATCATTTTTTAATGTGACCAGTTTTTTACTTAACAGAGCCTTATCTTTATTTTCTAAAAGTGTTTCTCTTCTTTTATTCTGTTTTATTTTATTTGCGTTTTTGAGAAGGTTTTCTAAATTTCCATATTCCTTAATTAATTCTGCTGCTGTTTTTACACCAATACCTGGAACACCAGGTACATTGTCTGTACTATCCCCTGCTAGTGATTGAACATCAATTACTTTATCCGGACCAACCCCAAATTTATTGATTACATCGTCATTAGATATAAATTTATTCTTCATTGGATCGTATATACGAACCTTTTTTTTGAAAAGTTGCATTAAATCTTTGTCAGATGATACAATTGTAACCTTTGCACCCTCGTCTAATATTTGCTCTACATAGGTGGCTATCAAATCATCAGCCTCGTAATTTAACATTTCTATAGAGGGTAAATTGAATGCTAATACTGACTTTCTAATATAATCGAATTGTGGAATTAGATCATCGGGAGCATCAGACCTATTTCCTTTATAATCTGAATATATTTCGTTTCGAAAATTCTTTCTTGCAGAGTCAAAGATTACTGCAAAATGAGTTGGTTTTTCTAAATTTTCGCTAGATTTAGAGTCCTCTAATAATTTAAACAGCATGTTACAAAATCCACTTACTGCTCCTACTGGCAAACCATCACTTTTTCGTGTTAATGGTGGCAATGCATAATAGGCTCTAAATATGTATCCGGACCCATCAATAAGATAGAAATGATCTGTTTTTTTAATTTTATCCATAATTTAATTTATAATAAATTGACTTATTATAGTAAGAATAAAACATCCTGTTAATAAATATTAGTGGATTAAACTTTATTAAAATAGTAATTTAAAGCTAATGGAATTAGTAAATTCAATTTCTAATAATAAAATAATTAAAATCATAATATTTGCATTAATAGGTTCTATTTTATTGACAATATCTGCAAAAATTAAAATACCTTTTTATCCAGTTCCTATGACTATGCAAACATTTATAGTTTTGTTTTTAGGAATTTCCCTTGGATATAAAGTCGGGGTACTTTCGGTAGTTTTTTATTTGATAGAAGGAATTATGGGATTACCGGTATTTTCTAACTCACCAGAAAAAGGAATAGGATTAGCTTATTTTGTTGGTCCCACAATGGGATATTTAATAGGTTTTATATTTGCATGTCTGATAGCAGGCATATTTAAATATGATAAAAACCATATATTAAATTTTTTAAAAATTACAATTGCAACATCAGTAATATATATTTTGGGTATTTTGTGGCTTGGAAATTTAATCGGTTGGGATAAACCAATATTAGAATTGGGTGTTTACCCATTTCTTTATGCTGAATTATTTAAGATATTATTACTAACATTTTTAGTTAATAAAATTATTAAACTTAGAAAATATATTTAGAATTACCTTGGAGATCTTTTTGATAGAATTCTTTGAAGTGTTCTTCGATGCATTTTAAGTCTTCTTGCAGTCTCAGATACATTTCTGTTACATAATTCAAAAACTCTGTGGATATGTTCCCATTTAACTCTATCAGCGGACATTGGATTTTCTGGTGGAGCAGCTTTTTTATTTGGATCAGCTAAAAGTGCTTTTTCGACGTCATCTGCATCTGCTGGTTTAGCCAAATAGTCTATTGCACCTTCTTTAATGGCAGCTACTGCAGTTGGTATATTTCCATAGCCAGTAAGCATCACTATTCTGCTCTCTGAGTTATTTTTTTGGATTTCTTTTACAACTTCTAGTCCGTTTCCATCGTTTAGTCTCAAGTCAACAACTGCAAAAGCAGGTTTTTTTGATTTCACTGACTCTATTCCAATTTTTACACCCTCTGCTTGTGAAACAGAAAAGCCCTTTTTCTCCATTGCTCGAGCTAGTCTTTCTCTAAAAGGGTTATCATCATCTACTATAAGTAGAGATTTATCCTCAAATTCCGTTATTTTTTTTAATACTTCTGTTTCCGGCATGGTCCTTATATGGAAACATTCTAAATTATTTCAAGGGTACATTTTTACTTTACATTGACTCATTTTCAGCATAAATGCTCGTTTTATATAAACTTGCATAGCAGTTATGCCGGTTTTTTTTGTTAAATTTTTTTTGGAGCTTTAAATGCAAAAATTTAAATCAGTTGATAAATTAGTTAATCAGCTGAAACCAACAGAACCTGTTTATTGTATTAGAAGAGATTCTATAAATATAGCTTCTAAATTTTTTCAGAATAAATTTCCTGGTAAAATCCTATATGCAGTTAAAACCAACCCACATCCATTAGTATTAAAAACTATCGTGGAAAGCGGAATTAATGATTTTGATATCGCCTCAATTAAAGAAGTTGAGGCAATTAGAAGTGTTAGCCCAGATGCAAGATGCTCCTACATGCATACTGTAAAAAGTAAGGAAAGTATAAACGAAGCATATTTCAAATATAATATTAAGACTTTTTCAATAGATACAAAAGATGAATTAATAAAAATTCTTAATAGTACTAATCAAGCTAAGGATTTAGAGTTATTTGTGAGAGTTGCAGTTTCTAATGAACACGCAGAAATAGATTTATCTAAAAAATTTGGCGCACAAACTTCTGAAGCAATAGGGCTTTATAGATTAACAAAACAGTATGCAAAAAAAATAGGATTAAGTTTTCATGTGGGTTCGCAATGTATGCATCCAATATCCTATTCAAAAGGGATTAATGAAATTAAATATATAATAAAAAAAACAAAAATAGTTCCAGATGTTATAAATATAGGTGGAGGATTTCCAACAATCTATCCTGACTTAGTTCCTCAATCATTAGACTCTTATTTTGAGGAAATAAAAAATTCATTAAATAAATTAAAATTAGAAAAAAAACCAGAAATTATATGTGAGCCAGGTCGAGCAATTGTTGCAGAAAGTGGTTCGACAATTGTGAGAGTAAACTTAAGAAAAAAACAAAAGCTATATATTAATGATGGAACATACGGAACTTTATTTGATGCAGGTGTGCCTAATATAATTTATCCATCAAGGATAATTACAAGTGGAAGAATTATATCAAAAAAATTAACCTCATTTGATTTTTATGGACCAACATGTGATAGCATGGATTATATGAAGGGACCTTTTATTCTACCTAATAATATTAAAGAAGGTGATTACATTGAATTAGGTCAATTAGGAGCATACGGATTGACATTTAGAACTCAATTTAATGGATATTATTCTGATAGTATTTACGAAGTTTGTGATGATCCGATAATGACGATGTATGACAAAGAAACAAATAAAGAGTTTCTTGTTGCATAATGTCAGATACAAAAAATCTTAATCATAACAGAAAAAAAGACTTTTTAAGTAAAGAGGTTGAACATATTGATATTACATCTTTTGACTCTAGAAAAATTATATCTTCTATGGAAAAAATGTCTTTTGTTTCAAGAGAAACTGCTAATGCATCCAAGATATATAATGAAATGCTTAAAGATAAAGATTGTACAATATTCTTAACTCTTGCAGGGTCTACTTCTGCCGCTGGATGTATGCATATTTATAGAGATATGGTTAAATACAACATGGTAGATGCAATTGTAGCAACTGGAGCATCTATAATAGATATGGATTTTTTTGAAGCGCTTGGATTTAAACATTACCAAGGATCACAATATCAAAATGATAATGAACTTAGAGACAATTATATAGATAGGATTTATGATACTTACATCGATGAAGAGGAGCTCCAGGTTTGTGATAAAACAATAGGAGAAATAGCAGACAAACTTGAGCCGAAGTCTTACACATCGAGAGAATTTATTAAAGAGATTGGCAAATATCTAAAAACTAATTCTAAAAAGAAAGGTTCTTTAATTGAAACAGCTTTTGATAACGATGTACCTATATTCTGTCCTGCATTTACAGACTCAAGTGCAGGTTTTGGATTAGTCATGCATCAAGAGAGAAATCCAAAAAATCATATTACAATAGACTCAATTAGAGAATTTAGAGAATTAACAGAGATTAAAATTAAATCTAAAGGGTCGGGATTATTTATGATTGGTGGTGGAGTTCCTAAAAACTTTATACAAGATACGGTAATTTGTGCTGAACTTTTGGGAAAAAATGTAGATATGCACAAATATGCAATACAAATTACTGTTGCTGACTCAAGAGATGGAGCTTGCAGTAGTTCAACATTAAAAGAAGCAAGTTCATGGGGTAAGGTTGATACTACCAAAGAACAAATGGTATTTGCTGAAGCTACAAGTGTTTTACCATTAATAGCAAGTGACGCCTATCATACTGGAGAGTGGAAAAATAGAATCAGAAAAAACTTTTCCAAAATATTTTGATTGATGATCAAAAAAGTAAAAATTGGAATTATTCAAAGTAAAATTTCAGATAATATTCAAAAAAATATAAATTCAGCTATTAAAAATATAAAAAAAGCAGCATCAAAAAAAGCTAAAATAATTTGTGTACCAGAACTATTTTTATCAAATTATTTTTGTCAAACAGAAAGTCATTCCAACTTTAAACTAGCGGAAAAAATACCTGGCAAAACTACAAAAATATTTTGTGAATTAGCCAAAGATTTACAAATAGTATTAATGATTTCATTATTTGAAAAAAAAACACATGGCTTCTATCATAATACTAGTATCGTTATTAGCGAGAAAGGTAAAATTTTATCGAAATATAGAAAAATGCATATACCAGATGATCCTGGTTATTATGAAAAATTTTATTTTACTCCTGGAGATTTAGGTTTTAAATCTGTTAAAACAAAATTTGGTAAAATTGGACCTTTAATTTGTTGGGATCAATGGTTTCCAGAAGCTGCAAGATTGACTGCACTTAAAGGTGCACAAATAATTTTTTACCCTACTGCTATTGGATGGCATCCTAAAGAGAAAAAAAAATTTGGAAAATCTCAACTAGACTCTTGGATAACAATGCAAAAATCTCACGCAATAGCAAATGGTACTTATGTGGTTGCTATAAATAGAGTTGGAACAGAAAAAAAAGGTAAGAAGAAAATAGAATTCTGGGGAAACTCGATGATCATAGATCCTAGTGGGCAAATAATTGGAAAACTTGGGAATAAAAAAGAAGAAATTTTAATTCGTGAAATAAACTATAAAAAAATTGATTCAGCCAGAGAGCATTGGCCTTTTTTAAGAGATAGAAGAATCGATTTTTATAAAGGCATACTAAAAAATCCTGCAGATGAATGAAAGCTTTAATGGATTTAGAATGCCGGCTGAATGGGAGCCTCAAAATTCAGTTTGGATTGCTTGGCCTTATAATAAAAATGATTGGCCTGGATTATATCAATTTATTCCTGAAGTAATTTTAAAGATTATAAAAAAAATTTCAAAAAATCAAAAAATTAACTTAATCGTTAGCAAAAATATAAAAAATATAAAAAAATTAATAAAACTTAATAAAATTAAAAATATCAACTTCCACTATATTAAAACTGATAGAATATGGTTAAGAGATTCTGGACCCAT
>CACIRJ010000016.1 GCA_902588975.1 uncultured Pelagibacteraceae bacterium | reverse complement strand
GTAATTCATTTTTGGAAATCAAAAGATGGAAAATGGGAATGGGAAAAAATAATTGATGTTGAAAATGAACCTCATCCTGATTGGCCAATCCCAGTGCCTGGAGTTATGTCAGCGATATTAGTTTCTATGGATGATAAATATCTCTATATAAATAATTGGCTTCATGGAGATATGAGACAATACGATATTTCAGATCCACACAAACCAAAATTAACTGGTCAAGTTTGGATGGGTGGATTATTAGGAAAGGCTCCAGAAGTAAATGGCGTTAAAATTGCTGGTGGACCCCAAATGTATCAATTATCTTTAGATGGTAAAAGGATGTATGTAACAACATCGTTATTTTCTACTTGGGATAATCAATTTTATCCTGAAATAAGAAAGCAGGGTGGAGCAATGATTATGATTGATTGTGATGTTGAAAATGGGGGAATGAAAATTAATAAAGATTTTATTGTTGATTTTGGTAAAGAACCAAATGGACCTAGTAGATGCCATGAAAGTAGATATCCTGGTGGAGATTGCACAAGTGATATCTGGCTATGACAAAGATTACAATCTCAAACAGAAATAATAGTGCATTTGAAGTAACTGGAAAAAAACCTTTATTAAATGAATTGAGAGATCAAGGGGTTGATCTTCCTTACGGATGTCAGTATGGAGGATGTATTACATGTGCAGCTAAACTAATTAATGGAGAAGTGGATCAACGTTCTCAAGTTGCTTTAAATAACAGACAAATAAATGATGGATATATTATTTTATGTGTTGCTAAAGCAAAAACAGATTGCACAATTGAGATAGGAGTTGAAAGTCATGATAAATTGTATCGAAATCCTTTCCTAGACCCTTTAGAACCTCATGAATTAAAAGCAGATATCGCGAGTAAAAAGGAAAAAAAAAATAAAGATGAACCACAATGAACCTTATAGCGCTGAATATTTAAAAGATATTTTAAGCTCAGTTAAGACAATTGCTATGGTTGGTGCTAGCCCAGACAAAACCAAATTTAGCTATGGTGTATTAAGAGTTTTGCACGAAACTGGTTATGACATGATACCTGTAAATCCTAAACCAGGTATAAAGGAAATCAGAAATTTAAAAGTTTATCCAAATTTATCGGCTATCGATAGACCTGTTGATATGGTCGAAGTATTTAGAAAATCCGAGGATCTTTATGGAATCGCTGAAGAGGCAATATCAATTGGAGCAAAAGTATTATGGGGACAAATAGGTGTAATTAATCATGATGCAGCAAAAATTGCTGAAGATGCAGGTTTAAAAGTAGTTATGAATAGATGTCCAAAAATTGAACTCTTCAGACCATTTTGGAAACCTCGACTTGATCTTAAAATTTAAATTAAATTATGGATACAACACTTGTAGATGAAAAGATAAAAGAACTTTATTTAAGTTATCGAACGATAGCAATTGTTGGAGCAAGCCCAGACTCAAAAAAAACTTCCAATATAATAATGAAATATTTAAGAAATACAGGTTACAAAGTTTTTCCTGTTAATCCAGTAACAGATAATAAAATTATACATGGTGAACCAGTTTATAAAAAACTAACGGATATTAAAGATCATGTTGGAATTGTTAATGTTTTTAGACCTAGTGAGGAGGCTGAGGAAATAGCAAAACAAACAATAGAAATTGGTGCAAATGTATTATGGTTGCAATTAGGAATTCACAACGAAAATGCAGCTAAATTAGTCTCTCAAAATAAAATTTATTATATCTCTAATAAATGTATTAAAAACGAATACGATAGATTATTCAAAACTATATAATATCAAATTATTAAGTGTGATATTAAGACCTTTTATTTCATTTTAAATTTAAGATAAATTTAAAATATGAAATCCAAAATTTTATTTTTTTTAATTACATTTTTTTATTTTAATTCTTCATTTGCTGATGTTTTAAAACCAAGTGCGAATATAGATCCAAAACAAGTTGTTTTAATTCAATTAAAGGCGTTAATGAAAAATGACAGTCCATATAAAGATAGAGGGATTGAGCAAACATGGGAATTTGCACATCCAAATAATCAAAGGATGACAGGTCCATTAGATAGATTTAAAAGAATGTTAAAAGGGGTTTCATACTCGATGCTGATTGATCACAAAGAAAATACAGTAACTGAAATTTACAAATCAAGTACAATGGCAACTTATGAAGTTGTTGTCCTGGATAAGGACAAACAATATTTTAAATTTAAATGGAAAGTTGAAAAGAATAATAAAGAAGGCAATCTTTTAGATTGCTGGCTAACAACAGCAGTTTCACAACCAATACCAATGGGATCATCAATATAATGAAAAAGCCTCCAATGTATATTAGGTACGCAATTCTAATGTTTATATTATGCTTTCCAACAATTTCGTCCACTCAACTTGGATGGTATTTTTGGGGAAGTGAAGTTGGGATTAATATTGGCATGGTAGTAGGTACAATTTCCGTTATAGTTGCCGCTTATTTAATGTTCAGAATGGGCTGGCGTGACGCAGATGATGAATAATAGAATTTTGTTTCGTTAGTAATTAAAATTTAGTAGGAATCTGATAATGAAATCCAAAGCAAAAGTTGTTGTAGTTGGTGGTGGAGTAGTAGGGGTTAGCGCACTCTATCACTTAGCAAAAAAAGGTTGGTCAGATGTTGTTTTAATTGAAAGAAAGGAACTAACTTCAGGCTCAACTTGGCATGCAGCTGGCTTATTACCACTATTTAATATGAGTTATTCTGTGGGACAACTTCATAAGTATGCTGTCAATTTGTATAAAACTTTAGAAGAAGAGACAGGCAAGAACGTAGGTTTCAGCGTTGTATCAAATATTAGATTAGCAAGCACTAAAGATAGAATGGATGAATACTTTCAATACGCTGGTGTTGCTCAAACAATAGGTGTTGATGTTAAATTTTTAACTCCAGATCAAGTTAAGGAAATATGGCCATTATGTAATACATCAGATTTAGTTGGTGCAATACAACACCCTGAAGATGGATATATTCAACCAGCAGATTTAACTCAAGCACTTGCAACAGGTGCAAGAAATAGAGGAGCAGAAATTTATAGAAATACAAATGTTGTTGGAATGAAACAAACTAAAGATGGATGGGTTGTTGAAACAGATAAAGGATCCATAGAATGTGAACATATTATTTCTTGTTCAGGAAATTTTGCAAGACAAACTGGAAAGATGGTTGGATTAGATATTCCAGTTATTCCAGTAGAACATCAATACATTGTTACTGAACCCCATCCAGAAATTCAAAAAAGAAAAAAAAATGGATTACCAGAGATGGGAGTTTTAAGGGATAGTGATAGTAGATGGTATATGAGAGAAGAAGCAGGTGGATTAATTTTAGGACCATATGAAGATGGTGCACCAGCTTGTTATGTAGATGGACCATCGAAAGATTCTGAATATGAATTATTTCAGGAAGATTTGGATAGATTGGCTCCACACATTGAAGGTGCAATACATAGAGTCCCTGCGTTTGGAGAAGTGGGAGTTAAGAAAGTGTATAACGGTGCAATTTGTTATACACCTGATGGTAACCCAATTGTTGGTCCTGCTTGGGGATTAAAAAATTTTTGGATAAATGAAGGTCATAGCTTTGGTATCACTGCAGCAGGTGGAGCAGGATGGCAACTTGCTGAATGGATCGTAGATGGTGAACCCACAATTGATATGCTTGGTGTTGAACCAAGAAGGTATGGAGATTATTGCTCTAAATCATATTTAAAAGCTAAAAATGAAGAAGCCTACAGTCACGTTTTCATAACTCACTTTCCTGATGAAGAAAGACCAGCAGCAAGACCATTAAGAACAGCGCCATGTTATGACAGAATGAAAAATTTAGGAGCGGTATTTGGTCAAAAATTTGGATGGGAACGACCTAACTTTTTTGCAACTGATGGAATGGAGCAAAAAGATGATTGGTCATTTAGAAGATCAAAATGGTTCAATGCAATGGAAAAAGAATGCAAAAACGTAAAAGAAAATGTTGGTCTTTTGGATATGACTGCATTTGCAAAATGTAGAATTAAAGGACCTGGTGCTGAGGAATTTTTAGATAATTTAGTTGCAAACAAATTACCAAAAAAAGTTGGAAGAATTAATTTATGTCACGCTTTAAATACTAAAGGCGGAGTTCATTCTGAATTTACTATTATGAGAGAGTCACATGATAGCTTTTATTTAGTATCAGCAGGAGCTTTCCAAAGATTAGATCATGATTGGATTTTAAAATGGATGCCTTCAGATGGTTCAGTACAGTTTGAAAATTTAACTAATAGTAATGGAGTTTTGGTTGTTTCAGGTCCAAAAGCAAGAGAGTTAATGCAAAGAGTTTCAAAAGATGATTTTACAAATGAAAACTTTAAATGGCTAAGTGCAAAAATGGTTGATGTAGGGTACGCACCAGTTAATGCCATGAGAGTTAATTTTGTTGGTGAATTAGGATGGGAACTTCATCATCCAATTGAATATCAAAATCACATTTTTGATAAACTTATGGAAGCAGGGCAAGATCTTGGACTAAAGCCATATGGTATTAGAGCAATGAATAGTTTGAGAGTAGAAAAATCGTATAAATTGGTTGGAACAGAACTATCAATAGAATACTCACCTTATGAAAGCGGTCTTGATAGATTTATACATCCTAATAAAGGAAGTTTTATTGGACTTGAAGCATTGAACAAGTGGAGAGAAAAAGGTTTTGATAACAAACTTGTTACCTTGGAGGTTCACAATCCAAAAGATGCAGATGTATTAGGCAACAACCCCATTTATGAAAATGGAAGTGTTATAGGAAGAGCTACAGGAGGAGATTTTGGTTTTAGAATTGGAAAATCATTAGCATTAGGAATGGTTAAACCAGAATTAGCAAATGTTGGACAAAAACTTAAAATTGAAATATTAGGTGAGAAATATGATGCTACAATTTTAGATGAAAGTCCTTACGATCCAGAAAACAATTTATTAAGAGCTTAATGAAAATATTAGTCGCAGTTAAAAGAGTTATTGATTACAACGTTCAAATAAGAGTTAAAGAAGATGGTTCTGGTGTTGTTACTGACAACGTTAAAATGTCAACAAATCCACCGGATGATAATGCAATAGAAGAAGCAGTAAAAATTAAAGAGGCTGGCAAAGCTAAAGAAATAGTTGCAATTACAATCGGTGAAGAAAAAGCTCAAGAAACTGTTAGAAAAGCATTAGCTGTTGGAGCGGATAGGGGAATACATGTCAAAGTTGATAATGTGATAGAGCCATTAGCAGTTTCAAAAATTTTGAAAAAAATTGTAGAAAAAGAAAATCCTGATTTGGTGTTTATGGGAAAACAAGCAATTGACGATGATTGCAATCAAACTGGTCAGATGCTTGCAGCTTTATTAAATTGGCCTCAAGCAACTTTTGCATCGAAAATTGAAGTTAAAGATAATGCATTAGAAGTAACTCGTGAAATTGATGAAGGTTTAGAAACTATTGAAGTAAATGTTCCAGCTATTGTTACATGTGATTTAAGACTAAATGAACCAAGATATGCTTCGCTTCCAAATATTATGAAAGCTAAGAAAAAACCAATAGAACAGTTAAATGCTTCAGATTTAGGAGTTGATATTAATCCTAGAATCGAACAAATTAAAGTTGAAGAACCACCAAAAAGAAAAGCTGGAATAAAAGTCGCTAGTGTAGAAGAATTAGTGCAAAAATTAAAAAATGAGGCTAAGGTAATTTAAATGTCAGTATTATTAATTGCAGAACATAATAATAAAGAGGTTAGACCATTTACCTATAATGCTATAACTGCAGCTTCTCAAATAAATGAGGATCTTCATGTTTTGGTTTTAGGTCATCAAGCTGATGATGTTGCAAAATCTTTATCTGAAGTTCCAAATGTAAAAAAAGTTATTCACGTTGATAATGAAATTTATGAAAACTACATTGCTGAAAATTATACAGCAGCAATAATTAAGCATGCAGAAAGTTATTCACATATTGTAAGCTCAGCAAATACATTTGGTAAAAATTTAATGCCAAGAATTGCAGCATTACTAGATACTTCGCAAGTGAGCGATATAATTAAAGTTATTTCTGAAGATACTTTTTTAAGACCAATTTATGCAGGAAATGCTTTTGCTACGGTTAAAAGTAATGACAAAAAAAAATGTGTTACTATTAGACCGACGTCGTTTGACCCTGCTGATAAGAGTGGTGGATCTGCTGAAATTACAAAATCTGATCCAGCAGAAGCTAGTTCATCAACTAAATTTCTAAAGAAAGAAGAAGTTAAGTCAGACAGACCAGAGCTTGGAACAGCTAGAATAGTTATTTCTGGTGGCAGAGGAATGCAAAATGGCGAAAATTTCAAATTAATAAGTGATATTGCGGATAAACTTAATGCAGCAATTGGTGCATCTAGAGCAGCAGTTGATGCAGGTTATATTACGAATGATCATCAAGTAGGACAAACGGGTAAAGTGGTAGTCCCAGATTTATATATTGCAGTTGGAATTTCAGGTGCGATACAGCACTTAGCAGGAATGAAAGAAAGCAAAGTTATTGTGGCTATAAATAAAGACGGTGAAGCTCCAATTTTTAGTGTCGCAGATTACGGATTAGAAGCAGATCTTTTTGAGGCGCTTCCTCAGTTTTTGTCAGAATTGAACAAATTAAACACTATACAAAAATAGCAAATACTGTAAGAAATTATCATTATGTCCAGAGAAGTGATGGAATACGATGTTGTCATCGTAGGTGGCGGACCATCAGGACTTTCAACTGCAATTAAATTAAAGCAGTTAAATCCAGATATTAATGTCTGCCTTTTAGAGAAAGCATCTGAAATAGGTGCACATATTTTATCAGGGAACGTGTTTGAAACACGTGCTTTAGACGAACTAATACCTAATTGGAAAGAATTAAATGCTCCCATTAAAACAAAAGTTACAAAAGAAAAATTTTTATTTTTAGGAAAACAAAAATCATTAAGTTGGCCAACATGGTTGCTTCCTAAGGTTCAACAAAATCATAACAATTATATTATAAGTCTTGCAAATCTTTGTAGATGGTTAGCAGAGCAGGCTGAGGGATTAGGAGTTGAAATATTCCCAGGATTTCCAGCAAGTGAAGTTTTATATAATGATGATGGATCAGTTAAAGGTATTGCAACCCAAGATATGGGTATCGACAAAGAGGGAAATAAAAAAGATACTTATGAACCAGGAATGGAATTACATTCAAAAGTTACAGTATTTGCAGAAGGATGCAGAGGTCATTTAGGAAAAGAATTAATTAAGAAGTTTGAGTTGGATAAAGGTAAAAATCCTCAACAATATGGAATTGGTTTTAAAGAAATTTGGGAGATAGATGAAAAAAATCATACAGAAGGTTTAGTAATGCATACTGCAGGATGGCCTTTAGACAATAACACCTACGGTGGAAGTTTTATGTATCATGCAGAAAATAAACAAGTTTTTCTTGGTTACGTAATTGGATTAGATTACCAAAATCCTCATCTCTCACCTTTCGATGAGTTCCAAAGATTTAAAACTCATCCAGATATAAAAAAAATAATTGAAGGTGGAAAAAGAATTTCTTATGGCGCAAGAGCTTTAATTGAGGGAGGTATACAGAGTTTACCTCAGATGTTTATGCCAGGTGCTTTGTTAGTTGGATGTGATGCGGGAACATTAAATATGCCTAAAATAAAAGGGTCTCATACTGCAATGAAAAGTGGAATGATCGCTGCTGAAACAATTTATGAGCATCTTACAAAAAATATAAATTTATCTACATATGAACAAAAATTTAAAGAAAGTTGGGTTTACAAAGAATTATATGAGGCAAGAAATGTAAAACCAAGTTTCTCTTGGGGTTTAATTCTTGGTATATTATTTACTGGAATTGACCAGATTTTATTTAGAGGAAAGCTTCCTTTCACATTAAAGCATAAACACGCCGATCATGAAGCTTTAAAACCAGCAGATAAAATGCCAAAAATTGATTATCCTAAGCCTGATAACGTTATTACTTTTGATAAAACTAGTTCGGTTTATTTAACAGGTACAATTCATGATGATAATCAGCCAGTCCACTTAAAACTTAAAGATCCAGATTTGCCAATAAAATATACTTTAGAAAAATTTGATGAGCCTGCACAAAGATATTGTCCAGCAGGAGTTTATGAAGTTCAAGAAGTAAATTCTGTTCAAAAATTTGTAATAAATGCACAAAATTGCATACATTGTAAAACTTGTGATATTAAAGAGCCATCTCAAAATATTACTTGGGTCACTCCAGAAGGTGGGGGTGGACCTAAATATGGAAATATGTAGTTAGGATAAATCAATTGCAAACTTTTTTAAAGTTTCAATTGGAATAAGTTTCAAAGTGTTTTTATGAGTTTTCTTTAAATAAATTGGACATCCTTTTCCCGCTTCTAAAGCTCTAGCATACCAGCCTGCACAAACACACCAACTATCTCCATCTTTTAAACCCGGAAAACCAAACTCAGGATGAGGTGTAATTAAATCATTGCCTGCTTCTTTACACCATTCTAAAAATTCAGTATTTACTTTTGCACAAACAGTGTGCACACCATGATCATTTTCATCTGTATTGCAACATCCGTCTCTATACCATCCTGTTAAAGGATCATTTGAACATAACTCCAAGTCTTCGTCTAAAACATTTTTTTGTTTATCAGCCATGAAACAATCTTGTTAATTTTTTATCAATATCTATGTTAAAAGAAAATGATCTTCTTTCAC
>CACIRJ010000015.1 GCA_902588975.1 uncultured Pelagibacteraceae bacterium | reverse complement strand
TTTTATTTCTCCATATTTTTCGTTTATAGGGAATCTTGGAAGTTCATATCTATCTTTGTTTAAATCAATAACACCTGAGTGTTGACCAAATGCAAATTCAAAATTGTCTGAAATATAATTTTTTTGCTCTAAATTATACTCACCAAAGGGATATGAAAAAAAATTTGGATTGTAACCTAAATTATCTTTAAAAATTTTAATTGATTTCTCAATATCTTCCACAAACTTTTGAAAAGTAAATTTAGTTAAATAATCATGTGAATGTGAATGATTGCCAATATACGCAAAGTTTTCTTTTTCTACTTCTTTTATTTGGCCCCAGCTCATGTATCCTTTGTTCCCAACTGACTCTGTTGAGACAAATAAAATAAATGGAATTTTCTTTTTTTTTAAAATTGGCCATGCATTTTTATAAAATGATGTGAATGCATCATCTATAGTTAGTAAAATTTTCTTTTGTTCCTTAACTTTTTTAAAATTTTTTGAAAATTCACTAGGATTATAAAAATTTAAATTATTTTCTTCTATTAAATTAATATGTTTTTTAAATATATCTAATCTTATATTTGTTGATGGATACTTATTTTCTTCAAATCTATGATACATAATTGCCAATACACCTTGTTCATTTTCAAAATATTTTTTATTTACTACTTCAGCTTTAACGTTTAAAAAAATAATAAAAAAAATGAATACTTTAATTATTAACGCTGCAGATGATAAAATTTTAATTTCTCTCATAACTAACAAAGAATCTTATACTACTGCCCACATAAACAGTAGAGAAAATTTTGACAAAATAATGATATTAATTTTAAATTTTCTTAAAGAACATGATTCAAATTTGGATAAAATAAATGAAATACTTGTCAATCAAGGTCCTGGTAAAATCTCAAGTATTAGAAATTCAATAGCAATTGCAAAAGGCATTGCTTTTGCAAAAAATATTGATTTATATGGATTTTTAAGTGAAGACATAACTGAAAAAGGTTTAGATCAGCTAGTAAAAATCAATAAAAAAAATTTTACAAATATTAAATTGATTAAACCCCTTTACTCGAGTTAAAATATATTATGCTAGAAACTATTGAAGAAAAATGTCAAAAAAATGGAGTAAAACTTACAGATCAAAGAAGGATAATCGCAAGAGTAATATCGGAGTCTAAAAAAACATATGGAGAGTCCGACCATCCGGATGTTGATGAATTATATAATAGAGTTTCACAAATAGACCCTAAAATCAGTATTGCTACCGTTTATAGAACTGTTAAACTTTTTGAAGAAGCGGGTATATTAACAAAACATGATTTTAAGTCTGGGAAGGCAAGATATGAATTAAATGATGATCATAATCATTTAATTGATATAAAAACTGGAGAAATAATTGAATTTGTTGACGAAGAGATTGAAGAACTACAAAAAAAAATCGCCGATAAATATGGCTATAAGCTTGTTGATCATAAATTAGAACTATACGGAATCAAAAAAAAGTAATTCATGCATAAAAAGGTTTATATAAAGACATTTGGTTGTCAAATGAATGAGTATGATTCCAACAGGATATACGATGCTGTTAGGGCTATAGGTTATAACAAAACTGAAAATCAGGATGAAGCTGATTGTTATATCTTAAACACTTGTCATATTAGAGATAAAGCTAAAGATAAAGTTTATCACGAGATTGGAAGGGTTAAGAAATTATATAAAGATAAAAAAAAACCAATAATGGTAGTTGCAGGTTGCGTAGCACAAGCTGAAAATACAGAGATGCTCAATAGAGAAAAATATATAGATCTGGTTATAGGTCCACAATCTTATCAAAAAATAAATAATTTTTTAAAGAATTTTGAGGAAGAAAATAAAGTTGAAGAAACAGAATTTGATTCCGTTTCTAAGTTTAGGTACTTCGATAATATTAAAAATAATAATACCAATGTTTCATCTTTCTTAACGATTCAAGAGGGTTGTGATAAGTTCTGTCACTTTTGCGTTGTTCCTTATACTAGAGGATCAGAATACTCTCGACCATTCAAAAGTATTATTGATGAAGCTGAGAGATTGATAAAGAACGGATCTAGAGAAATTACCTTTCTTGGCCAAAATGTAAATGCATATTCTTATATAGATGGATCTAGAGAGTACCGACTGTCAGACCTTATTAACACACTTAGCAAATATGACGAAATAAGTAGAATTAGATATACCACATCTCATCCAAGAGATATGACAGATGATCTTATTGAATGTTACAAAAATTCAAAAAAATTAATGCCTTTTGTCCATTTACCAATTCAAAGTGGTTCTGACAGAATATTAAAAATGATGAACAGAAAGCATACTGTAAATTATTATTTAAATATTTATGAAAAATTAATCAAAATTAACCCTGATATAAAATTTTCAAGCGATTTTATTATTGGATACCCTGGAGAAACAGAGAATGATTTTAAAGAAACTTTAAATTTAGTTAATAAAATTAAATTTATAAATTCATTCTCTTTTATTTTTAGTCCTAGACCAGGAACAAAGGCTGCCGAATTAGAGATTACTGATAAAGATAAACTTAAAAATAGGCTTATAACCATTCAAGACAAATTATTTAGTAATCAAATAGAATTGAATAAATCTTTTGAAGGCAAAACGTTAGAGGTGCTTGTGGAAAATAAACTTAAAAACCAAAACAAATATTTTGGACGAAATAAATTTTTAAATTCAGTAATTTTCGATGGTAATGAAAGTCATATTGGTAAAATAATTAAAGTTAATGTCGAAAAAAGTAATCAAAATTCTCTATTTGGTAAAATAATAGATAAAATGAAAGCAGCATAATTTGAAAAATTTTGCAAAATCAAAAATTAATTCTGATTTAAAATACGTATATTCAGAAAACAATGCCTTAAGTATTGTATTTCAAAGTAATGAATTACTTTTAGGTGTATTAGGAGAATTTAATAATAACTTAAAAGAATTAGAAAAAATTACAAATACTAGCATTTACTCTAGAGGAAACTCAATTTTATTGAAAAATACTCCTGAAAAAAATGAAATAGTAAAGAATGCAATTCAATTCCTTGTAGATCAATTTTTAAATAATGGAACATTAGAAAAAAAGGATATAGAGTCATCGGTAAACAAATTTATGATTGATGAAAAAGTTACAAATAAAAGTGGAAATGTTGAATACATAATAAAAACCCCAAAAAAATCTGTAATACCTAGATCAGAGAAACAAAAAAATTATATAAGGGCATTAAAAGAATCTGATATTGTTATTTCTGCAGGACCAGCGGGAACTGGTAAAACTTTTTTAGCTGTAGCAGTTGCTTTAACTATGTTACTGGATAAAAGAATAGAGCGAATAATTTTATCTAGACCAGCAGTAGAAGCAGGAGAGAGGTTAGGTTTTTTACCAGGTGATATGAGGGAAAAAGTTGATCCTTATTTAAGACCTCTTTACGATTCGTTATATGACCTGCTAGATTTTGAAAAAATTCAGAAAAAAATAGAAGTTGGAGATATTGAAATTGCACCCCTAGCTTTTATGCGAGGAAGAACTTTAAAGAATTCCTTTGCAATACTTGATGAAGCACAAAATGCTACAGATACTCAAATAAAAATGTTCTTAACAAGAATTGGTGAAAATTCCAAAATAGTCATTAACGGTGATCCTTCCCAAATAGACTTACCCAATAAAACAATGTCAGGTTTAGATAGATCAAGAAAATTACTCGGTCATTTAAAGGAGATATCCGTAGTAGATTTTGATCATACTGATGTAGTAAGACACCCACTAGTTTCCAAGATAGTAAAGGCTTATTCTGATAAAAATTCAGATTAATGATTAAAGCCAACATAGTTATAGATAAAAAAATTTGGGAAAAAAAATTAAAAAAACCGAAAATTTACTTCAAAAAGAAATTAAACAAATTATCTAAATTCAGCTCTTTTAGAAATAAAAACCAAGAATTTACTGTGATGCTTACTAATAATAAAAAAATGAAAGATTTAAACTCAAAATTTAGAAATAAAAATGTTTCAACGGATGTGCTTTCTTTTCCTTTAAAAGTTAAATTAAAAAATAAATTATATTTAGGAGATATAGCAATTTCTTTTGAAATAATTAATAAAAGATCAAAATCATCTAGTTTTGACCATGAATTAGATAAAATGTGGATACACGGTTATTTACATCTACTAGGACATGATCATAAAAAAAATAAAGATTATTATTTAATGAAGAAAAAAGAAAATTTAATATTTAAAAAATTGAATAAAATAAATTGAAC
The DNA here is from genome assembly GCA_902588975.1 of uncultured Pelagibacteraceae bacterium. Classification (GTDB taxonomy): domain Bacteria; phylum Pseudomonadota; class Alphaproteobacteria; order Pelagibacterales; family Pelagibacteraceae; genus Pelagibacter. The sequence continues at coordinate 6,359 of CACIRJ010000015.1, read as the reverse complement.
TCTATTCTAGAAAATAAAGTGTACCTATTTTTAATATGTTTACTTTTAGGTGTACTAACATCATTTAGTTTACCCCCTTATAATTTATTTTTTATTAATTTTTTAACACTTCCAGTATTACTTTACATATTAGTTAATTATGTAGATAAAAAAATTATTTCATTTTTTGTTGGTTGGATCTTTGGATTTGGTTATTTTATTTCTAACCTCTATTGGATTACAAATTCTTTAACATTCGACGTAAATTTTAAATTTATTATTCCATTCGCATTAATATTAATTCCACTATTTTTGGGAATATTTTATGGTTTCGTTACTTTTCTATGCAACATTTTTAATTTAAAAAATAAAATCTCATCAATTTTAATCTTTTCAATTATTTTTGGTGGAATTGAGTTTCTAAGAAGTTTTATTTTTGGTGGATTTCCGTGGAATTTAGTGGTTTTTAGTCTTTCAAATAATTTACATTCTTTACAAATTTTGTCTTATATTGGCACTTATTCATTAAATTTATTATCAATAACTATATTTTTATTACCAGTAATATTCTTTTTTAAATATAAAAGCTTAACCAAGTTTTTAATATTTGGTCTTAGTTTAATCTTAGTAATGATCAACTTTTTATATGGAAATTTGATTATTAAAAATTTTGAAAAAAAAAAATACGATAATTTAAGTTCCATTATTCGAGTTGTATCTCCAAACGTACCCATTGAAAGATTTTTATCAAATCAAGATACTGAAAAAAGTATTAATGAATTGATTAGTCTAATTGATCCAAAGAACCTAAAAAAAACAATATTCATTTACCCAGAGGGAATTATTTCAGGTATATACTTAAAAGATCTAAAATTTTTCAAAAATATCTTCAAAGACAACTATAATACTAACCATAAGGTCATATTGGGTATAAATAGTATCAACCAAAATAAAATTTATAATTCTTTAATAGTATTAAATAACGAGTTAGAATTATTATATAAGTATAATAAGAATAAACTTGTTCCATTTGGAGAATTTTTGCCTTTTGAAAATTTCTTTAAAAGAGTAGGTTTAAAAAAAATAACTCAAGGATATCAATCATTTTCAGCTGATGATAAAAGAGAAATTTTAGAAGTTGATAAATTAAAATTTATCCCACTTATTTGTTATGAAATTATCTATTCAGGAAAAATCAATCCAAATAAAAATTATTATGATTTTATATTAAATATTTCTGAGGATGGTTGGTTTGGAAAAACCATTGGACCTCAACAACATTTGAGTCACTCAATATTCAGATCAATTGAAGAGGGTAAAAATGTTATAAGATCAGCAAATAATGGAATATCTGCTTTTGTTAATCCCAAAGGTCAAATTATTAAACAAATTAAAGAAAAAGGATACTTTGATGTTAAAAAAATCAAACGTGTTAATAAAACTTATTTTGCTAAGCACGGTAATAAGATCTTCTTTTATTTTGTTCTAATTTATACTACTTTAATTGTGATTTTAAAAATTAGGGAGAATAAATGAAAAAAGATTACTTATTTACTAGCGAGTCAGTATCTGAAGGTCATCCTGATAAAGTTTGCGATAGGATTTCAGATATGGTGGTTGATACATATTTGGCAGCTGAACCCCAATCAAGAGTTGCTTGTGAAACTTTGACAACAACTAACAAAGTTGTCTTAGCTGGTGAAGTAAGAGGTCCAGAAATTAAAAAAGAAGATCTAATTCAAAAGGTTAGAAATTGCATTAAAGATATCGGTTACGATCAAGCAGGATTTACCTGGAAAGAACCCACTTCAGTTGAAAGTCATTTGCATGCTCAATCTGCTGATATTGCTATGGGTGTAGACTCTTCTGGAAATAAAGACGAAGGCGCGGGTGACCAAGGTATTATGTTTGGTTATGCTTGTAATGAAACCGATGTTCTTATGCCAGCACCAATACATTATTCTCATAAAATATTAAGACTTATGGCAGAGGATAGAAAATCTGGAGAATTAAAAAATATAGAACCAGACTCAAAAAGCCAAATAACAATAGAATATAAAGATGGAAAGCCATCATCTGTGAAATCAGTAGTTATATCAACTCAACACTCACCTGATGTAAATCAAGCTCAGGTAAGAGATTTAGTTAAACCTTATATTGAAAGATCAATACCAAAGGAATTGTTAAGTTCATTAGATGAAAAAGAAATTTATGTAAATCCGACTGGAAATTTTGTAATTGGAGGCCCAGATGGTGATAGTGGTTTAACTGGTAGAAAAATTATTGTTGATACCTATGGAGGTGCTGCTCCGCATGGAGGGGGAGCATTTTCAGGAAAAGATCCAACTAAAGTTGATAGATCTGCTGCTTATGCATCTAGATATTTAGCAAAAAATATTGTTGCATCAAAAATAGCAGATAAATGTTTGATACAACTTGCTTATGCAATTGGAGTATCAAAACCATTATCAATTTATGTTGATTTATTTGATAACAATGATGAAAAAAATAAGCATGTAGAGAAGCTTATTCAAGAAAATTTTGATTTAAGTCCAAGAGGAATAAGAGAAATGTTGGGTTTAAATAAACCTATATATGAAAAAACAGCTGCTTACGGTCACTTCGGAAGAGTTCCAGATGATAAAGGTTCATTTTCATGGGAAAAGACTGATAAATCAGACATATTTAGCAAGTAAATAAAGTTGAATAATAAAAAAAAATAAATATATTTCGAAAATACTATTAGAATTTCAAAATGGGCTTCGGCCCATTTTTTTTTAGGATATAAATAATGTTAAATAGAAGAGCAGATAAACTAGAATTGATAAGAATAGCAGAGGCAGTAGCTTTAGAAAAGTCTATCGACAAAGAACTTATTATTGGTTCGATGGAAAATGGTATTGCCAAAGCTGCAAAATCTAAGTTTGGGGCAGAAAATGAAATCAAAGTCGAAATCGACAGAGAAAGCGGTGATATCGGTATATTCAGAAGATTGGTCATAGCAGAAACCCCAGAAAATTCAAATTTAGAAATAACGCTTGAAGATGCAATAAAACTTAATGAAAATAATCAAGGAAAAAAAATAGGTGATGAAGTTCTACAACCTTTGCCATCCTTTGACTTTGGTAGAATAGCAGCACAAACTGCTAAACAAGTTATAAGTTTCAATGTAAGAGAGGCAGAAAGAGAGAGACAATATAACGATTTCAAAGATAAAATTGATACTATTTTAAGCGGAATAGTTAAAAGGTTAGAGTTTGGAAATGTAATAGTTGACTTAGGAAGAACAGAAGCAATTATTCAAAAAAATGAAATGATCCCAAGAGAAAACATTAAGGCTGGTGATAGAGTTAAAGCATATTGTTTAGATGTAAGAAGAGAACCAAGAGGACAGCAAATATTTTTATCGAGAGCGCATCCTAAATTTATGGAAAAATTATTTGTACAAGAAGTTCCGGAAATTTATGACGGATTAATCGAGATAAAATCTTCCTCTAGAGATCCAGGAAGTAGGGCGAAAATATGTGTTAAAGCTATAGATACTTCATTAGATCCCGTAGGGGCATGTGTAGGTATGAGAGGTAGTAGAGTGCAAGCAGTTGTAAATGAATTGCAAGGAGAAAAAATTGATATAGTTAATTGGTCTGAGGACCCAGCTGTTATAGTTGCTAACGCACTTTCTCCAGCTGAAGTTCAAAGAGTAAATGTAGATGAAGAAACAAGAAAACTTGATGTAATTTTAACAGAGGAAAATTTAAGCAAAGCGATTGGTAGAAGAGGTCAAAATGTAAGACTGGCAACAAAGTTGATGAATTATGAGATAAATATTATGACTGACCAAGAAGACTCTGAAAGAAGACAAACAGAATTTAAGGAAAAAACAGATAACTTTGTTAAAAATTTAGAGTTAGACGAAACATTAGGTCAACTATTAGTTGCTGAAGGATTTTCATCTATAGATGACATTAAAGATAGTAGCCCTGATGCTTTAATAAAAATTGAAGGTATAGAGGAAGATACTGCAAAAGAATTAATTGAAAGAGCTAAAGAATTTTATCAAAAAGACCAAGAGGAGATAGCAAATAGAATTAAAGATTTGGGCTTAGAAAATGATTTAATTAATCATAAAGGTCTAACCCCTGGAATGCTAGTGACGCTTGGAGAACAAAAAATATTAACGTTAAATGATTTTGCAGATTTAGCATCTGATGAATTAACGGGCGGATATGATGTTGTTAAAGGTGAAAGAGTGAGAATCAAAGGGTATTTGGAGGAATTTGCTCTTTCAAAAAGTGAAGCAGATGATTTAATTATGTCCGCAAGAGATATTGTTTATCAAGATTGAGAGATGAAAAATGGAAAAGAAAAAATTAAAGTTATCAATTTCTGTAGCATCAAAAAAAACAATTAATAGTATTGAACAAGCAAAATCTCAATCTAAGAATACAGTTTTAATAGAAAAAAGATCTCCAAGGTTTGGTGGCAAACAAAATTTTTCTAGAGGTGCGAGATCACCAGAAATTAAAACACAAGGAACCTTTACACCAAAGAAAACAAATTTTTCAAAACCCGTAACTCCAATAACATCTGATTTTGAGAAAAGAAAACTAGCTGAACAAAGAGCAACAAGAAGGCTCAAAGGTGAAAATGCTCAAAAAGAGAATAAACCTAATAAATTGGGAGGCAAAAGGAGAGAATTGAAGCTCACAGTTTCAAGAGCATTAAGTGAAGATGACATAGGAACAAGGTCAAGGAGTTTAGCTTCTCTAAAAAGAGCTAAACAAAAAGAAAATAGATTATTAAACAAAGAGGAAACAAAAGACAGTTTTAAACCAGTTAAAAGAGATATTAATATACCAGAAGTGATTACTATAAGAGAATTAGCTAATAGAATGGCTGAACAGTCAAGTAGTATAATCAAACATTTAATGAGTATGGGGGTAACAGTCACAATTAATCATACAATTGATGCGGATACAGCAGAGTATTTAGTCAAGGAGTTTGGGCATACTGCTGTTAAAGAGGAAAAGGCAGAAGAGATTCTAGAAAAAATTAAAGAAATAAAAACTCAAAATTTAAAAAGTCGAGCGCCAATAGTAACAGTTATGGGTCACGTGGATCATGGAAAGACATCCGTTTTAGATGTGTTAAGAAAAGCAAATGTTGTTTCTGGTGAATTTGGAGGAATAACGCAACATATTGGTGCATATCAGATAACTCATGAAAATAGTAAAATAACTTTTATTGACACCCCTGGTCATGCTGCCTTTACTGAAATGCGAGCAAGAGGGTCGAGATTAACAGATATAGTTATACTCGTCGTTGCGGCTGATGATGGTGTGAAACCTCAAACTATAGAGTCAATTAAACATGCTAAAGCAGCAAAAGTACCTATCGTTGTTGCAATCAATAAGTGTGATCTTCCTGAAGCTGATCCTCAAAAGATCAAAAATCAGCTTTTAGAATATGAATTGATAGCTGAAGATTTATCTGGAGACACTTTGATGGTGGAGATATCAACTAAAACAAAAAAAAATCTTGATAAATTAGTTGAAAGTGTTGTCTTACAGGCTGAGATATTAGATTTAAAAACTGATTTTGATACTTATGCAAAAGGTATTGTATTAGAATCAAAAATCGATGTTGGAAGAGGACCAATTGCAAATGTGATAATTACCGCTGGGACGCTTAATAAGGGTGATTATTTTGTGAGTGGACTAAAATGGGGCAAAGTTAGAGCTATAATAAATGATAAAGGCGCACAGATTGATAAAGCAGAGCCTGCAACACCAATAGAAATTTTAGGTATAAATGGAGCAGCAAAATCTGGAGATGATTTTATAGTTTTAAAATCTGAAAAAGAGGCAAAATCTCTTTGTGATGGACGAATACAAGAGGCAAAAGATAGTAAAAATCCTTTATCATTTGTAACTCAAGACTCCGCATTTAAAGATAAATCCTCTGAAGAATTGAATATTATTATTAAATCTGATGTGCATGGTTCTTCTGAAGCAATAAAGAATGCAATAATTCAAATTAAACATGATGAGGTTAAGCCAAAAATACTTTTATCGGATATAGGAATGGTTACAGAAACTGATGTTACATTAGCAAAAGCATCTAATGCAGTTATAATAGCTTTTAATGTTAAGCCAAGTAAAGAGGCAAAAAAAAGAGCTGAGTTAGAAAAAATTTCAATATCAAATTTTAATATTATTTATGAAGCTTTAGATTTTATAAAAAGTAAAATGTCTGGTCTATTAACACCAGAAGTTGATGAAAAAATTATTGGAACAGCAGAGATACTGGAAATATTTAAAGTTTCAAAAGTTGGAAAAGTTGCAGGTTCAAAAGTTACAGATGGGGAAATCACTCAAGAT
>CACIRJ010000014.1 GCA_902588975.1 uncultured Pelagibacteraceae bacterium | reverse complement strand
CATTATTTGTGTTTAAATCAATTTTAGCTTTATACTTTTTTTCAAAGTATTTAACTAATTCGTCATAGTGATCAGTAATATGTTTTTCAATTTTATCGTTAATAGTTAATTCTACTAATTTTGCATTATGTTCTAATGATTTTATTTCAATTAATTTAAGTATTTTCAATACAAAGGTTTCATCTGTCAATTTCACATGCCATTTGACATTACTTTCTCTTAATCTCTGTCTTGACATTTCTAGTAATCCAAAATTACTTATTCTACCAATCTGAATTCTTGCTCTATCATTTCTACATTTTTCTTTTAATCTTCTTTCGACTTGTCTTCTATTATTAAAGCTGAGCATATCTATGAAATCTATTATAATTAATCCAGATAAATCTCTTATTTTTATTTGTCTTGCAATTTCTTCTGCTGCTTCGATATTTGTATCAAAAGCAGTGCTTTCAACATTTTTTTGTTTTATTGATTTTCCTGAGTTTACATCTATAGAAACTAGTGCCTCAGTTGGGTTTATTACTAAATATCCACCTGAAGTCAGTTTCACTTCTGTCTCAAAAATTTCAAATAATTTTTTTTCTATATTTTCTTTATAAAAAAGGGGTACTTTATCTCTATATTTTTTAACTTTTTTTAATTGATTTGACATCATTAATTTCAAATAATTTTTTGTTTTTTGATATCCTTCATTTCCTTCAACATATATATTTTGAGTATCATCATCGTACATGTCTCTTATACATCTTTTAATAATATCACTTTCTTGATGTATCAAAGATGGAGCAATAGAGTTTAATGCGTTTTCCTTTATTTGATCCCAAACTTTAATTAAATTTTTTAAATCATTCTCGATTTCATTTTTTGTTTTATTTGATCCTGCTGTTCTAACTATAATTCCCATCTCTTTTGGAATAGTTATTTCATTTAATATATTTCTAATTTTTTTTCTTTCTCCTGGATTAAATATTTTTCTTGAAATACCCCCACCTTTTGCAGTGTTTGGCATTAATACAATATATTTTCCTGCAATTGATATAAATGTACTTAATGCGGCACCCTTCAAACCTCTTTCATCTTTCAATACTTGCACCAATATTACTTGGTTCGGTTTTATTACTTCTTGGATTTTGTATCTTTTTGATGGAAATTTTTTTTGAGTATTTATTTTATCTTTTTCATCATCCTCTTTTTTTTCAACAGGATCATCAATTTTAATTTCCTCTTTTCCTTCAAGTATTTTATCTTCTATATTCTGACTTTCTTTAGATAATTCTTCTCTTACTCTTTCTTCTTCCTCTTTAATTTTTTCTAAATCGCTTAATGGTAATTGATAGTAGTCTGACTGAATGTCGTTGAAAGATAAAAAACCATGCCTCTCTCTGCCAAAGTCAACAAATGCAGCTTGTAAAGATGGTTCAATTCTACTTACTTTTCCTAAGTAGATATTGTTTTTTATTAGAGTGTTATTTAAACTTTCATATTCATAGTCTTCGATATGATTGTTATTTTTGAGAACAACTCTAGTTTCATTAGGATGCGATGCATCGATGTATAAATTTTTTGACATAATATTAATGATTTTTTCATAAGTTAATTTTATAAATTCTGTGCCTTAAGAATAACAAATTCGCAAGATATTTAAACTAAAATGCAAAAGTTCATTAAAAAATTACTAATATTTGGATTATTGTCATCTCTTCTAATATTATTATCAATAATATCTATTCTTTGGACATATTCTAATAAATTGCCTGATTATAAATATCTTAAAAGTTACAAACCTCCAGTATCTAGCAAGTTATATTCAGGAAGCGGAGTGTTAGTAAGCGATTTTTCATCTGAAAAAAGAATTTTTGTTCCATATTCTGCCATATCTCAAACCGTGATAAATTCTTTTTTATCTGCGGAGGATAAAAACTTTTTTGACCATCCAGGAGTAGATGCTAAAGGAGTAGTAAGAGCAATTAAAAATAACATATTTAATCTACTTTACTCAAAAAGATTAGAAGGTGCCTCTACTATTACCCAACAAGTAGCAAAAAACTTTCTTTTAACCAATGAAGTAAGTATTGATAGAAAAATAAAAGAAGCAATATTAGCTTTTAGAATTGAGCGTGTTTTATCAAAAAAAAGAATTCTAGAACTTTATCTAAATCAAATTTATCTTGGCGAGGGTAGCTATGGTATAGCATCAGCTAGTTTAAGATATTTTAATAAACCAATAAGTGAACTCAATTATGGAGAGGCTGCACTTCTAGCTGCTCTTCCAAAAGCACCAAGCAAATATAATCCATATAAAAACAAGGAGTTAGCAAAATTTAGAAGAAACTTAGTATTAAATAATTTATTAGATAATGGATTCATTGATCAAAAACAACACTCTAAATTGATTAACTCTAAAATTAAATTACAAAAGAGAAAAAGAATTTACCTAGAAGATTCAAGATATTATGTAGAAGATGTTAGAAAAGATGTAATTGATAAATATGGATATGATAAAGTATATGAACAAGGATTTAACATCAAGACACCTTTGGATTTAGAATTACAAAAAATTGCTACACAATCACTTAGGAATGGTTTGCAAGAATTTGATAAGAGAAAAGGATGGAGAGGTTCTCTATCAAATATAAAAAAATACAAAAATTGGAAAAAAGATCTTAAAGACTTAAATTTAGAAAAATCTTTAGGATGGGAATTGGCTGTTGTTACAAGAATTGACAAATTTGAAACAGTCATAAAAACACAAAATGATGATAATGGAACAATTAATTTTAATGACATTGATTGGACGCGAAAGGAATTCAAAAAACTTTTCAAGATTGGTGATATAATTTATGTCAAGAAATTATCTGATGGAAACTATAGTTTAAAACAACTTCCAAGAGCTAACGGAGGCATTGTTGTAATGGATCCATATAGTGGAAGAGTATTAGCATTGTCAGGTGGATTTAGTTTTAAACAAAGTGAATTTAATAGAGCATCTCAAGCAAAACGTCAGCCTGGATCTGCATTCAAACCTTTCATATATGCCTTAGCGTTAGAAAATAATTTTTCACCAACAACATTAGTATTAGACGCACCTATAGTATTAAATCAAGGCAATGATTTAAAAATGTGGAAACCAGAAAATTACGGCAAAAAGTTCTACGGACCTTCAACACTAAGAACAGGCATAGAAAAATCAAGAAATCTAATGACTGTCCGAATAGCTCAAGAATTAGGTATAGACAAAATTATAAATTTTTCAAAAAAATTAAATATTTATGAAAATCCAGATGAACTTATGTCAGTATCTTTGGGTTCTGCTGAAACAACTTTGTTAAAAATCACAAGCGCTTATTGTTCTTTTTTGAATGGTGGAAAATTAGTTAATCCTATATTAATTGATAGAATTCAAGACAGTGAGGGAAAAACTATATTTAACAATGAAAAAAGATTCTGTGAAAATTGTGATTTAATTTCATATGACGGAACAAGTAACCCAATTATTAAAAATAAATACCAACAGATTTTTTCATCACAAACTGCCTATCAGATTACCTCTATGTTGAAAGGTGTTATAGAGCGTGGAACTGGGAAAGGTTTAAAAGAATTAAAACTTGAATTAGCTGGCAAGACCGGGACAACAAACAAAAATACAGATACTTGGTTTATAGGATTTACATCAAATTTAGTGGTTGGAGTATACATTGGTTATGATAATCCGAGGAGTTTAGGTAAATTTGAAACAGGTTCAAAAACAGCAATGCCAGTTTTTAAAGAGTTCATAAAAAAAACAGCAAATACTTTTAATGCTAGACCTTTTAAAGTTGCAGACAATATAAATATGATGGTCATAGATGCAAAAACTGGAAAAAAAGCGAATCCTAAAACCAAGTTAGCCATAATCGAGTCATTTAAAAAAAATGATAATAAATTAAATAATATATCTAACAATTTTGATAGTAGATTAAACACAACAAATATATTAAAATTTTATTAATGGATCAGGAAATAGTAAATATTAAATCAGAAATAGAAAAAATAAATCAAAGAATAAAGGAGTTTCTTTGAAAAGACTAAGATTTCAGAAAAAATAATTAATTTATCAAATTTAACAGAAAAATCAGATTTTTGGCAGGATAAAAAAAATGCTGAAAAAGTTTTACGTGAAAAAACTAATTTAGAAAAATTATTAAGTAACTTTGAAGTAACATCAAATGAAAGTAAAGATTTATTTGATATTTATGATTTAGCTATTGAGGAACATAACGATGAAATGATTAAAGAAATAACTTCAAATATAAAAATACTGTTTAATAAAATTAAACAAATTGAAATAAGATGTTTTCTATCAAATGATAATGATACATTTGATAGTTATTTAGAATTTCATGCAGGTGCTGGTGGAACTGAAAGTCAAGACTGGGCTGATATGTTAAGAAGAATGTATATGAAGTGGGCAACCAAAAAAAATTTCAAAATCGAAATTATCAGCGAACATAAAGGCGATGAAGCAGGCATTAAATCTTCAATAATTAAAGTAAGTGGAGATTACATAAACGGATTATTAAAAAATGAATCAGGAATACATAGACTTGTTAGAATTTCTCCCTTTGACTCTGGTGCTAGAAGACATACAAGTTTTGCTAGTGTTTGGGTATACCCAGTTATATCTGAAAATATAGCAGTTGAAATTTTAGAAAAAGATTTAAGAATAGATACATACAGATCTAGTGGCGCAGGAGGTCAACATGTCAACACAACAGATAGTGCAGTAAGAATTACACACCTGCCAACAAAAATTGTGGTACAATGTCAAAATGAAAGATCACAGCACAAAAATAAAGAAACTTGCATGAATATGTTAAGAGCAAGACTTTATGACTATGAGTTAAAAAAAAAAGAAAAAGAAAATGAAAGTCTTGAAAATTCAAAGTCAGAGATTGGATGGGGTCATCAAATCAGATCATATGTATTACATCCTTATAAAATGGTAAAGGATAATAGAACTAATTTTGAGAGTTCTAGTCCTGAAAAAGTATTAGACGGCGAAATAGATAATTTTTTAGAAAGTTCTTTATATAAATTAAATGCGTAAAGTAATTTCTATAATTATAATATCAATAATAACCATCTTAGTCGCTGTTTTAATATTTCTAACAACAGCAGGAATTAAAACAGATAATTTTAATAGTTTAATAAATGAAAAAGTTAACGAGATTGATCCGAAGATAAAATTAAAATTAAATCAAGTAAATTTTAAATTAAATCCATCTAATTTTGAATTCGAGATTTTTACTTTAAACCCACAAATATTAATTAATGAAAAAAAAGTTGACTTAGAAATTATAAAGTCTGATTTAAATCTCATAGACTATTTTAATAATAAAAATCCAATTTCTGAAATTTCTATAATTTCCAAAGAAAGCAATATTGATCAATTTTCTGATTTTATAAATGAATATGACTTTAATTTAGCTAGGAATTTAATTTTCAAACAAATTAATAAGGGAAAAGTAAAAATAATTTCCAATATAAATTTTAGTAAAAAAAATCCTAAAAATATTAAATATATTATAAACGGATACGTAAAAGATGCAGAAATAAAATTTCTCAACCAATCAAAAATTGAAAATATTAAATTTAATTTTTTTGTAGATCAAGATTCTATAAACTTAAATAAAATAGAATTAGTATTTGATAAAATCTTTGTTTCTTCAGAAGAAGTAAATATAAAAAAAATTAATAATTATTTTGATGTTTCGGGAAATTTTAAAACAAACAAGACAAAAATAAATTTAAAAAATTATACAAAATTAATTAATAATCATTTAGACTTAATAGATGATAGACCTATAAATCTAAGCTCAGAGAATGAGTTATCATTTAAAATCAATAAAAAATTTAATATTAAAGATTTAAGTATTATATCAAAATTAAATTTCGACGAGTTATTCACTAAATCAAAATATCAAGATTTTATATATTTTAAAAATGGGAATATTTTAATTAATTATATTAAAAAAGAATTAAAAATTGTTTTAAATAGCAATTTTTTATTTCAAAATGATAACTACAATAATAATAAAACAAAAAATTTAATTAATATAATTTATAAAAAAAAACAAAACAAAAATGCTTCAGTCAATATAGATTTAAGTAATACAAAAAGTATAATTAACGCTAAAGAATTCAAAAAATTTGTCAAATTTAAAAACTTTAGTCTTCAAGACCAAGATATCACATTTGCATCAGAAAATTTCATAAATTTCAAATTAAATAAAAAAAACGAAATACAAAATTTTAATATTATATCTAAATTAAAATCTGAAAGTATTTTAGTTGACTATAAATCACAAAGAATAAAGAAATATTTTAGCGATTTTAAAGATCAAATAAAACTTAGTAATAGTCATATAAATATAGATTATAAAAATAAAAAATTTAAATTTAACTTAAAAAGCAAATATTCTATTAATAATATAAATGAAAATATTTCTTTAAATATAGAAAAAAAAGATAATAAGTACTTTTTTGATTTAGATTTAGACCTAGATAGCGCAGAAATAGATATTGAAGAATTAGATTATCGAAAAAAAGCAGATATAAAATCTAATTTAAATATGAATGGAATTTACAAAGATAATAATGAAGTAATTTTTAAAAATATAGATTTTAATGAAGAAGAAAAAAGTATAAATGTTGAAAATCTTGAAATAGGAAAAAACGATAAAATTAAAAGTTTAGATTTATTTAAAATCGATATAGTCAACAAAAACAGAAAAGCAAATAAGTTAGAATTTAAAAAAGTTAACAACAATTATTACTTAACTGGCAGTCAATTTGACGGATCTAAAAATATAAAAAATTTATTAGATAATTCCTCTAAATCGATTTTTTCAATTTTCAAAAATTTGAATACTTATATTTATTTAGATATTGGAAAATATTTTATTGATAGCTTTTCTTATTTATCAAATGTTAAAGGTGATATACAATTAAAGAATAACAAAGTTTTTAATTCAAATATAAATGCAAAATTAGATAATAATAGAAAATTTGCTTTAAGCATTTTTACTAATGATAAAAAACAAAAAATTACTAATTTAGAAATCGAAGATCCAGAACCTTTCATAAAAAATTTCAAATTTGTAAAGGGTTTTAAAGAAGGTAAATTATATTTTGAATCTTCAGAATATGAAAAAAAAATCAATTCAAACTTAAAAATTAATGATTTTAAAGTGCAAGAAGTACCGCTTCTTGCTAAACTGTTAACTTTGGCGTCTTTACAAGGGATTGCTGATATTTTAACTGGTGAAGGAATTCGTTTTACAGACTTTGAAATGGATTATGAAAAGTTGGGAAATACCACAAAAATTAAAGAAATGTATGCCATCGGACCAGCTATTTCATTAATGATGGAAGGTTACATTGTAAAAGATGAATTAACCAGTTTGAGAGGAACACTTGTACCTGCAACAACAATAAATAAAACAATTTCTAAAATTCCAATGTTAGGTGATATTTTAGTTGGAAAAAAAATTGGTGAAGGTGTTTTCGGTGTAAGTTTTAAAATTAAGGGACCTCCTAAAAAACTTAAAACCTCTGTCAATCCAATTAAAACTTTAACTCCAAGATTCATTACTAGAACTTTGGAGAAAATTTCTAATTAAATTACTATTTTGTAGTGTTTTTTCTTACCGATTGAGACCTTAATAAAATTATTTTTTTTTATAAGTTCATTCGAAATTATGAATTTATCATCTGAAATAATTTGATTGTTTATTTTAACACCATTAGATTTAATTAATCTTCTTATTTCGCTTTTGGATAAATTTTTATCAATAATTGAGACTAAATTAACTACATCATTACCAATGTTAGAGATATCTACCTTTGTATTCGGCAAATTTTCGCCAGATGAGTTTCCTGAAAAAGAATTTCTTGCTATTTTTTCTGCTTCCGCAGCTTCATTGGCTCCGTGAAGAATAGAAGTAGCTTTGTTTGCTAAAATAATTTTTTGTTCATTTATGTCTTGAGTGCTTACATTTTCAATCTCGTTTAAATTTAAATCTGTAAACATTTTAAGAAATTTTATTACATCTTTATCATCAGTATTTCTCCAAAATTGCCAATAATCGAAAACTGAAAATAATTTTTTATCTAACCAAATAGCACCACTTTCAGTTTTACCCATCTTAGCGCCTGATGCTAAAGTTATAAGTTCCGTTGTTAAACCATAAACTTCTTTAGATGAATATCTTTTAATGAGTTCAACTCCGTTAATAATATTGCCCCATTGATCTGACCCTCCAATTTGGAGCAAACAGTTCTCTTTCTTATTTAATTCTAGAAAATCGTAAGCTTGCAAAATCATATAATTAAATTCCATATAACTTAATGATTGCTCTCTCTCTAACCTTAACTTGACACTATCAAAACTTAACATTTTATTTATAGTAAAATATTTTCCTATATCTCTTAGAAAAGATATATAATTTAAATTTTTTAGCCAAGTGTAGTTATTAACAAAAATTGGAGCTACTTTTTCATCTTTTGTCTCTAAAAATTTTTTTAGTATGTTCTCTATACTTTTAATATTTTTTTCTATTTCATTTTCATCTAAAATTTTTCTTGTTTTATCTTTTCCAGATGGATCTCCTATTCTAGTAGTTCCACCGCCTAGTAAAACAATTGGTTTATGTCCATGTTTTTGCATTAATCTTAAGCACATAATTTGTAGCAAACTACCAACGTGTAAACTTTGAGCCGTACAATCAAATCCTATATATCCTCTTATACTCTCTTCATTTAGCTTTTTTGATAAAGCCTTTTCATCTGTACATTGATAAAAATATCCTCTGTCTTTAAATTCTTTTAAAAAATTATTCATAAATGGTATTTTAATATACATATTTAAATAAAAATAATAATCAACTATGGATAATTCTTTTATAGCACTAGGTTTAATGAGTGGAACATCATTAGATGGGATTGATGCTAGTATTATCAAATCAGATGGTCATCACAATTTAGAGATAATTGATAATAAATATTTTAGATACCCTAAAGATTTTAAAAGCAAACTTTATTCATTTATTCAAAATATAAGTAAAAAGTCAGATATAAATGAAAATATCGATATTTACAAATCTTTGGAGCGTGATTTAACACTTTATCATTCAAAAATATCTAAAAATATTATTAATGATAATAATTGCAAAATTCAATTGATAGGTTTTCATGGACAAACAATAATTCACAAACCTAAAGATGGATATTCCATACAAATGGGTGATGCAAATTTACTTTCTCAAGAATTAAAAAAAAAAGTAATTTATAATTTTAGAGCAAACGATATTAAAAATAATGGCGAAGGAGCTCCATTGGCTCCTGTATATCATAGACTTTTAATAAAAAAATTTCACATCAATAATCCAACTTTATTTTTAAATATAGGAGGAATTTCAAATTATACTTATTGTTTTAAAGATAAAATTAAAGCGAAAGATGTTGGGCCTGGCAATGTTTTAATGGATGAATACTTAAAAAAAACAAAAGGAATAAATTATGATAATAACGGAGAGATTGCTTCTTTAGGTAATATTAATCAGGATATAATTAATCAATTCTATGAGCATGAATTTTACAACACTGAGGAAAAACATTCGTATGACAGAAAGGAATTTGACTTTGGTTTTGTAAAAGGTCTCGGATTTGAAGATGCTGTAGCTACATTAACATATTTTACAGCATTAATAATTTCTAAAAACATAAAAAAAGATTTTAATAATGAATTAGATATAATTTTATGTGGTGGTGGTAGAAAAAATGTAACATTAATAAAACATTTAAAAAAATTATTAAAATATAATATTCAACTTATCGATAAATTTAATATAAATGGAGATTTTATAGAGTCTCAAGCTTTTGCTTACTTATCAATAAGATCTTATCTTAAGAAAACAATAAGTTATCCAAGCACCACAAATGTTAGAGCTCCAGCTACTGGTGGTGAAATAAAAATAAATTATTAATATAATGCTGTTTCTTTTTTTATATATTTACTTAAAGATTTTATTAATGAATTATCTGATTTTGAAAAAAAATGGTTAGCATCTGGAATAATATCAAATTCTACTTTTATACCCCTTTGTGAACTTAATCTTTTGTTTAATTCATTAATATCCTCGAAAGGTACCAATTCATCTTTTTTACCATGAATTATTAGACCTGAAGTTGGACACGGTGATAAGAAAGAAAAATCATAGACATTTGGTTGAGGTGAAATAGCTATAAATCTATTTATTTCTGGTCTTCTCATTAATAATTGCATTGCAATCAATGAACCAAAAGAAAATCCTGATATCCAACATTGTGAATTATCAAAATTTTCTCTTTCTAGCCAATCTAATGCTGCTGCTGCATCTGCCAATTCCCCTTGACCATTATCGAATTCACCATCACTTTTTCCTACACCTCTAAAGTTTACTCTGCAGACTGAAAAATTACTATCCACAAAAGTTTGAAATGTATCTACAACTACTTTGTTGTTCATTGTTCCGCCATATTGAGGATGTGGTTGAAGTACTAAAGCTATTGGTGCAGTATTTTTTTTACTTTTAAAATATTTTGCTTCTAGCCTACCTGCGGGACCAGGGATGAAGATTTCTGAAATTTTTGTATCTGTAGATGGCATTGATTATCAGTCTCAAAAAAAAATTATATTTTTCTATCAAAATTAAGCGACAAAATGCAAGTATTTTAAATATTCTCAATCTTGACTAATTTAGTCAGGTATATATAAAGCCCGTGAATTGAGCAAAATATGAAATTATCAACCAAAAGCAGATATGCAGTGATGGCATTAGCTGACATAGCCAGATTTAAAAATAACGAGCCAATATCACTCAGGGATATATCTGTCAGACAAGGAATATCCTTAGTTTATCTAGAACAATTATTTCTAAAATTAAAAAAAAATGAAATCGTAAAAAGTATCAGAGGAAAAAAAGGTGGATACACTCTAAATAAAACTCCGAGTGATATTAAAATTTCAGACATTCTTTCTGCAGTCGAGGAAAAAGTAAAAACTATTGGTTGTCAAAAGTATTCAAAAAAAGGATGCAACGGAAAATCTGCTAAATGCATAACCCATAATTTATGGGATGAATTAGAAACACATATTAACGTATTTTTTCAAGAAAAAAATCTTGGGGACTTAATATATAAAGATGAAAATAGGTTATAATGAGAGATAAACAAATAGAAAATTTAAAAGATTATAAATATGGTTTTTCAACTGATATTGAAAGCTTTAAAGCTCCAAAAGGTTTAAACGAAGAAGTCATAAGATTTATATCAAATATAAAAAAAGAGCCTGACTGGCTACTTCAATGGAGATTAAAAGCTTTTGAAAGACTAAAAGTATTGGAAGAACCTGATTGGCAAAAGCCAAAATATCCAAAAATAGATTATCAGGATTTATATTATTATTCTGCACCTAAAGGTTTTAAAGAAAAGCCAAAAAATTTGGAGGATTTAGATCCCAAATTGTTAGAAACTTATAAAAAATTAGGAATACCTTTACAAGAACAAAAGAGATTAAATGGCATTGCTGTAGACGCAGTATTTGATTCTGTATCTGTCGCTACAACTTTTAAAGATACTTTAACAAAAAAAGGAATTATTTTTTGCTCTATTTCTGAAGCAATACAAAAACATCCAGATTTAGTTAGAAAATATTTAGGTTCAGTTATACCAATTACCGATCACTTCTTTGCTACATTAAACTCAGCAGTTTTCACTGATGGATCGTTTGTTTACATACCACCAAATGTAAAATGTCCGATGGAACTATCAACTTATTTTAGGATCAATGCATCCGATACAGGTCAGTTTGAAAGGACATTAATAATTGCAGACAAAGGAAGCTATGTAAGCTATTTAGAGGGATGCACTGCACCTATGAGAGACGAAAATCAATTACATGCAGCTAATGTCGAATTGATTGCTTTAGATGATGCAGAAATTAAGTATTCTACGGTACAAAATTGGTATCCTGGAGACAAAGATGGAAAAGGAGGTATATATAATTTTGTAACTAAAAGAGGATTGTGTAAAGGTAAAAATTCAAAAATTTCATGGACACAAGTAGAAACAGGTTCTGCTATTACTTGGAAATATCCAAGTTGTATTTTAAAAGGTGATAACTCGATTGGTGAATTTTATTCAATTGCAATAACAAATAATCATCAAAAAGCTGATACTGGAACTAAGATGATACATTTAGGAAAAAATACAAAAAGTAAAATTATTTCAAAAGGTATAAGTGCAGGTAAATCAGATATGACTTACAGAGGCTTAGTAGATATTTCTAAAAATGCATCTAATTCAACAAATTATACTCAATGCGATTCATTGCTAATGGGTAATAAATGTGGAGCACACACCGTGCCTTATATTAAAAATAAAAATTCAAATTCTAATATTGCTCATGAAGCTACCACATCAAAAATTAGTGAAGATCAATTACATTATTGTCAACAAAGAGGTTTAAATCAGGAAGAAGCAGTAGGATTGATTGTAAATGGTTTTTGTAAAGAGGTATTGCAACAATTACCAATGGAATTTGCAGTAGAGGCTCAAAAATTAGTAGGAATAAGTTTAGAAGGAAGTGTTGGCTAAATGTTAAAGATTAATAATTTAAACGCCAAAATTGAGGAAAAATCGATATTAAGTGGGTTTAATTTAGAGATTAAACCTGGTGAGGTACATGCAATAATGGGACCTAATGGATCAGGAAAAAGTACTTTATCTAATATTTTATCAGGTAAAAAAGGATATGATGTATCAGGAGAGGTATTATACGAAGATAAAAATTTGTTTGATCTTGAAACAGAAGAAAGAGCGCACAAAGGTATCTTCTTAGCTTTCCAATATCCTTTAGAAATACCTGGAGTAAATACAAATATATTTTTAAAGACATCTTTAAATTCGATTAGAAAAGCCAGAGGTGAAAAAGAACTTGATGCTTTAGAATTTTTGAAATTAGTTAAAGAAAAAGCTAAAGAACTTAAATTTGATGAAGAAAAATTAAACAGACAATTAAATGTTGGTTTTTCTGGCGGTGAAAAAAAGAAAAACGAAATTTTACAAATGTCAATTTTAGATCCAAGATTATCTATACTAGATGAAACAGACTCTGGATTAGATATAGATGCTCTAAAAATAGTTGCAGATGGTGTTAATGCGCTAAGAAAAAAAAATAATTCTTTTTTGATAATCACTCACTACCAAAGATTGCTTGATTATATTAAGCCTGACTTTGTGCATGTGCTTATGGGAGGAAAAATTATTAAATCAGGCGGTGCAGAATTAGCTTTGGAATTAGAAAAAAAAGGATATGAAAATTTCAATTAAATGGAACAAAAAATAAAAACAGACTTTGATAAATTTATTAGCACCTCTAATTTCTCTAACCAAGAAATTGAGTCGAAAAAAATAGCGCTTAGTAATTTTTTGAAAAATGGATTTCCTAGCAGAAAATTAGAAAACTGGAAATTCTCTGATATTCACCAGATAATTAAAAAAAATATTGGAGAACTAAAATTTTATAATGATTACAACATTGAAAATGAAATTAATGAAGATATTTTTATAAAAGAAATTGAACATAATAAAATTGTTATTGTTAACGGCAAAGTCGAGCGATTGAATTTTGAATATGAAGAAAGTGATAAAATTAATTTAACAACTTTAGATAATTTAAAACAAAACTCAAATGAAGATAATTCCCTTTTAAGTCTAAATAATTGTTTTTCAAATAAAATACATAATATTTTATTGAAAAAAAATTATTCATTCAAAAAGCCTTTAATTATATATCAAATAACAAATGTGAAAGTGAGCAATACTAATATTAATTTTCAATTAAACTTTGAGTTAGAAGAAAACAGCTCAATAAAAATTATTAATCTTTTTGACGATAATTCACAAAAGAATTTTATCAATAATCTGTTTAATTTTAATCTTGGTAAAAATGCAATACTTAAAAATTATAAACTGGATAGAAAAATAAATACAAATATAAAATATGATTATACTAATATTATCCAAAAAGATAATAGTATTTCTGAAACATTTATATTTTCATCTGGTTCAAATTATATAAAAAATGAAGTTAACTGTAATCTTGAGGGCCAATATTCATCAGCATTCATAAATGGAATACACTTATTGTCTAAAAACAAACACCACGAAATAAGAACTAAGACTAACCATTTGTACGAAAATACGAAAAGTTATCAGTTAATAAAAAGTGTAATTGATGATAGTTCAAAGTCTGTCTATCAAGGGAAAATATATGTAGATTCTAAGGCTCAAAAAACAGATGGATATCAACTAAGTAAAGCTCTACTTTTAAATGAACAAGCAGAATTTAATGCAAAGCCCGAGCTAGAAATTTACGCTGACGACGTTAAATGTTCACATGGTTCGGCGTCAGGCAGTTTAGATGAAGACTCTATTTTTTATTTAATGTCTAGAGGTTTAGATCAAAATACTGCAAAAGAATTATTAATTAACGGCTTCCTTTTAGATGTTGTTGAAAAGATCACAGATGAAGAAATTAAAAAATTAATTAAAAATATGATTGGATTAAATTAATGAACATAGATGATATAAAAAGAGAGTTTCCAATTTTTGATGATAAAATTCAAAATAATGATTTAGTATATTTAGATAGTGCTAATTCGTCTCAAAAACCAAGAGTTGTTGTAGATAGAATTTATGACTTTTATACAAAAGAGTTTTCTAATGTAGGTAGAAGTGTTCATTATTTGGCTGTTGCTGCTACCAATTTATATGAACAAACAAGGGTCTCAATTCAAAAATATATTAATGCTAAAGATAAAGATGAGATCGTATTTACTAAAGGAGCTACTGAAGCAATAAATTTAGTCGCGAACACTTTTGGTCAAAAGTATTTGTCTGAAGGAGATGAAGTATTGTTGACTGAACTCGAGCATCATTCAAATTATGTGC
>CACIRJ010000013.1 GCA_902588975.1 uncultured Pelagibacteraceae bacterium | reverse complement strand
TAGTTTTGAAAGCTTCAGGGTTATCGTAAGCAATTTCTGCAAGAATTTTTCTATCTAATTTAATTCCAGATTTGCTTAAACCATTAATAAACTTTGAGTATGTTATACCTTCGGATCTAACACCAGCATTAATTCTTTGTATCCACAGTGATTTGAAATCTCTTTTTTTATTTCTTCTATCTCTATAAGCATACTGCATGGCTTTCTCCATTGCTTGTCTTGCAACTCTTATAGTATTTTTTCTTCTTCCCCACTGACCTTTAACAGCTTTTAAAACTTTTTTATGTTTAGCTCTACTTGTAACTCCTCTTTTAACTCTTGCCATTTTATCCTCTTAAGCTGTAAGGCATATAAGATTTTACTATCTTACCATCTTGTTTGGATAAAACAGTTGTGCCTCTTTGTTTTCTAATTTGTGAATTTGTTCTTTTAATCATGCCGTGTCTTTTTCCAGCCTGTGGGGTAATTACCTTACCTTTAGCTGAGATTTTAAATCTTTTTTTAGCTGAACTTTTTGTTTTTAACTTGGGCATAATTTTCGGGGTTATACAAATATTAAATTAAATTTACAACTAGAAATATGGCTTATAAAGGCTGGATTACCATAATCATTTGCTTTCCATCAAATTTTGGCTGAAGCTCTACTCTTCCAATAGTCTCCATGTCTGCCTTAATTTTATCCATTAATTCATTGCCAAGGTTTGAATGTTGTAATTCTCTCCCTTTAAACCTTATTGTAAATTTGACTTTATCGCCTTTTGCCAAAAATTTTTGAGCATTTTTAATTTTGAAAGTGTAGTCATGAACTTCTGTAACTGGCCTTAATTTTATTTCTTTTAATTCAATTTTCTTTTGTTTTTTTTTTGCCTTGTTAGCTTTTTTTTGTGCATCGTATTTATATTTACCCATGTCCATAATTTTACAGACAGGCGGTTTTGCATTTGGAGCAATTTCAATTAAATCTAAACCTTCATTTTTTGCTTTATTGATAGCTTCATTTAAATTTAAAATTCCTAAATTTTCTCCATCACTTGCAATAACTTGAACTTCATTTGATGTAATCCTGTTGTTAGACCTTGGGCCTCTTGCTTTAGTTCTTTTTTGAAAATAATTTTGTTTAAAATCTGCCACTTAAATTGAAGGGGCTTTATTTAGATCGGAGTATTTTTTTATAAATTCTTTCAAAGCCATATTCTCTTGTTTATTAGAGTCCAATCTTCTAATAGTTACACTGTTGGAGTCAACTTCTTTTTTTCCACAAATCAATAACATTGGTACTTTTGTTAAAGAATGATCTCTTATTTTATAATTTAAATTGTGATTTTTAAGATCCACCTCGACAATTAAACCAACCCGTTTTAATTCCTTAGCTACACTTTTAGCATATTCATCAAAATCACTAGAGATTGGAATAATTACTGCCTGTAAAGGTGATATCCAAAATGGTAGCTTGCCTGCATAATTCTCTATAAGGATACCTATGAACCTTTCTAAAGATCCAAATAATGCTCTGTGTAACATTACAGGTACTTTTTTAGTTCCATCTTTATCAACAAAAGAAGCTCCTAGTCTACCTGGTAAATTTAAATCTACTTGCAAGGTTCCACACTGCCAATCTCTACCGATTGCATCTCTTAAAACAAATTCAATTTTTGGTCCATAAAATGCGCCCTCACCTTTATTAATTGAGTACTCTAGCTTTGTCGCTTTGATTGCCTCTAACAACGCGGCCTCTGATTTATCCCAAACTTTATCGTCACCAACTCTTAAATCTGGTCTATCTGAATACTTTAAAATAACATCTTCAAAACCAAGATCTTTATAAATTTCTAAAATTAAATTTGTAACACTCAAACATTCTTCAGTAATTTGTTCTTCTGTACAAAAAATATGTGCATCATCTTGAGTAAAGGCTCTTACACGTAATAATCCATGCAATGCACCTGAAGGTTCATATCTATGAACTTTTCCAAATTCTGACATCTTTAAAGGTAAGTCTCTATAACTTTTAAGTCCTTGATTAAATACTTGAACACACCCAGGACAATTCATGGGTTTAATTGCAAATACTTTTTCATCTGGTGTAGTTGAAGTGTACATATTAGCTCCAAATTTTTCCCAGTGACCAGATTTTTCCCATAAAGATCTATCAAGTATTTCTGGCGTATTTATCTCTTTGTAACCATCGTGATCTTGTTTCATTCTCATATATGAAACTAATTTTTGGAACAAATTCCATCCTTTCTGGTGCCAAAACACAGATCCAGGACTTTCTTCTCTAAAATGAAATAAATCCATCTCTTTTCCAATTTTTCTATGATCTCTTTTTTCTGCTTCCTCAATTCTCTGAAGATAAAGGTCTAATTCTTTTTGAGTTGCCCAGCCAGTACCATATATTCTTTGAAGCATTTCATTTTTAGAGTCACCACGCCAATAAGCTCCAGATACTTTTGTCAGTTTAAAAGCTTTACCTATTTTACCAGAAGATACTAAGTGTGGACCTCTACATAAATCATGCCATGTTTCGCCATGATGATAAACCGTTAGTTCTTCATTTTCAGGAATGCTCTCAATTATCTCAGCTTTGTATTTTTCTCCAATTTTTTTAAAATGACTTATTGCTTTCTCTCTCTCCCAAACTTCTTTTCTTGTTTTTACATCTTTATCTATTATCTCTGACATTTTTTTTTCAATTTTTTTTAGATCATCGTTAGTAAAAGGCTCTTTTCTTGCAAAATCATAATAAAATCCATTTTCTATAACTGGCCCAATTGTTACCTGTGTGCCTGGGTATAGTTCTTGAACGGCCATAGCCATTATATGTGCAGTGTCATGTCTAATGACTTCTAAACCCTCAGGATCTTTAGCTGTAAATATTTCAATAGAACAATCTTGATCAATAAGAGTATATAAATCTTTAAGTTCACCATTTATGCTCATCACCAAAGCTTGCTTACCTAAGGACTTGCTAATTTTTTCAGCAACCTCTGTGCCTGTTATACTTTTTTCAAAGTTTAATTTTTTTCCGTCAGGTAATGTAATATTTGGCATTAGTTTATTAATTTTTTATACTCTGAATAAGTAGAAAAACACATTTTTTCAACATTAAATTTTGAAACGACATTTTTTCTACCTTCTATGCCCATTTGATTGATAGTCTGTTCATCTAAATTCATAATTTCTATTAATTTTTTTGAAAGATCGTCGACGTTGTTTGCTTCAAATAAAAATCCAGTTTTATTTTCATTTATAGTCTCTTTTGATCCCCCAATATTACTTGCAACAATTGGTTTTTTCATTGCCTGAGCCTCAACAGATATTCTTCCAAAGGCTTCTGGTTCTATAGATGAAGAAACTATGATGTCTGAAACTTTGTAAGCTAGAGGCATATTTTTACAATGATCTATAAATTTTACTTGGTTAGTTAATCTATACTGTTCAACTAACCTAATAAGTTTCTTTTTGTAAAGTTCTCTTCCTTGATCGCTACCAAGAATAATTACATTAAATACCTCGTGTCCTAAATTAATATTTACTTTATTAATAGCATCTAAAAACATTTCTTGGCCTTTCCATTCTGTTAATCTTCCAGGTAATAGAACAGTTTTTCTCTCAATTTTTAGTCCCCATGATTTAGATAATTCATCTTCCTCTGTTTCTATAGTAGTTGATGGATCAAAATAATCAGTATTAATGCCTCTAAATATCACCAAGAATTTTTTTTTATCATTAAGGTATTCAGAATAGTGTTCTTTAATATGCGAAAATATAAAATTAGACCCAGCAATAATTAAATCTGATCTTAACATTACAGAATTATATAATTTTTTTAATTTACTTTTAAAATTATATGTTCCATGAAATGTAGTTACAAATTTACGTCGTGTGATTTTGGTAGCTAGCAAACAAGACCATGCAGGTGCTCTACTTCTCGCGTGGACAATATTAATTCCATAAAATAAAATTATTAAAGAAATAATTATTGAATTAAAAAAAACCAAAACGGGGTTTTTGGAATTAACAGGTAACCTTATATATTTAACTTTTTTTTTATCTATAAACTTTGTTAATTCACCACCGTTGCATATTAAAAAAGATTTACAATCATTTTCATGTAGATAGTGTGCGATATCATAACAACCTGTTTCTGCGCCACCGTATCCAAGTTTTGGTATAACTTGCAGAACTTTCAATTTTGGATGCATATGGTAGAGTTATATTATTTCAAATCAATTTTAATACTTTATATGAAAAAATTTAAATTTCTAAAAATTTCTAAAACAAAAAAACTAAGATATATAAGCAATTATTATAAGAAAAATCTTTATATTATATTTTTACCAGGTTTTGCATCCGATATAGAAGGAGATAAACCTAAAAAATTTTTAAACTATGCTAAAAAAAATAAATTGGGTTTTTTGGCACTAGAATATTCTGGATATGGAAAATCTTCAGGTGAATTTACAAAAGGGAATATTTCCACTTGGGCAAATGATGCAAAACAGACTATTAAGAATATAGTTAAAAAAAATGATATAATTTTAATAGGTTCTAGTATGGGTGCTTGGATTTGTTTATTATTATTTAAATCAATTAAGAAACAGATTAAAGGCTTTATAGGAATTGGCTCTGCTCCAGAATTTTTAACAAGAATAATGTGGAAAAAATTTTCAAAAAAGACAAAGAGTGAAATTATCAAAAAAGGTATTAGCAAAATTAAAAATGGTGGTTATGAGTATCTCATAACTAATCAATTAATTAAAGATGGAAGAAAAAAACAAAATAAAGTTTTGAATGTTAAAATTCCAATGAAAATACCTGTTACTATGGTCCATGGTCAAAAAGATGAAGTTGTGCCAATTAAATACTCAAGAGAAGTTTTAAAAATCTTCAGCAAAGCAAAAAAAAAATTAAATATAATTAAGAAGGGTGACCATAGTCTCTCGTCAAAAAAAAATCTAAACATTATTTGTAAAGAGTTAGATAATATTATTAATAATACTAACTAGCTTGACCGACTAATTTTTTGTTTGATATAGGATTTTCTAACTTATCTAACATTTCTTTTGGACAAACTTGGACGAAATTATTTATTTCATTTTCAAAATTCTCAACAATTGTTTTCGAGATTGTTGAATTTGTTTCTATCGCATGCTCTTGAATTAATTTCCTTAGGTGCTCAATCCAAAATTTAGTTTCTGGAGTTTGCCAAACTACACTTTCAGGATTTACTTTTTTATCAAATTGATTTTCAGGGTCATAAATAAATGCCATACCTCCTGTCATGCCAGCTCCAAAATTATCGCCAATATCTCCTAATATAATAATGTTTCCACCTGTCATGTATTCACAACCATTTGAATCACAACCTTCTACTACTGCAGTTGCACCTGAATTTCTAACAGCAAATCTCTCTCCTGCTTGTCCTGCAGCTAATAATTTTCCTGAAGTAGCTCCATACAAAACAGTATTTCCAATAATAGTATTTTCATTTGAAACAAGGTTGCTTTCATCTTGTAATTTAATCACAATAGTTCCACCTGATAATCCTTTGGCAACATAATCATTTGCATCCCCTTTTAAAATTAGTTTTAATCCTTTAATAGCAAAAGCACCAAAGGATTGGCCTGCTGAACCTTTAAAATTTAATTCGATCGAATTTTCATCAATATTGTTATTTCCAAATTTTTTATACAAATGATAAGAAATTCTAGTACCAACTGCTCTATCAGTATTTTGAATTTCAAATTCTTGATTTATTTTTTCTTTTTTATCTATTTTGTCTTCTATTTCTGGCCATAATTTTTGATCTAAAGTATCTGGAACAGAATTAATTTCAGGTTTCTCACAATATCTTTTATTTTTTCCAGGATCTGCCTGAACAAAAAGAGGATTTAAGTCTAGATCATCCAAGTTTGGTGATCCTTTGCTTACTTGCCTTAGTAAGTCAGTTCTTCCAATTACCTCATTTAAAGATTTGAAACCAAGATCAGCAAGTATTTCTCTTACTTCCTCTGCTATAAATGTAAAAAGGTTTACTACTTTTTCAGGAGTTCCTGTAAATTTCTCTCTTAATTTATCATCTTGTGTGCAAACACCCACTGGACATGTATTTGAATGACATTGTCTGACCATTATACATCCCATTGCGACTAAAGCAGTTGTTGCTACGCCAAATTCTTCTGCTCCCATCATGGCTGCAATTACAACATCTCTTCCTGTTTTTATTCCACCGTCAGTTCTGAGCGTCACTTGATGTCTCAAGTTATTTAAAGTCAATACCTGATTTGCTTCTGTTAATCCCATCTCCCAAGGAACTCCAACATATTTAACACTAGTCTGTGGAGTTGCTCCTGTACCTCCTGAGTGCCCTGAGATTAAAATTATGTCTGCTTTAGCTTTTGCAACTCCAGCAGCTATCGTTCCAATTCCTGATGAAGCAACTAATTTAACTCCAACCCTAGCCTTAGGATTTATTTGTTTTAAATCATAAATTAATTGAGCTAGATCTTCTATTGAGTAAATATCATGATGTGGTGGAGGTGATATTAAAGTAACTCCTGGCGTTGAGTGTCTCAATCTCGCAATTTCATCCGTAACTTTAAAACCTGGTAATTGTCCACCTTCACCTGGTTTGGCACCCTGTGCAATTTTGATTTCAATCTCATTACAATTATTTAAGTAATTAATTGTTACTCCAAATCTAGCTGATGCAATTTGTTTAACCCTTGAATTTGCACTATCTCCATTCTCCTTAATCTTAAATCTTTTTTCATCTTCTCCACCTTCACCACTACAAGATGCGCCTTTAATTCTATTCATACCAACAGCAAGAGTTTCATGTGCTTCTTTAGATAAAGCTCCATGGGACATACTTCCACTTCCAAATCTTTTTAATATATTAGATGCAGGCTCAACATTAGATATATCGATAGGATTTTTAGATTTAAAATCAACTAAATCTCTTAAACTTATTGGATTTAGATTGTAAATACCTTTTGTGTATTTTTTATATATTTTATAAGATCCTTGTCCAACCGCAGTTTGCAGTAAATGAATTAGTTTGCCTTGATACTGATGTGTTTCACCATTTTTTCTATATCTGTAAATACCTCCAATTGGTAAAATATTTGAATTATTGAAAAATGCTTCTTCGTGTATAGTTCTAATTTTCTTTTCTATTCCTTTTAAACCAATTCCAGAAATCTTTGATAACATTCCAGGAAAGTAATCTTTCACAATTGTTCTGCTTAGTCCCACAGTTTCAAAATTACATCCACCTCTGTAAGAACTTAAAACAGAAATTCCCATTTTAGACATTATTTTAAGAAGACCGAGATTGACTGATTTAATGTATCTTGAAACACATTCATCAAAAGTGAAATTTCCAAATAATTTCTTAGAATGTCTTTGATGTAAGCTATCAAAAGCTAAATAAGGGTTCACTGTAGTAGCACCAACACCAATTAATGTTGCAAAAGAGTGAGTGTCTAAAGCATCTCCAGTTTGAACATTAATTGAAACATAACCTCTTAAACCTAATTTAACTAAGTGTGTATTTATTGCCCCTATACATAAAAGCATCGGCATTGGTATTCTATTTTCTGATATATTTTTATCTGATAATATTATCTGTTTAATTCCTTCTCTAACAGCTTGTTCAGATTTAACTTTGAGTAAATTTATTGATGTCTCTAAATCATCATCCTTGTTAAATGTACAATCTAAAACTTTATTATTATTTCCAAAGAATTTCAAAAATTTTTCAAATTGTGCATTTGATAATATCGGACTATTTAAGACATAAATATTGTCTTTAGTTAATTTACTAAAATCTAAAATATTACCGAGGTTTCCAAACCTTGTCTTTAAACTCATAACTTTATTTTCTCTAAGAGAGTCAATTGGTGGATTTGTAACCTGACTAAAGTTTTGTCTAAAGTAATGATATAGTGGTCTATATTTGTCAGATAAAACTGCTAAAGGGGTGTCATCACCCATTGAGCCTGTTGCTTCTTTAGCATCTTCTGCCATTGGATGAAGAATTAATTCTAAATCTTCTATGCTATATCCAAAACAATGTTGAAATTTCCTCAAACTTTGGTCTTCTAGCTCTACTTTTTCAGTTTCTACCTCTAATTTTTTATCAAGATCAATAATTTGATTGTTGTAATGCTTATATTCTTTTGAAAGGTAGTTTTTTATTTCATCGTTTGAATATACTTTGCCTTTTTCTATTCTTACTCCTAATATTTCTCCAGGTCCTAATCTTCCTTTAGATACAATTTTTTTCTCATTTAAATCTATCATTCCTGTTTCACTTCCTGCAAAAAGAAGTTTGTCTCTTGTCACTGTATATCTAAGTGGTCTTAATCCGTTTCTGTCAGTTGCAACAATTACCCATTCATTATCTGTTGCAGCTATAGCAGCTGGTCCATCCCAAGGCTCCATGGTACTATTTAAAAAATTGAATAGTTGTTGATGATCTTTTTTTAATACCTTATTTTTTTTTGACCAAGCGTCAGGTATTAACATTAATTTTGCTAGAGGAGCAGGCTGTCCAGAAATATTTAATAACTCAAAAACATTATCTAATGATGCAGAGTCAGAATTTCCAGCTGGTATTACAGGTTTAAGATTCTCTATATCTTGGAAAACTGGACTAAACATTTCTTCTTCATGAACCTTCATCCAATTAACATTTCCTTTAAGGGTATTTATTTCACCATTATGCGCTATAGATCTAAACGGTTGAGCTAAGTCCCAACTAGGCGCAGTATTGGTTGAAAATCTTTGGTGAAATATTGCATACCTAGATATAAATCTTTCATCTTTTAAGTCAGTATAAAAATCTGACAAAGCTTCTGCTAAAAACATTCCTTTATAAATGATAGATTTAGAACTAAATGAACATATATAAAAATTATTTAATTGATTATTGAGAGCTTCTTTTTCAATTACTCTTCTAGTTTCATACAATTTTTGTTCCAGAGATTTATTGACAACTTTTTTGTCATTGTATGTGAACAATACTTGAGTAATTTCAGGTCTTGTTTGTTCAGCTTTTTCTCCTAAGACAGAGGGATCAACAGGAACTTGTCTCCAGCCGTAGATACTAAAATTTCTCTTTGTTAGTTCACTTTCAACAATAGTTCTACATTGCTCTTGAGCGCTATAATCATTTCTTGGTAAGAAAATCATACCCACACATAGTTCAGAATTATCATGTTTATGACCAGTGACTTCAATTTTTTCCTCAAAGAAATCTTTAGGAATTTCAATATGAATTCCAGCACCATCTCCTGTTTTTCCATCTGCATCGATTGCACCCCTATGCCAAACAGCTTTTAAGGCATCGATTCCATATTCTACGACTTTTCTTGATTTTAGACCTTCGGTAGATGCTACTAAGCCTACACCACATGCATCATGTTCCATTTCTTCCGAGTAAACATGATTACTTTTTAAAATTTTTAAATTTTTATTTCTTAACTTCATTAAGCAACTCTAAGTTTTTGTTTACTCTGTAAATAATTATCAATTGATGTTGCGGCATCTCTTCCATCTTTGATACCCCAAACCACTAAAGATGCTCCACGAACTATATCTCCAGCTGCAAAAACTCCCTCTATACTAGTTTCCATTGTATCAAAATCCGCTTTTATTGTTCCCCATCTTGATACTAGTAATTTTTCTTCATTAAATAATTTTGGAAGATCTTCTGGATCAAATCCAAGTGCTTTGATTACAAGATCAGCTTTAATTTCAAAATCTGAATTTTCTTCAATAACTGGTTTTCTTCTACCGCTATCATCTGGTTCACCCAATTTCATTTTATTAACAACTACACTTTCAATTTTATTTGTTCCCTTAAACTCTTTAGGGCTTGTTAACCATATGAATTCAACACCTTCTTCTTCTGCATTGCCAACTTCTCTTGCTGATCCTGGCATATTTTCTCTATCTCTTCTATATAAACATTTTACAGATTTAGCATTCTGTCTCACTGAAGTCCTTAAGCAGTCCATTGCTGTATCTCCACCTCCAATTACTACAACATCTTTGCCCTCAGCATTTAATGTTCCGTTATCAAATAACTCAACTTTATCACCTAGTCCTTTTTTATTTGATGCTGTCAAAAATTCCATGGCAGGGAAAATATTACTCAAATCATTACCAGGTAGATTAACTTCTCTAGCTTTATAAACTCCTGTAGCTATTAAAATTGCATCATGTTTTTCTCTTAACTCCGTCAAGCTGGAATCTTTTCCAACTTCAAAGTTTAAAACAAATTTAATTCCGCTTTCTTCCAAAAGTTTTATTCTTCTTTGAACAACATGCTTTTCTAATTTAAATCCTGGGATACCATATATTAGTAGCCCTCCAGCTCTGTCATAACGATCATATATAGTTACCTTGTATCCTTTTTTTCTGAGTTGTTCTCCACAAGCAAGTCCGGCAGGACCCGAACCTATAATTCCTACACTCTCATTTTTTTCACTATTTGTCTCAATCGGTTTAACCCAACCATTTTCCCAAGCTTTCTCTGTGATATATTTTTCTATTGATCCAATAGTTACTGTTCCATGACCCGATTGCTCTATTACACAATTTCCTTCACACAGCCTATCCTGGGGGCAAATTCTTCCACAAACTTCTGGCATGTTGTTTGTGCTTTGTGATAATTGATAAGCTTCCTCATATCTTCCTTCAGCAGTTAGTTTAAGCCAATCTGGTATGTTGTTACTCAATGGACAATGAACTTGGCAAAATGGTACTCCACATTGGGAACATCTGCTTGACTGCTGAACAGCTCTATCTTTTAGAAATTCTAGATATATTTCATCAAAATCATCTTTTCTGTCTGATATATCTCTTTTAGGTGGATTTTGTTGACCTATATCAACAAACTTAAGCATTTTTTCTGACATGGTGGACGCTGTATATACGATAAAAATTTATTAATAAACAATTACAAGGTCATAGATATTGACTAATATTTCACAAAACTTAAGGAAATCAGAGGTTTTTTCTTATTATGCATAGATGATATGCAAATATGTAATTGCTTTAATTTGGTTACAATTTCATTATGAAGTATTGGATCTAATGATTTCAAAATATGTAGAGACGCTAATTTTATCAATTATTCAAGGAATATCTGAGTTTATTCCAGTTAGCTCATCTGCACATCTTTTAATTATATCAAGATTGAGTGACTTCAATGTTAGCAACCTACAATTAGATATTAGTCTGCATTTAGGTTCTTTGCTAGCAATTATTTTATTTTTTAGAAAAGAGTTAATAAATATCATTAAAAATAAAAATATATTTCTACTAATAATTCTTGGATCTATACCATTAGTTATTGTTGGTTATATTTTTTACACCACAAATTTAATTGATCAATTTAGAAACTTAAAAGTTGTCGCTTGGACAACTTTGATTTTTGGAATTTTATTATACTTTTCAGATAAGTTTGAATTGAAAAATAAAATTGCTTCAGAATTAAATATTAAAAGTATTATTATAATAGGACTATTTCAGATTTTAGCTATTATTCCAGGAGTCAGTAGATCAGGTATAGTAATTACAGCTTCAAGATTTTTAAAATTTGACAGAGTTGAATCATCAAAGATAGCTTTTTATTTGTCTATTCCAGCTTTAGCAGGTGCAAGTTTTTTGGGATTTAAAGATGTTATTGATGATCAAATAAATTTTGATGCTATATTTATTTTTTCTACTTCAGCTTCATTTTTATTTTCTTATTTTACAATTAAATATTTTCTTATTTATGTTAAGATGTTTAGTTTGAGTTTTTTTGTTATTTATAGAATAGTTTTAAGTATTATTCTTTTTTCAATTATTTACTTATGATTTTTTTAGACGTTGGAGCAATTTGAGAAAATATTACAGCAATAAGAATTAATACACATCCTACAATATTATTTATGTTAAGAACTTGACTTAAAATAATCCACCCAGCAATTGTTGCAAAGACACCCTCAAGAGAGTAAATTATTGCTGCTGGAGCTTCTTCAATATTTTTTTGTGCAAACATTTGTAAAGTAAAAGCAATTCCTCCAGATAAGACGCCTGCATATAATATTGAACTATACTCAGTTAAAATTTTTGTAATAACTACTTCCTCTAAAATAAAAGCAAAAATAAGGGATAAACCAAAAACAAGAGCTGCTTGTAATGCTGCATAAAAAATTGGTATATTAAATTTCTCCATAAATTTTCCAGCGAAAATTATATGCAAAGCCCAAAATAGTGAGCATAGAATAACTAAAGCATCACCTATCATAATTTCTGAGTTTGAAAAATCACTTAATAGATAAACACCTATTATACATAAACCTATTGAAGGCCAAAGACTCCAATGGACTTTGATAGAATAAATAAAAAATAATAAAATTGGAACTAGTGGAACGTAAAAAACTGTAAAAAAAGCTGCATTTGCTATATTCGTGTACTGTAGTGCGGCTTGCTGCAAGTAGGTGCCCAAAAATAATGAAATACCCATCAAAAATAAATATTTTAAAAATAATTTTTTATTAGAATTGATTTCATAATTAATTTTTTTTCTCTCTAAAATTAAAGCAATTGGCAGGACTGTAAGAAAACCAACAAAAAATCTAGATGCATTGAATGTTAATGGACCAATATTGTCCATGCCTGTGTCTTGAGCAATGAAAGCAGTTCCCCAGATAAATGTTGTTATCAAAGCGCATATAAGCGATGTAGTTTTGGACATTAATTTACTTAAATTTAGATAATATTATTCATTCTACAACAGCTATCAAAATCCTCTTTATTGATATAGCAACCAGCCATTTTTCTTATACCTGAAAATGCACCTCTACCATGCATTACTCTCCAATTATTAAAAATTAGTAATTCACCAGGTTTTAAAATATGCCTCCACTGATATTGTTTTTGGTTTGCCATCGTATCAAATACTTTAATTGCTTTATAAAAATTAATTGTTTTCTGATTAGTTTCTCTAAAAGGCGCTCTATCATAATTATTAAAACTAATTTGATCAAAATTATTTTTTTCATTTAATTTTATTATTGGTCTTTTTGCTTCAAGACTAACACCATCTCCGATATATGAACCTTTAACTTTTGTAGTTGATAAAGTTTTGAAATGTTTTTTATATTTTTGTTTAATTTCATGTGCCAATTTAAATCCATCTACCATTATAGAGTCTCCTCCCTTAGCTTCATACTTACAACAAAGTAGTAATTGTAAACCCGGAGCATCATTACTATATGTAGAATCTGTATGTGGTCTAAGTTCTTGGTTTGAATATGCACTGTCTGCTTTTTTGTTATTTGATTCAAAAGTCCACAATCCTCCAAAAATTGAATTTCTGACATAACCTATTTTTTTAGCTATATATTCAACAGAGTTTAAATTCTTTGAACAATTTCTTACGACCGCAAAACCATATATGTGGATTTTTTTTAATAAATTTTTAAATCCAACTTTAGTTTGTAATTGCTTATAGTTAATGAAAATTTGATTTTTTATATCTTTATCTTTCCAAAATTGAGTATCACTTTTAGTTTCTTCTTTTTTTAAAGAATTTTTTTTTAAAAATTCATATGAATATTTGATTGGTTTATTTTCATCAGACCATAATATTTCAATGAATTTCCCTTTTTTTAATAATTTTGCTTTTTTAACTTTGATATTAATGTCTAAATTTGCGGTATAAGTTATTCTTTGATTGGTTTTAAAATCCCAATTTTCTTTATTTTTAACATGATCTCTTAACCAAATATTAGGAAATGTTTCAAACTTATTGTCATTAAAGTAAAATACAGTTTTATTATTTAAAAGTTTAAAATTTTTAATCATTGCTTAGCTAATTTATAGGCAAAGTTTTTACCAAGGTTATTTTTTAATTCATTATTAAATCTTGAACCCTCAGCACCGTCAATAATTCTATGATCGTAAGAGAGAGATAAAGGCAACATTGTTCTAGGTTTAAATTGTCCATCAATATAAACAGGTTTAATATAAGTCCTTCCAATTCCTAAAATAGCAACCTCAGGATAATTTATTATAGGAGTAAAATAAGTTCCTCCAATACCACCTAGGCTTGTTATAGTTATGGATCCTCCATAAAACTCTTTTTTATCTATCTTCAAATTTCGGCAATCATCACTAACTTTTTTAAGATCCTTGCTTATTTGATCTATATTCTTTTGATTAGCATTTCTTATTTTTGGCACCATTAAACCATTGGGAGTATCAACTGCAATTCCTACATGGAAATATTTTTTTAATGTTATCTTTCCGTTTTCAATATTGTCAATAGAACTATTAAATCTTGGAAAAACTTTCAAAGCTTCCACAACTGCCTTTATAATAAATGCCAATGGAGTAATTTTCTTTTTTTCTCCAGTAAAAGTATCAGTCAAATTTTTTCTAAATTCTTCTAACTCAGTAATATCTGCTTCATCACAACTAGTAACATGCGGTATTGTTTGCCAAGAATTTGATAAATGTGGAGCAGCAATTCTTTTAATTCTTGGTATATCTTGAATTTCTACATCTCCAAAATCAGAGTGATCATATTCTGAGGGCTTTATAGATGGAGCCTTCTTTTCTTCCTGAGGTTTATTAAAATTAGAAGATACGAATTTTTTTATATCCTCTTCTACAATTCTTCCTGATCTTTGTGATCCAATAACATTATTAATATCAACACCAAGTTCTCTTGCAAATTTTCTAGCTTTTGGGCTAGCAAGCGCTTTACTTGATTTGAATACACTAACTCTATTATTTTGTAATATTTCTTTTGGTTTTGAAGTTACTGTTTCAAGAGGTTTTTGTGTAATAGTTTCTTTTTTAACTTCTTTCATCTCTTCTTCGATTTGAACATCTGGTTTTTGTTCCTCAGAACCAATTATTAATATTAAGGAACCCTCTGAAACCTTATCACCAACTTTTAAATTAACTTTTTTGACACTGCCTGAGTATGGGCTTGGGATCTCTACACTTGATTTATCACTTTCTATTGTAATTATCGGATCATCTTTAGTAATATTTGATCCTGCCTCTATTAATACCTCAATTACTTCAACATCTTTAAA
Source organism: uncultured Pelagibacteraceae bacterium (assembly GCA_902588975.1). Classification (GTDB taxonomy): domain Bacteria; phylum Pseudomonadota; class Alphaproteobacteria; order Pelagibacterales; family Pelagibacteraceae; genus Pelagibacter. Next base: position 3,030 of record CACIRJ010000013.1, on the reverse strand, counting down.
ATCACCAATGTTAGGAACTAATACTTCTTTCTCGCTCATTATAATTTTGTGGGCATAGGCTTATCTTTATCAATTTTATATTTTTTAATTGCATCTACCGCATGTTTAGAAGCAATTAATTGTTCATTAGATAAAATACTTAAGCCATATGCAACTATATGCTCTTTATCGACTTCAAAAAATTTTCTTAGATTTTTTCTTGTATCACTTCTACCAAATCCATCTGTACCCAATGAATAAAAACTTTTATTTATGTAAGGTCTAATTTGGTCAGAATTCATTCTCATGTAATCTGAAGCTGCTAGAATAGGACCTTCGGTTTTTCCAAGGCATTTTTCAACGTAAGAGATTTTTTTCTCTCCTCCTGGATTAAGCAAATTATACCTTTCTGTTTCAAGTCCATCTCTTCTTAATTCATTAAAGCTGGTAACACTCCACACTTCACTATCTACTTGATATTCATTTTGTAAAATTTCTGCTGCCTCCATCATCTCTCTTAAAATTGTTCCCGAACCCAACAATTGAATCTTATTCTTTTTATTCTTACTGAAATCTTTTATTTTATACATCCCTTTTAATATGCCTTCTTCACAATCTTTGGGCATCTCTGGATGAGAATAATTTTCATTCATTGTTGTAATGTAGTAAAAAATATTTTCATGTTTTTCATGCATTCTTCTTAAACCTTCTTTAAAAATTGTAGCTAATTCATAATGAAAAGTTGGATCATAAGAAACACAATTTGGAATTGTTGATGCTAATAAATGACTGTGACCATCTTGGTGTTGAAGACCTTCTCCAGCCAAAGTTGTTCTTCCAGCTGTAGCTCCAATTAGAAATCCTCTTGTTTGACTATCTCCAGCCGCCCAAGCAAAATCTCCAGTTCTTTGAAAACCAAACATAGAGTAAAAAAGATAAATTGGTATCATTTCAATATCGTGGTTTGAATAAGATGTTCCTGCAGCTATCCATGATGCCATGGATCCAGCCTCATTTATTCCTTCCTCTAAAACTTGACCACTTTTCTCTTCCTTGTAAGAGCTTAATTGAGCTGAGTCCTCTGGCTCATATTTTTGACCTTCGTGCGCATATATACCTATTTTTTGGAAAAAACCTTCCATACCAAATGTTCTTGCTTCATCAGGGATTATTGGGACAAGTCTTGGAGCAACATTTTTATCTCTTAGCAAATTAGTCAACATCCTAACAAGTGCCATAGTAGTTGACATTTCTTTTTCACCAGTTGACTTTTTCATAAAGTCAAAAATATCATTACTTGGTGTTTTGATTGGTTTCGAAAAAGATGATCTCTCGGGAATATATCCTCCTAAAGCTAATCTTCTTTTTTTTAAGTATTTTATTTCCTCTGAATTTTCATCAGGTCTAAAGTATTCTATATTTTTGACTTGTTCATCTGTTAATGGAACATCAAATCTATCTCTGTAATATAGTAAATCATCTACACCTAATTTTTTTTGTTGGTGGGTTGTATTTATACTTTCACCAGATTTTCCCATACCATATCCTTTAATTGTTTTAGCTAATATGACTGTTGGTCTGTCTTTTGTATTAATAGCTTTATGATAAGCAGCATAAACTTTATGCGGGTCGTGACCACCTCTATTTAATTTCCAAATATCGCTATCCGTATAACTTGCAACTAGATTTTTAAGTTCAGGGTATTTCCCAAAAAAGTTATCTCTAACGTACAAACCACCTTTTGCTTTAAAGGCTTGGTATTCTCCATCGACTGCTTCGTTCATTCTTTTTACAAGTAAACCAGATTTATCATTTGCAAGTAAAGGATCCCAATATGACCCCCAAATGACTTTTATTACATTCCAGCCAGCTCCTCTAAAAATTCCCTCTAATTCTTGAATAATTTTACCATTGCCTCTTACTGGACCATCTAATCTTTGTAAGTTGCAGTTCACAACATAAATCAAGTTATCTAACTTTTCTCTTGCTGCTAAACCAATAGATCCTAGAGCTTCTGGCTCGTCTATTTCACCATCTCCTAAGAAAGACCAAACTTTTCTATTCTCATCTTTTATTAATTTTCTATTAATAAGATATTTCATAAATCTTGCCTGATAGGTTGCCATCATTGGTCCAAGACCCATAGAAACAGTTGGAAACTGCCAAAACTTAGGCATCAGCCATGGATGGGGATAAGATGATAAACCTCCAGGGTAAACTTCCTGTCTGAATCTATCTAATTGCTTTTCGTCAAGTCTTCCTTCCAAAAAAGCTCTAGCGTAAATACCTGGCGCTGAATGTCCTTGAAAATAAATTAAATCTCCACCAAATTTATTGCTTTTAGCTCTCCAAAAATGATTCATTCCTATATCATAAAGAGTTGCTGCTGAAGCAAATGTCCCAATGTGACCTCCTAAAGAAGGATCTCTCATGTTGGCTCTGACAACCATCACTGCTGAATTCCATCGAATTAATGCTCTGATTTTTCTTTCGATATTTTGATCGCCTGGAGATTTTATCTCTTCATCTGCTGGTATAGTGTTTATGTATGGTGTATTTTGTGTGTAGGGTATATTTGATCCCTCTTTATATGCCTGATCAATTAATTGTTTAATTAAAAAATGAGCTCTCTCAGGTCCTTCAGAATGTACTACAGCAGACAAAGATTCTAACCATTCTTTTGTCTCTTGAGGATCAATATCATTGTTACTTTCGACTATTTCTAATCTTTCATTATGTTCTTCTGCTTGTGTATTTTCTACTTTGATCTCTTTATGTGCACTAGTATCTAAATCAGAATTATTATATCCATTAGAATCTTCTGCTTCCGCAATTATTTTTTCTGTTGCGGGTGGTATCTTTTCTATAGATTCTTGTTTTTGCTGAGTTCCATTCTCAGAGGACAATGTTAGTATCAAATCTCCTTTAGAAACTTTATCACCAATTTTTATATTAATAGTATCTACAACACCCTCAAAAGCAGATGGTACTTCAACACTTGATTTATCACTTTCTAAAGTTATTACAGGGTCATTTTTAGAGATTTTATCT
>CACIRJ010000012.1 GCA_902588975.1 uncultured Pelagibacteraceae bacterium | reverse complement strand
TAAAAATTATAAAAAACTATTATTGAATAAAGCAGATTTTTTAGCTATTTCAGGCTACATTTGGAACAATAAAAAATTTAAACCACACCAAGCAATAAAGAATTTAACATGAAAATAAACGCAACAGAGATAAGGGTAGGTATGATTTTGGAGTATAAAGATGATCTATGGGAAATATTAAAAACAAACCATGTTAAGCCTGGAAAAGGTGGTGCATTTGCCCAGGTAGAAATGAAAAGTTTACTTAAAAATACAAAACTTAATGAAAGATTTAGATCAAGCGAAACTGTAGAAAAAGCTTCAATAGAAGAAGTTAAATATAATTTCTTGTATAGTGATGAAAACGATTTTTATTTTATGAACCCTAATTCATTTGAACAAATTAATTTAAGTAAAAATGTTGTAGGTGATAAAGGTAAAATGCTTAGTGAGAATCTAGAAGTAACAATTAATTTTCACAATGAAAATCCTTTGAATATTTTACTTCCAAATCAACTAACTTGTGTAATAGAAACAACGGATGTTGCATTAAAAGGTCAAACTGTATCATCTTCGTATAAACCAGCTACTCTTGATAACGGCTTGAGTATTCAAGTTCCTCCATTTATTGAGAACGGCGATAAAATAATAGTTGATACAAGAACAATGGAATATGTAAAAAAAATATAACATGAATTCAATCTCTCCAAACTTAAATTTGATGATTAAGGCATGTGAAAAAGCCTCTAAAGTTATTATAAGAGATTTTGGTGAGTTAGAAAAACTTCAAGTATCTAAAAAAGGACCTAAGGATTTTGTTACTAAAACCGATAAAAGGGTTGAAAAAATTTTGATAGAGGAATTAACTAAATCAAAAAAAAACTATTCATTTATAACTGAGGAGACAGGAAAGATAACTAATAAAAATGAAAATATTTTTTGGGTTATAGATCCAATAGATGGTACTACAAATTTTTTACATGGAATTCCTCATTTTGCGATATCAGTTGCATTACAAATAGAAGGTGAAATTACAACTGGTTTAATTTTTGATCCTATTAAAAATGAAATATTTTACGGAGAAAAAAATAGTGGATCATATTTTAATAACAATAGAATAAGAGTTTCAAATAAATCTAATATGGAAGAGTGTTTATTTGCATCAAACAATGAGGGCGTGAAAAGTATTTATCCTAAGCTAAATTTAAGAAATACTGGTTGTGCAGCACTAGATTTAGCATACGTGGGATGTGGAAGATTTGACGGATATTTTCATAACAAAATTAATTTATGGGATATTGCTGCAGGAAAAATTATAATCGAAGAGGCGGGTGGGAAAATCAATAATATAGATAATTTTCATATTAATAGAATTGATATTAGAGCCTCAAATCCAAATATTTATGAAAAAATGCTTAAAAAATTGGATAACTTTTAATTGTTTTTAAAACAATCTTTGCTATAAGCCTGCCAATGAAAAAAAATATTCACCCTAAATATCATACAATAAAAGTTGAAATGACTGATGGTACTCAATTTGAGACAAAATCTACTTGGGGCTCCGAGAATGAGGTTCTAAAACTTGAGATTGATCCAAAATCTCATTCAGCGTGGACAGGTGGGAAACAAAAAATTTTGGATAAAGGGAGAATAAGTAAATTTAATAAAAAATTCCAAAATTTTAGATCTGAGAATAAAAGTTAATGTCGAAAGCACCATTAATGCCAATGGCTACAGCAGTTTGGCTTGTAGAAAACACATCGTTAACTTTCAAGCAAATTGCAGATTTTTGTAAATTGCATGAAGTTGAAATACAAGGAATTGCAGATGGTGAGGTTGCAAAGGGCATAGTAGGATATAATCCAATTATATCTGGTCAATTAACCAATGATGAAATTACGCTCTCATCGAATGACGAGAGCCGTCCTTTAAAAATAACTGATAAAGAAGTTGAGATAAAAAGTGCTGAGAGTAAAATTAAAAAATATGTGCCTTTATCAAAAAGACAGGATAAGCCAGACTCCGCTTTGTGGCTATTAAAAAACCACTCAATTCTTAAAGATTCTCAAATTGCAAAATTAGTTGGAGTAACAAAAAATTCAGTTAGTTCAATTAGAAATAAAAGCTATTGGAATTACAATAGTCTTAATGCAAAAGATCCGGTTGCAATGGGTTTATTTACTCAAAAAGATCTTTTGTCAGCTATAGAAAAAGCAGAGAGAAGAATAATTAGAGAAAAAAAAGATAAAGCTAAATCAAATGTTGCTGGTAAAGTTTAAATTCAAATGTATAGACAAATATTATTTAAAATGTTAACAAAACACACTTTTTGGAGGTTGTTATTAAAATAGAAGTTAAAGATAATAATGTTGAGCAAGCATTAAGGGTTCTTAAAAGGAAACTACAGAGAGACGGTTTTTTTAAGATTATTAAATTAAAAAATAATTATGAAAAACCATCAGAGAAAAAAAAGAGAATTCTTCAAGAAAATATTAAAAGAGTAAAAAAACTTAATAAGTTAAAAAATAGAATTTAGTGATCGCGGGGTGGAGCAGCCTGGTAGCTCGCAAGGCTCATAACCTTGAGGTCGGCGGTTCAAATCCGTCCCCCGCAACCAATTTACAACTTAAATTTTGATTTTTTTGTATCTATTAAAAAACCTTTAACAGTATCGACAGTAAGTTTTTGGAAATTTTTACCAAAATTCTCAATTTTTTCAATTATTGATGGTGGAACCGTGATTATATGGCAACCGACTTGTTTTGCTTGAATATAATTATAAGGTTCCCGAGTACTAGCCCAAAGAATTTCTACATTTTTATATTTCTTTGACATTTTTATACTATTTTTAAATTGAGGTAGCGGATCTTTGCCGTTATCAGCCATTCTTCCTGCAAAAATAGAAATTATAACTTTTGTTTTCTTATCTATATTTTTCAAAATTTTCTTTGTTTGATTAGAATTATATACTGCTGTTATATTAAGTTTTATTTTATCATGATTTAGTTTTTGAATAACTTTTCCCATAAATATACCTTTTGAATTAGTTATTGGAACTTTTACATAAACATTCTTTCCCCATTTTGTAATTTTATGTCCTTGAATAATCATATTTTGCGCATCGTCAGCAAAAACCTCACAAGAGACGGGTTTTTTGGTTACATTTAATATTTTTTTTGAATATTTAGCGTAATCTTTAGCTCCAGCTTTCCTCATTAAACTAGGGTTAGTTGTAAATCCTTTTACAATTTTTTTTTTATTGAATTTTTTAATGAGTTTTATGTCTGCTATATCACAAAAAATTTTAGTCAATTAAAGGCTCTTCACAATTTCTTCAGTCATTTTTTTTGCATCAGCAAATAACATTAAAGTATTATCTCTATAAAAAAGATCGTTATCAATTCCAGCATATCCAGGTGATAAACTTCTTTTGACAAATAAAACTGATTTACTTTTCTCTACATCAAGCACTGGCATTCCATAAATCGGGCTCTGTGGATCAGACTTTGCTACAGGATTGGTTACATCATTTGCGCCAATTACATATGCAACATCACAATTTGCAAAATCGTTATTTATTTCTTCTAGTTCAAAAACTTCGTCATATGGAACATTTGCCTCAGCTAACAAAACATTCATGTGTCCTGGCATTCTACCAGCAACTGGGTGGATTGCATAAGAGACCTTTACCCCATTTTTTTTTAGTGCATCTACCATTTCTCTTAATGCATGCTGTGCTTGTGCTACTGCCATCCCATACCCTGGAACAATAATTACTGATGATGCGTTTTTCATTAAAAAAGCTGCATCATCTGCATTTCCACTCTTTACAGGTTTTTGTTCTTTTTTGTCTGAGGATGCAACTTGGTCAGTCGCTCCCCAACCTCCTAAAATAACATTAAAGAATGATCTATTCATTCCTTTACACATTATATATGAAAGTATTGCTCCAGAAGAACCAACTAAAGCTCCAGTAATTATCAAAGCTGTATTTTCTAAAGTAAATCCAATTCCAGCAGCTGCCCAACCTGAATATGAATTTAACATGGAAATCACAACAGGCATATCTGCTCCACCGATTGGTATTATTAATAAGACACCAACTATAAATGATACGACAACTACAGACCAAAAGATATTTGATGACTGAGATCTACATAAATAATAAATTAAAAACAAAATAGATAGGCCTAAAATAAGATTTATAAGATGCTGCCCTTTAAATGTAATTGGCGAGCCAGACATAATTCCTCTAAGCTTCAAAAAAGCTATTATTGAACCTGAAAAAGTAATTGCACCAATAGCAGCACCTAATGACATTTCAATTAAGCTAGCTAGTTTTATATTACCAATAACACCTAAACCAAAAGCCTCTGGCTTTAAAAAAGCTGAAATTGCTACAAAAACCGCAGCTAAACCTACAAGACTGTGAAAACCAGCCACAAGCTCTGGCATGGCAGTCATTGGTATTTTAAAAGCTATAAATGCTCCTATGGTTCCTCCAATCAATAGGAAAATTAATACATAAATAAATCCAGTTCCAAAATTTCCAACTGTTAAAAAAGTTACAATTATTGAAATAATCATACCTGCAATCCCAAAATAATTACCTTGTCTTGAAGTTTCAGGAGAGGATAAACCTCTTAAGGCTAAAATAAATAAAATTCCAGATATTAGGTAAAATAGTGCTGATAGATTTGCAGACATTTTATTTTTTCTTCTTCTTATACATTTGCAGCATTCTTTGAGTTACAAGAAAACCCCCAAATATATTAACAGCTGCTAAAATTATTGCTAAAAAACCAAATATGTTTGAGGTTTGAAAAATATCTTCAGATGAACCTGCTAAAGCAGCGATAATCGCACCGACAATTATTACTGATGATATAGCATTTGTCACTGACATAAGTGGTGTATGCAATGATGGGGTAACGCTCCATACAACATAATAACCTACAAATATGGATAAAATAAAAATGCTTAATCTAAATATAAAAGGATCTATTTCCATTACTTAACCTGTGTTCTTTCTATAATTTCATCTTCTAAGTTTATTACAAAAGTTTTTTTTTCTTTATCAAATAAATTATTTATAAAGTTAAACATATTCTTTGCATATAAATTTGACGCAGAAATAGGAAGTTTATTCAATATATTTGCCTCACCCATTATTTTTACACCATTACTATCAATGATTTCGTCAGCTTTAGTTAATTCCGAATTTCCACCCTGTGATGATGCTAAATCATAAATAATAGAACCATTTGGCATCACATCAATCATATCTTTTTTTATAATTATTGGTGCTTTTTTTCCTGGTATAAGAGCTGTACAAATTACAATATCAATTTTTTTTAAAGTTTCTTTTAATAATTCTTCTTGTTTTTTTTTAAAATCTTCAGAAGCTTCTTTTGCATAACCACCCTCTGTCTCTAAATTCTCAGCCCCTTCAACTGTGATAAACTTACCACCTAAACTTTCAACTTGTTCTTTAGAAGCTAACCTTACATCAGTTGCAAAAACTATGGCACCTAATCTTTTAGCTGTAGCAATTGCCTGTAAACCTGCAACACCAGCACCAACTACTAATACTTTTGCTGCTGATATAGTTCCGGCTGCAGTCATCATCATTGGTATTGCTTTTTGAAAATATGCGAAAGAATCTACTACAGCTTTATATCCAGCTAAATTTGCTTGAGAAGATAATATATCCATGGATTGGGCTCGTGTAATTCTTGGCAATAACTCAAGTGAAAAGCAATTGATGTTTCTAGAAATAGTTTCTTTTAATTTTTTTTCATTTAAATAAGGGTTTAGTACTCCTATTAAAATTTGTTCTTTTTTTAATTGTTTCAGATAATCATCTGCTAATATATTCATTTGTAAAATAGCATTTGAATTTAAAATTACTTTTTCAATTGAAGAAATATTTGCTCCTTCATTTTCATATTCTTTATCTTGAATACCTAAATGTAATGCATAATCTTTACTGAGATGAACCTCTAAACCTAATGAAATGTATTTTTTTACTATATCCGGCGTTATAGCTATTCTTTTTTCTAAACTAGTATTTTCAGAAATCGATCCAACAATCATTTTATAATAAAAATATTGCCATTAATACTAATACAATAGTTATTGCTATCGAACCCCAAAGTACAAATTTTGTAAAGTTGTTCCACGTATTTTTATGACTTTCGTTATCCATAAATATTTTACTTTTGTCTTGCTTTAAACTTAGGGTTTTTTTTATTTATAATATAAACTCTTCCTCTTCTTCTAACTAACTTAGAATTTAGATCTCTTTTCTTTAGTGATTTTAATGAACTAGCAATTTTCATAGTAATTTTTTTTTTTTAGATTTAATAAACGATGTTATGTAATCTTTCAAATTTATTTTTCCGTAATACCTTTTGACTTTATTATTATATGAAATATTAGTTAAAACTGAGGCATATCTTTCTCCCTTTCTGGCGGGAAGATATTTTATTTTACTTTTAAACAATTTTGCCACATCTAAAATAGAGTAAGATTTCTTATGACTTATGCTGTAGTGCTTACATTTATCTAATTTCCAAGCCTTATAACAAACACTCACAGTATCATCAATATGCGTAAAATTTCTTGATTGTGTGCCAGGTCTAACAACAGTTAGCGGATAATTATTTCTATACTGATTTTGAAAGATACCTATTACTGTAGCCATATCTCCTTTTTCTATTTGTTTCTCGCCGTATACATTATAAAAATAAATTACTTCAAATTTAAACTTAAACCATTTTTTCAAATTTTCTAAAAGTTCAAGATTTTTTGATTTCGTAAATGCATAAGGCGATAAATTTTTATTAGTTTCTTTATTCCCAAATGTTGCTGATGTAGCAGAATAAATTAGTTTAATTTTATTTTGAAAACAAAATTTAAAAACTTCTCCAGTTCCAATTGTGTTTGATTCATAGCATTCATTAAATTTTAAAAAACTTTGATAAATTCTAGAAAATTCTCCAAAATGAAAAAGTGCAGTTATATTATTTTTATACTTATTTAGTAATTTGTGAATTTTTTTTGTATCTCCATATATATATTTGACTTTATTTGAATTAATATGATTTTTTTTTTTTCCTGTTGAATAATTATCCAAACTAATGATGTTAATTTTTGTTTTATTTAAAAAAAGATTGATAAGGCTTGATCCTATGAACCCAGCTCCTCCTGTAACAACAATATATTTTTTCATCTGGGTAAATAGCCTGGCAATGTCCTACTCTTCCATGTCTTAAGACAAAGTACCATCGGCGCAGAAAGGCTTGACTTCCGAGTTCGGAATGGGATCGGGTATTACCCTTTCGCAATAATCACCAGGCAAAGCTTTATACTTATTTAAGATTTAATTGTAAAGTTAAAGTTTACAAATATTTGATATTTTGAGATTTCTTCATCATATTTTATACGAATTATCTTAATAATAATTCTATTCCTCTATTTAAATTAATGAATTTTTTTGTATTTAAAACTTTAGACATCTTAAAAGTGGATGGAATGTAATAATCAATTGGATTTATTTTATTATCGAACATAATTTTTGATCCATACTTTTTATTTAAAAATTTTACTAATTTAAATAAATTAGTCTCATAGCTTGATCCAAGATTATAGATAGGACATTTAGTAGAAGATTTTTCTAATATTTTAATTAGGCTTTCACACATATCATCAGCATGCATAAAACTTCTATATGTGTATTTATTTTTAATTTTTAATTTTTTTTTTTCTTGAACAGCTCTTAAAATTTGTGAAATTAAATAATTATATTTTAATATATATTTTCCATAAAAAGTAAAACCTCTTACAATAGAGACTTTAAATCCTAAGTTAGCAATTTCTTTAAATTTCTTTTCTAAAATAATTTTTTCAATAGCATAGTTCTTTTTATATCCATTAAAACTTTTAACTTTAGATAAATTTATTTTTTGATTTTCTTTAAATCTTTTTTTTTTAAATATCGGACCATATACTGCGCCAGAGCTAAAAAACATGATTTTTATTTTTTTTGTGGATTTTTCAAGTAGTTTTTTTAAATGATTATAATATCTTAGACTTTTTTTAATGTTTTTATTGTTTATACAATAAATGATAAATTCGGTTTTAGGTAATTTTTTAATTTTTAGTATATTTTTATTTTCAGATCTAGAATAACTTACTACTTTAAACTTACTATTTTTTTTTTTTTTTAAATACTCTTTTAAACTTTTTCCAATAAATCCAGATCCACCTAATATAATTATTTTTTTCAATTAATTACCCTTTGGGACCAAATTTTTTCATTAAATAACTTTTGCTTCCTACGTGATTAATAACTTTTTCATCAATATATTTATTGATTACAATATTTTTATATTTTGTGTTAGAAAAACATTCTCTTACCCAAGATCCAAATCCAGCATCATTAAAATGATCCTCAATAGTTATGATTTTATTATATTTCTTTAACTCATTTAATGTTCTTTTTTTTGTTTTTTTACCCCAAATAGGTAACGAATAAATAGAATATTTATTTTTATTAAGTTTTTTTGCAATATTTTGAACACTACCAGTTGTTAGAATTATATTTTTTTTATCACCATTAAAAATTTTATATATTTTGCCAGGTTTTATTGAACTGTTATTTCTAAATTCTGATTTATTCTCGTCTTTATCTAGTCTTAAATATGAAGGTTGTGGATTTTTTATAATATATTTTAACACACCATGTACTTCGCTATTATTACCAGGAGATAAAATTAAAATATTATGAAAGCTTCGCATTAAAGCAAAATCTTGCAGCGCATGGTGTGTGTAGCCTAAGTTGCCATAACTCAATCCTGAACCTACAGAAACTATTGTTACAGGTAAATTATGATAATCTATATCATTTCTTATTTGTTCTGCACATCTAAATGTAGAAAAATTTCCGATAGAATATGCAAAAACATGGTTTTTTTCAGATGCAATTCCAGCAGACATTCCCATCATGTTCTGCTCAGAAACTCCCGCGTTATACATCTTTTTTGGAAATTTTTTTTGGAATGGCTCTACAACATTAAATCCCAAATCATTAATTAAAAGATAAATATTTTTTTTTTTATTTAGTTCAATCAAGCTTTTTACAAAAATTTTACGCATATTTTTTTTTAATTTCTTTTATTGCTTTAACTAATTGCCTGTCATCAGGATTTTTATAATGCCATAAATTATTACTTTCCATAAAACTTACACCTTTGCCTTTTATCGTATCAGCAATAATAAATTTGGGTTTATTTTTATTTTTTAAATTAAATATTTTAATTATTTTATCTATTTTATGTCCATTACATTTAAAGACAGATGCGCCAAATGCTTGAATTTTTTTTTTAATTGGTTCTAACTTGATAATATTGTTTACTGGTCCCATGCTTTGAATTTTATTATTATCTAGTATTATAATAAGATTATCCAAACTATGGTGACAAGCAAAGAGCAAACTTTCCCAGGTCGATCCCTCATTCAATTCACCATCGCTTATTAATACATAAACTTTATTATTTAAATTTTTTGATTTAAAAAATAAAGCTTTACCTACAGCCACAGGTAATCCATGACCAAGAGATCCAGTTGAAAATTCTACCCCCTTTACTTTATGACTTACATGAGCCATTAGCTTAGTACCATTTTGTCCAAAAGAGTATAATTCTTTTTTATTTAATATTTTTTTTTCAAATAAAGTACAATACAACGACAAAGCTGCATGCCCCTTACTTAAAATAAACCTGTCTTTTTTTCTTAAAATTCTAAAATATAAAACGTATAAGATTTCTACTATTGAAAGCGAACTACCAATATGAGACGATTTTGCTTTATTTGAAAGTTTAAGAATATTAATTCTTATGTTTTTTAAGGATCTCAAATCTTTTTGTTTCACGTATTTTTTTTAATAAATTTCATTATTATTTGATGAATATATTTTACTTGATTGACACTTAATCCTTGATGACAACCAACTAATAATCCATATTTCATAATGTAGTCAGAATTTTTAAAATCGTTTACCTTATTACTTTTTGTTTTTAAAATTTTAAACGCTGGATGTCTTAAAATATTACCGCTAAAAATAGGTCTCGTTTGAATAGAGTTTTTTTCTAAAAATATTTGTAATTGTTTTCTATTGAAAAATGGGTTTTTTTTTAAAATAATTGGGTATGCTAAAAAATTAGTCTCTATATTTTTTAATATTTTTGGAGTTAAAAAATACTTAAAATTATCTTTAAAAAAATCATAGTGTAATTTAAAGTTTCTATTTCTAATTTTGTTAAAAGATTTAAATTTTTTTAGTTGTACTAGACCAAAGGATGCACCGATTTCGGATGGTTCAAAGTTATATCCAGCCTCTGAAAAAATAAATTTCTTATCATAGTCAAATCCATCTAATTTTATATTTAATCTTTTATTTATGTTTTCTGAATCTTTTATTAAAGTAGACATTCTACCCCAACTTCTTAAAACTTTTGCTCTTTCAAATAATTTTTTATTACTTGTTAAAAACATACCACCATTACCCGCGCAACTTATTATATGAGAACCATAAAAACTTGTAATTGATATATCACTATATAAACCTGATGATTTATTATTTATTTTAGCTCCAAGAGTGTCAGCAGAATCTTCAATAATTTTCAAGTTATGCTTCTTTGCAATTTTATTTATCTCTACCCAATTAGGAATATTTCCAATTAAATTAGGTATTACAAATGCTTTAGTTTTTTTTGTAATTTTTTTTTCTAATTTTTTTATATCTATCTGTAATGTATCTTTCTCAATATCAACAAATACGGGTTTAGCACCGCTTAAAACAATTGATGAAACTGCTGTTCCGAAATTCAAACATGGAGTTATAATTTCATCTCCCTTTTTAAAATTTAAAACATTCGTAGCTAAAATAAGAGCTGATGAACCTGAGTTTACCATCAAACCATATTTTTTTGAAAATATCTTTGCAACTCTTTTCTCAAATTTATTTACTGATTTACCCATTTGAGTTGTTTTTTTTAGTTGAGATACAACCGCATCTATTTCATTTTTTCCGTAAAGGTTTTTTCCGTAAGATATTTTCATTTTTATTTATTATTTAAATATTCGACAATCTGTTTCTCAAAAAGACTATTTGAATTTTTTTGTTTAATTAACATTTCTAGTTCTACTGTTTTTTTTAGTGTTTCTTTTACATCCCATCTTGGCTTCCATTTCAAAAATTTTTTCGATTTAGAATTATTTAATTTTAAAATTTCTGTTTCTTTATATTTTTTCTTATTTGAAAATTTAACTTTTAACTTATTTTTTGTAATTTTTTCAAATATTTTAATAACTTTACTAACTTTAATAAAACTACTTTTATCAGGTCCAAAATTCCAACTTATTAATTTATTATTATTTGTTCCATTATACAATTTTTCTGCTAATAGTAAGTAACCGTAAAGTGGTTCAATGACATGTTGCCAAGGCCTGACATGATTTGGGTTTCTTAATAACAGTTGTTTATCATATTTACTAGCCAATAACACATCTGGTAATAATCTGTTTTTTGAGTAGTCTCCGCTACCAATAACATTTCCTGATCTACAAATAGATATTCTATTCTTTAAGTTTGTATTACAAAAAAATGAGTCAACATATGAACTTACAATAAACTCTTTACAAACTTTTGAGGCACTATAAGGATCGCTACCACCCAACTCATCATTCTCTTTGTATATTTTTTTATTCTTATCTTTATAGACCTTATCTGTTGTTAGTATTACGACTGATTTTGTTTTTGTACCTCTTTTCAGAATATCCAACAAATTTAGTATACCAATAGTGTTAGTTTCGAAAGTTTCTTTTGGATTTTCAAATGAATAAGTCACTAAAGACTGAGCTGCAAAGTGAAAAATAATATCAGGTTTTGTTATTTTTATGGCTTGTTTGAATTTTTTTAAATTTCTAATATCACCTATAAATGATTTTGTGAAAATTTTTTTTTTATTTATAATATTAAAAAGTGACTTTCGTTTTGCTTTTAATGCATATCCATAAACTTTTGCACCCATTAAATTTAAGAAAATTGAGAACCAAACACCTTTAAAACCTGTATGACCTGTTAAAAAAACAGATTTATTATGCCAGAATTTTTTTAATCTAGTTAATCTATCCATGGAATTTCTTTTTTTTTATACATTTCATTAAAATCATTTTTATCTTTCAAAGTATCAAGGCTTTTCCAAAAACCGTTATGTTTAAAAGCAAATAATTTTTTTTTCTTTATGGCATAATTCATTGGTTCATTTTCCCAATATATTTCTTTTGTACTTATTTTTTTTATCATTGATTTTGAAATTATGAAATATCCACCATTTATATATACATTGATTTTTTTATTTGAGTTATCAAACAAATTTACTTTTTTTTTGTTTATTTTTAAGACGCCATATCTTTGTTTAGGTTTCACAGCCGTTAAAGTAATTTGTGCTTTGTTTCGATAATGAAATTTAATTAATTTATTTATATTAACATTAGACAATCCATCTCCATAAGTCATAAAGATATCTTCATCTAATTTAAGTTTTTTATAAGCCAACAAAAGTCTTCCTCCTGTTCCAGTATTAATACCCGTATAAATCAATGTTCCTTTAAATTTAATTTTTTTTTTCTTAAATAAAATCTCAATAAAATTTTTTTTTTTTTGAAGAATATTTATAAAATCTTTATTTTCTTTTAAAAAATAATCTATAATTGTTTCAGATTTATGACCTAAACAAAAAACAAATTCTTTAAAATTTTGAACACATAAACTTTCAACTAAATGCATAAGAATTGGTTTTTTACCGATCCTAACCATTGGTTTAGCTTTAAGTTGGCCTTCATAGTCTAGGCGAGTACCAAATCCACCACATAAAATAAAAATTTTCATACTTTATAAAAAAGCTTAACTTTTAATATTTCGTATAATGCATTGAACATGTGATAAAATTTAATTTTTTTTTCACTTGAACGTGCTCTTGGTTTGTAAGGTATCATAATTGTTTCAATATGATATTTTTTTTTACAAATTTTACTAATAAACTCAAAATCAAATCCTTGACCGTTAGAATTAATGTTAATTTCTCTTATTTTATTTGTTTTATAAAGTTTTGCTCCAATTATGTCGTTAAAATTTTTTTTATAGAAAATATTAATCAATTTAGTTGTAACTAGTGTTCCCAAAAATGCAGGTCTATTTTTAATTGAAATTAGTATTTCTTTTATATTTTGTTTTTTATATCTTTCACCAAATACAGTATCCGCCTTAGTTTCTAATATTTTATTAAACATTAAACTAAAGCCTTTGATATGATATTCTAAATCAGCATATTGAATATAAATGAATTCACCTTTGGATAATTCAATGCCTTTTTTTATAGAATCCCCAAAACCTAAGTTTTTATCTTTTAAAATTATAGTGACATCATTTAAATCTTTAAATTTTTTTATTATTTCTTTACTTCCATCATCAGAATTATTATCAATTATTATAATCTGTTTATTAGTGTAATTTAAATTAACAACTTCTTTTATTGCATATTCAACTGTTCTCACTTCATTATAAACAGGAATTAAAAATGTAACTAAATTCATAAAACATTTAATGGAAGTATTTGTTATATATAAAAAATGTTAAATAATATATTAAATTATATGGATGAAAAAAATATTACAAATTACAGATTTTAAAATTAAAATTTTCTTAATTTTATTTTGCCTATTTGCTAGTTTTATTTTCGTGCCAAACTATAGCGCTGATTCTTTAAGGTATGTATTTGCAGGCATGCAATTATTAGAGAATTTTTTTAACAATATTTCAGAGCCTAATTTCAGTTTTAAGTTTAATGATTCTGTAGCATTTCATAGTAACATTGAATACGAATATCCCAGAAGAGAATTTTTTACAATAATTCCAAATTTACTTTTTTATAGCTTTTCAATTTTATCAGAAGATAGTTTGAACTACATTATAATATTGAATCTTATAATTTACTCTTTAACATTTTACTACTGCTTTAAATTTTATAATTTTAATAATAATTATAAAATTTTTGTATTATTTGGTTTTTTATTTTTTGGCCACTATCAAATCGCAGGATGGAACATCAAAGTTTTACCTGAGATAATGTATTTTTGTACATTATTGTTTTTATTAATTAAATTAATTAATATTAAAAATATTAATTTTATAGATGTTATAATTCTAGTTTTACTTTCTACTCTTTGTTTTTTAATCAGACCTCAAGGAATAATTTTTGCAATTGTAATGATTATATACTTATTGACAAAAAAAATTTTTGAAAAAAAGATTTATTTACTTATTATATCTTTGTTTTTTTTTAATTTATTTTTTTTTCCATTGCTTCTATATGTAGAGCTCAACGAAATTTACAATATTCCAATAATCTCAAAAGCAAATACCGGTCTATTAGATGGTGCGATTATTTCTGGTTGGATTAATTATTTTGATGGTAAATTAGTTTTTCAGGAAGTTCGTTTTGGAGATAAACAATTCAGCTTCAAACAAAGCTACAGTTACTTAGATTTGTTAAAAATAACATTTTACAGGTTTTATTATTACATAAGCCCATATAAGTATTATCAATCAATTTATATAAATATTTGGAATATTTTTTACTTTTTACTAATTTACATAATTTCAATAAATTATTTAGTAAAAACAAATGATAATTTAAAAAAAAATTTATTAATTTTTTTAATCGTTTCTGTTTTATCTTTCCATTTAATTTTTCCTGTTACTGGGACTTTCAGGTATCAATTATCTTTAATTGCTATTATTTTCGTATTAAACTTTGAATATTTAAAAATGAAATTTAATAAAAATGACTGAAAACCTTTATAAACAAATAAAAAATCTTAATATTCTATTAATTGGCGACTTTTTTTTGGATGAGTATATTTACGGCACTGTTGAAAGAATTTCTCCAGAAGCGCCTGTACCAATATTAAAAGTTCTCAGAAAAACCTATAATTTAGGTGGCGCGGGAAATGTAATGAACAATCTTATTAATATTGGATGTAAAGTTACAGTTTTTGGTAATATAGGAAATGATGTGCCAGGAAAGAAAGTGCTTTCTAATTTAAAAAAAAAAAATATCGATAAAGATTTATTTCAGGTAAACAAGAATGTTAAAACAATTACAAAATCACGAGTTGTTAATAAGAATCAACAAATCGTTAGAATTGATGATGAAATAATCCAAAATAAAATTAATCTGAGTAAAAATTTAAGAAATAAAATTTTAAAAAAGTTCAAAAAATTTTCGTTGGTCATTATAAGTGACTATGGGAAAGGTTTTTGTTCAAATGAAATTTGTAAATTTATAATTACTGCTGCAAAAAAATATAAAATTAAAGTAATAGTGGATCCTAGAAAAAATTTTAATGATTATGAAAAATACAAATATGCAGATTTCATTACTCCAAATTTGAATGAAATGAAAATTTTATTCCCAAAGATAAAAAATGAGACAAAAGATATTTTTGATTGTGCTTGCAGAATAATAAAAAAATTTAATATTAAGAATGTAATAACTACTAGAAGCGAAAAAGGAATTTCTTTTACTGATGGATTAAAATTAATTAACATAAATACAATTGCTAAACAAGTTTTCGATGTTTCAGGAGCTGGAGATACAGTTGTATCAGTTTTTTCAGTTTTGATCGGATTAAAAAAAGAAATAAGTTACAGTTTGAGAGTTTCTAATATGTGTGCTGGAAAAGTAATATCAAAAATTGGAACTACGCCGATTAGCAATAAAGAATTTAGAAAGATTTTAGAATTATGAGAGCTGCAGTTTTACGAAAATTAAAAAGTGAATTAAGTATTGAAGATTTAGATTTGCCAAAACTTGAATATGGGCAAGTTTTAGTTGATGTTCACTCGAGTGGTATTTGTGGCAGACAAATTCAAGAAATCATGGGATATAAAGGAGAAGATAAGTTCTTGCCTCACCTTTTAGGACATGAGGGAGGTGGAATTGTAAAAGATATTGGGCCTGGAGTAACAAAATGTAAAAAAAATGATAATGTAGTATTGCATTGGAGAAAATCTAAAGGGATAGAAAGTAAATTTCCAGTATATAAAAGCAAAACTGGTTTAGTTGGAGGTGGTTTAGTTACCACATTCAATACTCAATCAATTGTATCAGAAAATAGATTGACTGTAGTACCTAAGACATTAAATTTTGAGTTTGCAAGTTTATTAGGATGTTCGTTAACAACTGCTTTGGGATTAATAAATAACGAGGCAAAGCTTAAAATTGGAGAATCAATTTTAATAATTGGCGCTGGTAGTGTTGGATTAAGTTTAGTACAAGCATCAAAGCTAGTGTCTGGATACCCTATAATTACAGCAGATATATCTGACGTAAAATTAAATAATTCTCTTGTTATTGGTGCTTCTCACTCAATAAATTTATCAAATAATGATTTGAATTTTGCAGAGGAATGTAAAAAAATTTGTGGATCTAGTGGAATAGATGTAATTGTTGAGACGACCGGCATTCCCAAACTTATTAGTAAAGGCTATGATTTATTGGCAGAAAATGGGAGGCTAATAATGGTTGGACAGCCAAAAAAAGGAGAGGATATAATATTAAAATCAGCATCTGATAACTTTAAGGGGAAAAAAATTTTTGATAGTCAAGGTGGCTTAACTAATCCAGATACAGATATTGCTAATTACATAAAACTAATTGAAAAAAATAAGATTGATCTTAATAAAATTATAACTAAAAGAATATCTTTAGAAAATATAAATCAAGCTATTAATGATATAAAAGATAACAAAATTATTGGTAAATGTATAATTGACTTCAATGCTAAATAAGAGATCGAAAGAGTTAAGATTAAAAATTATTGAACTTTCAAAAGCTAACGGTGGATATCACTATGGGGGTAGTTTTTCCTGTGTTGAAATTTTAATTAATCTTTACGATAGTGTTTTAAATTTAGAGCATGATAAGTTTATAATGAGTAAAGGGCATGCCTGTTGGGGTTTTTATGTTCTTCTTCATGAGCGAGGGTATAAACCACTATTAGAGGGACACCCACATCGAGATGTTCATAATGGAGTAGAATGGACTACTGGTAGTGAAGGACATGGCCTTCCTGCAGCAGTAGGTATAAGTTTAGCAAGAAAAATAAAAAAAAAGAAAGGTCAAATTTTTGTTCTTATAGGTGATGGTGAATGCCAAGAAGGCACAACCTGGGAGTCAATGCTGCTTGCTTCCCATCATAAATTAAATAATTTAACAGTAATAATTGATTTTAATAAAATTCAAGGTTCAGGATTTGTTAAAGATATTTTACCAGTAGATTCGATTGGTAAAGTTGCAGAGACAATAGGTTGGGAGGTATCTGAAATAAATGGACATGATAATAATGAAGTTTTAAATTCTCTAAATGCAAAATATAAAAAACCACACTTAATAGTTGCTAATACCGTAAAAGGAAAAGGTGTGAGCTTCATGGAGAATCAACCTAAATGGCATGCAAATTGGCCGTCTCCAGAATATGAAAAGAAAGCTAAAGAGGAACTATCAAAATGAGAAGAGCATTTGGTAAAACAATAGTAAAGTTAGCAGAAAAAGATGAAAAAATAATATTAATTTCAGGTGATGTAGAACAGGAAATGGATGAATACAAAAAAAAGTTTCCTGACAGATATTTTAATGTTGGTTTATGTGAACAGTCAATGATAAGCCTAGCTGCTGGAATGGCAGCTGAAGGTTTGAGGCCCTATGTCTACTCTATAACTCCTTTTTTAATTGAAAGACCTTTTGAACAAATTAAGATTGATGTTGATGAACAAGATTTACCTGTAGTTATGATTGGAAATGCTGATTATCCATCTCATGGACCGACGCATAGACCTTTAAATGCAAGAAAGCTTGTATCTATATTTAAAAATATTCACGGTTATTTTCCACGAAATCAATTTGAAACCGAAAAAGCAATGCTTGATTCATATATTATGAAAAAGCCTGCAATTATTTGTATTTATAAAGATGGACTTCCATTTGTATAATAATGAAAAAAACTGTTATTATTACTGGTTCTAATGGTTCATTAGGATATGAACTTGCAAAGAGATTTGATAAGCAAAATTTTAATTTAATTTTACATACGAGAAAAAATTCGAAAAAAATTATTAATTTAAAAAAAAATAATAAATTAATTAAATTAGTGAATGGTGATCTTAGTAATAATAAAAATATTTTGAAAATTGTGAGATTAATCGAAAAAAAGGATTTTAATATTCTAATAAATAACTCTGCGATATATATTAAAAAATCTTTTAAAAATACTGAGGAAGATGAAATTTTTAAAGTTTTTAAATCTAATTTTTTTTCTAACCTTGTTTTGCTTAATAAAATAATAAAAAAAAAAATAAAAAAGTTATTAGTTGTTAATATAAACTCGGTTGCGGGTTTAAGTGGTTCGGCTAATGAAAGTTTATATTCTGCCTCAAAGCATGCTTTGAAAGGTTTTTACGACTCTATAGAAAAAGAACCAAATAATACAATAAATATTATGAATATTTATTCTGGTGCTTTTAAATCAAAAATTACAAAAAGAAGAAAAGACTTTTCAAAGTTAATGGATCCATCAGAGATTGCTGATATTATTTGTAAAAATTTAGTTGATTATAATTCTCTATCTTTAAATAATATTTATATTAAAAGAAAAAAATATTGATGCCTATAATAAGATCTAGGGTTAAACTTAATAATATTTTAAAAAATTTAAGAAATAATAATAAAAAGCTAGTGGTCACAAATGGATGTTTTGATATTTTGCACTCAGGACACATTGAATTAATAAAGCAATCAAAAAAATTTGGAGATAAATTATTTTTACTAATTAACTCAGATAAATCAGTTAAAAAAAATAAAGGTAGTTTTAGACCAATACTTAATGAGAATATTAGATTAAAAATAATGAATTCAATTAAATATATAGATTATATTATTCCATTTGATGAAAAAACTCCTGTTAATTTATACAAAAAAATAAAACCACAAATACTTGTTAAAGGTAACCAATATAAAAAAAGTCAAATAGCTGGTAATAAAATTATTACAAAAAATGGTGGAAAAATTAAATTAGTAAAAATGATTGATAAAATTTCAACAACTATAATTATAAATAAAATCAAAAATTTATGATTATAGTTACAGGAGGCTTGGGATTTATAGGATATAATTTAGTAAAAAAATTAAATTCAATAAAAAAAAAAAATATAATCATAGTTGATTATAAAAATAAAAATTTAAATTCATTAAGAAAGATTAAATACAAGAAATTTATAGAGACTAAAAAGTTTTATAAGAATATAAATTCTTTTTCAAAATATAAGATTGAATGCATATTCCATCAAGGTGCTAATTCATCAACTACTGAAACAAATAAAAAAAAAATTTATCAACAGAATTACTATAGCTCAATAAAGTTGCTTAAATTTGCAAAAAAAAATAAAATTAAACTAATTTATGCATCATCTGCCGCAACATATGGAATAAATACAAAAAAATTTAACGAAAATAACTGGAAAATTAAACCAGCAAACCTTTATGGACAAACCAAATTAGACTTTGACAAATATGTAAATAATGAACTTAGCAAAAAAAATTTTCAAATTGTTGGACTAAGATATTTTAATGTTTATGGCCCATATGAATTTCATAAAAAAAATATGGCAAGTGTTATTTTAAATTTCAATAAAAAATTTATTAAAGAAAGTTATATAAGCCTTTTTAAAGGTAGTCATGGATACAAAGATGGTGAGCAACTAAGAGATTTTATTCATGTAGATGACTGTATAAATGTTAATTTATATTTCTACAAAAATTCTAAATCTGGCATATTTAATGTAGGAACTGGTAAATGTGAAAAATTCAATAAAGTGGCAAATATTATTCTTGATTATCACAAGGTAAGTGAAAACAGAAAAAATTACATTGATTTTCCTAAAAACTTAAAAAAATCTTATCAAAGTTACACTAAAGCAAATATTTCAAAATTAATTAAATCTGGATATAAAAAAAAATTTATTAGTTTAAGCTCTGGAGTAAAGAAGTATTTAAAATTTTTGAATGAAAAAGAAACTAAAGTTGGAAGTAAACGTCCTCAGATTTAAATGCTGATTTAATATCAAATATTTTTACGTTTTTTAAATACGAAAATTTTTTAATTTTTACTATACCAAGCTTTTTAAATTTTTTATGAATTACAGCTAATATAATATTATTATAATTTTTTCTTTTTACTTTATTAATAAAGTTATACTTCAAATTCCTATCTAATGGTTTTGTTTTTACATTATAATCAAAAACATCAGGGATTATTTTATTTTTATTCAAGTATTTTATAATATCAAAGACACCAGAGTTTCTAGTGTCTTGACAATCTTCTTTAAAAGTTAAACCAAGTATTAATGTTTTTTTATTATTATTAGATTTATTTTTTATCATTTCATTAACGATAAATTTTGGAATATATCTGTTAATTTTTTGTGATGATAAAATTAAATCATTAGGAAAATTAAAATTTTTACTTTTAAAAAAAAGGTATAAAGGATCTACGGCTATACAATGGCCGCCTACTAAACCTGGTTTGAAATTTATAAAATTCCATTTTGTAGATGCCGCTTCTAAAACTTTACTAGAATTAATTGATAATTTCCTGCAAAGTACAGATATCTCATTAATAAGAGCTATATTTACAAATCTTTGAGTATTTTCTAAGACTTTTGATAATTCAGCGATTTTTATACTTTCAGCCGGGTATAAGCCTGCTTTAATAATTTTAGAGTAAATATTGTTAACTTTTTTCAATCCTATTTTATTAGATGCAGAAGTAATCTTAACAATATTTGAAAGTTTAAATTTTTTGTCACCTGGATTAATTCTTTCAGGGCTATAGCCTATCCAAAAATCCTTGTTTATTTTTAGTTTATTAAATTTAGTAAGCTGAGGTAAAAATATATCTTCCGTCGCCCCAGGAAAAACGGTAGATTCATAAATAATTAAGTCATTTTTTTTTAGAATTTTAGAAATTTTCCTTGAAATATTAATAATACCTTTTAGATCTGGCAAATTTTTAAAGTTTAAAGGCGTTGGTAAAGTAACAATAAAAACTTTACAGTTTTTTAGATTATTAAAATCATTTGTAAAATTAATTAAATTTTTTGTTTTTAGAAAATTTCTCTTTTTATACTTTTTGTTTAAATATTTTACTCTTTCTTTGTTAATATCGTATCCTGTAACGTTATAATATCTTGATAAAGCCAGGATAAGTGGCAATCCCACATAACCGCATCCAATTATACAGATTTCACTTTTTTTCATTTTTTTTTATATTTATTAAAGCGATTAATACTCCTAAATTTAGCCAAAAGAATGATCCATTAAAATTCGATATTATTGAACCAGAAGTAGTAAAAGGCCAAATAATAGTTATTACTTGGGAAATTGATGAAATTATGAATGGCTCTTTAATTGTTATAATAAATTTATAACCTCTATTCAAAATGTAAAAAATTATAAAAAAAAACATAAATAGCCCAGCAAAACCGGTTTCACTTAAAAGCTCTAAATATATGTTATGGGGGTGCGTGTTGCATCTGGATTTATAACTTTTTGAGTTAATATTTTTATATTTATCTTTTTTGCACTCTATTGAAAAATTTTTGGGGCCAATTCCAATAAGTTTATTATTTTTCCAAATTTGAATAGCAGTTAAAAAATGTGCACCATGTTTACTATCAAAAAAATTTCTATTTTCATAATCTTCAAAAGAGTTAGGTACATCGAAAAAATTTGAATAATATTTTAATGTACCAATCTGATAGCTGGTTTGTAAGAATTTATATTTAATTGTTTTATTAAAACTAATTGAAATAGCGGTAATTAAAATAATGGAAAAAATAATTATTGATAATTTTTTTATATCTTTGAAATATATTAACATAAAAATAATTATACCTAATACGAATGCAAAAATGCTAGCTCTTTCACCAGTGATTAAAATAGAAAAGAAAAAAAATATTAAAAAAAATACTGATTTCAAAGTCAAATTATTTTTATTATTAAAAAAATATATAGGAAGGATTAGAATTAAGAATTTTGATAGATAGGCACCAGTAACAAATTCATTATCTCCAAAAGGTCCGGTTAATCTATATTTTGACTTTTGATATCCAAAAATATCATATCCAAAAAAATACTGTATGTAATTATCAACTGCAACAAATAGACAAAGTAAAAAAATTAATTTAAAAAATAAGTTTAGATAT
>CACIRJ010000011.1 GCA_902588975.1 uncultured Pelagibacteraceae bacterium | reverse complement strand
AATTTAATAGGAATGGGAGGATCCATTTTAGGTGCTCAAGCTATTTATGATTTTCTTAATCATAAAATTAAAAAAAAATTTTTCTTTTATAATAACCTGCAGCGCATTAGAATTACAAAATCAAATAAAAAACGTTTAAATATAACTATATCAAAATCAGGTAATACTCTAGAAACATTATCAAATTTAAACCTGATTTTAACAAAACAAAAAAGAAATAAAAATTTAATAATCACTGAAAATAAAAATAACATCCTAAGAGCTATGGCGAATAAACTGAAATCTGATGTTATAGACCATAAAAATTATATTGGAGGAAGATATTCAGTATTATCTGAAGTTGGAATGGTCCCAGCAGAATTGATGGGTTTAAATGAAAAAAAATTTAAACGATTAAATTATCTAATAAAAAATAAAACATTTACCAATTTTCTAATTCAAAATGTCTCTTCAATTCACTCAAATATTATTAAAGGAAAAAAAAATTGCGTAATTTTAAATTATGACGAAAAATTAAATAACTTTTTGAAATGGTACCAACAATTATCTGCTGAAAGTTTAGGAAAAAAAGGTAAGGGCTTCTTTCCTATAATCTCGACAATGCCAAAGGACAACCATAGTCTTTTACAACTTTTTTTAGATGGTCCAAAAAATAATTTCTTTAGTTTTTTTTTCAGTAGAGAGAGAAGTCCACTTAAATTTAATAATGCATATTTAATTGATGGATTGGAGCACTTAAAAAAGAGCAGCTTATATCAAGTGTTGTATGCTCAAAAAAAAGCTACGCAAAATGTATTTATTAAGAAAAAATTATCATTTAGAAGTTTTGAAATTAAAAATAAAAGTGAGGAAACTTTAGGTGAACTATTTACATTTTTCATTTTAGAAACACTAATGCTAAGCTCCTTATTAAATGTAAATCCAATTAACCAACCTTCTGTTGAATTGATTAAAATAGAAACAAAAAAAATCCTAAAATAGTAATTTACCAAATATTATTTTTGATAAACCATATTTTTTTTCTCTAAGAACTTTAAAATCTTCTATAAAATTTTCTTTAATTTTCTTATTTCTATGTATTACTATTAATGTACTTTTGTGAGCAATTTTTAAATCTAAAATTTTCCTTAATAATTTATTTATATTTTTATCCTTAAATGGTGGATCCAAATAAATTAAATTAATTTTTTCATTATCTATATTTTCTTTAGAAATTTCATATGCGTTTATTTCCTTGATGACTGAATCTTTATCAATTTCTAACTCTTTAATGTTTTTTTCTAAAATTTTCAAAGAGGGTTTGTAATTTTCAAAAAAAAAAACTTTTTTTACTCCTCTAGACAAACATTCAATGCCAAACGAACCAGAACCAGAAAATAAATCCAAAACTACGTCATTTTTGAATTTAATTTTTTCATTCTTAGAATGCTCTAAAATATTAAATATCGATTCTCTAACCATATCCTTTAAAGGTCTTGTTGTTTTATCTGTAGGATTATGAATTAATTTCCCTCTTAGTTTTCCACCAATTACTCTCATTTATCTATGACTTTATGACCTATATCTGATCTATAAAAACCATCTTCCCAATTCAATTTATTAATCTGATTGATGATTTCTTTTCTACTTGATAAATAACTACCTGAGATATTCACAAAATTTATTACCCTACCTCCAACTGCTAAAATTTTGTTTCCAGAACTTTTTGTTCCAGCATGAAAAATAAAATTATCTTTAGTTGATTTGAATTCTTTTAAATTTTTAATTTCAACATTCTTATTATATTTTTCAGGATATCCTTTTGAGCATAAAGCAATGCACATACTTTTTTTATTTTTCCATTTTATTTCGTGGGTTTTTAATTTTGAATTACAACAAGAATTTATTATTTCCAATAAATCACTGTCAACCAAAGGTAATATAGTTTGGCATTCAGGATCACCCATCCTGACATTATATTCAATTAGGTATGGTTCATTGCTTTTTATCATTAAGCCGGCATATAAAAACCCGACGTACTTCTCATTCATCTCACTTATAGCTTTTAAAGTTGGCTCAATTATTTTGTTTAAAATTTTACTTTCTAAATCATTGTTAATTAAGCTTGAAGGTGAATAAGCTCCCATTCCTCCCGTGTTCTTTCCAGTATCGCCCTCACCAACTCTTTTATGGTCTTGAGCTGTATTAAAAGTTTTATAACTAATTCCATCTGAAATTATAAAAAAACTCATTTCATCGCCTTCTAGAAATTCTTCAATTAATACTTTATCTGCTTTCCCAAATTTACCATCAAATATTTCATCAACAGCAGTTTTAGCCTCATCAACATTTTGACAAATATAAACCCCTTTACCTGCAGCAAGAACATCTGCTTTTACAACAAGAGGAAAATTAGATGATGATAGAAATACAAATGCGTCTTCTTTTGATTTACAAATTTTAAATTTAGCAGTTGGTATTTTAAATTTCTCACAAATTTGTTTTGTAAATATTTTTGAGCCTTCTAATTGAGCAACTTTTTTTCTAGGACCAAAAACTTTAATATTTTTTGACTCTAGGAAATCAACTAATCCCTCGACTAATGGTTTTTCTGGACCAACAATCACTAATTCGATTTGTTCTTTCTTAATAAAATTATACAAATCTTGAAAATTCTCCAAATTTAAATCAATATTTACAGATATCTCTTCGGTACCAGCATTACCGGGTATTGAATATATTTTTGTTATTTTTTTTGATTTACTTAAGTGATGAACCAGAGCATGCTCTCTTCCTCCACTTCCAATAATTGCAATTTTCATTTAGTAAATATATATCTTAAATATGTTAAATAAGTTAGCTAAATTAAAATACTTAGCAAATAATTTTGAGATCATTGAAGATGGTGATCATGTGATTTGTGCTATCTCACAAAAAAAAATACCACTTGAAAACTTAACTTACTGGAACGTTGAGGCACAGGAAGCCTACTTTTCATATGTTGAGGCCTCAATGAAAAGAGATTTATTAAATAAAAACTGATTATTTTTTCCACCTATCATGTGTCCAGATCCACTGGTCTACATTTTTTAAAATCATTTTTTCAAGTATCTTATTTAGATGTTCAGTTATTTCTTTGATTGATTTATTGTTCCCAATTTTAATTGGTTCTGAAACAAACATTTTAAAATAATTATTTTTTCTTCTCTCTATATAAATAGGCACTAGATCACATTTATATTTTTTAATTAATTGTGCGGGTATGGTCGTAGTACTAGCTGGTTTACCAAAAAAATTAATTTTTATACCTTCTCTTACTCTTTGGTCTATCATTAGAGCTACTGAGTTACCTTTTTTTATATTTTCAATAATCTGTCTTGTGCCTGATCTTCCTTTTTTAATTTGATTTTTGCATATAAAATTTTGTCTAATTTCTTCCATAGTTTTGTTAAGGAATACGTTATTTAACGGTCTATAAATAGCGCACAAATTTATACCAGCTTTTTCTATTTGAAGCGCCATTAATTCAAAATTATTGAAATGACCAGATATAAATACAGCTCGTCTTTTTTCTCTCTTAATTTTGTTTAGGTTTTCAAGCCCGTCTATTTCAATAAATTTATTTAATTTGTTATTTCTAAATGCTTTAAGAAAAGGATATTCAGCAAGTATTCTTCCATAATTTCCATATATTTTACTGATAATTTTATTGTAATTTTTTTTGTCTACAATGCCAGATTGTTCCAAATTATTTTCAATTAACTTTTTTGATCTAAATATCGGTCCGAACAAGCGTCCAATAAAATCCCCCAAATTAGATCCATTTTTATAACCAATTATGATTAGTATAAAAAAAAACAATTTTATTAAAATAAATTCAATTAAATAAAAAAACTTCCTCATAATTTCTTTAATAAAAAATTTTTAAATTCTTTTTCTTTTTCAATTTTTAATCCTATTTTTAAAAATTGGATATTTTTTTTTTGTATATTTGATAATCGATTGTAGTCTTTTTCGGTTGTTATAATTTTTAATTTATTACTCTTAGCTATATTTTTTATATTATTTATATCAGAATTTTTATATTTATAATGGTCAGGAAAAGTCATTATTTTTTTTATCTTAAAATTATATTTTTTTAATGTTTGTTGAAATTCCAAAGGATTGCCTATGCCTGAAAAAACTAGAAAGTTATTTTTAAATTTAAAAGACTTAAGATTTCTAGGAGTGTATTTAGCTCTAAATATTTTTAAATTTGGATTTAATCTCTTTAGAGTTTTTTCAAAACTTTTGCTATTATTTTCACCATTAAGAAATGCAAGGTCATAATTTAAAATATTTTCAATTCTTTCCCTTAATGGTCCAGCAGGCAAAACTAGCCCGTTTCCAACTAGCTCTGAACTATTAAAACAAACAATAGAAATATCATAATTTAAACTTTTATCTTGCAATCCATCATCCAATATAGCTAACTGGTATTTTTTTTTCTCGGCAATTTTCAGCGCTATATCTCTAAAACTTAAACAAATTAGATTTCCATATTTTGATAAAATATTTTGCTCATCAATTTGATCAATATATTTTTTTTTAATAAATACAGTTTTAAACTTATATTTTAACATATCATTTATTTTTAAAACTAAAGGTGTTTTTCCAGTTCCACCTAAGTAAATATTTCCAACACAGATTGTTTTTATTTTGAAATATTTTTTAAGACTTAAAGATTTAAAAAAATTAAAAATAATTGTTATCAAGCTAAATGGTAAGAGTAATAATGATATGAAATTGAAACTATCCCAAAAAATGGGTCTTTTTACTTTCATTATAAATAATTTTTAATTTCTTTAACGTTATTTTCAAAAATTTTAGCACCTAAATAATTAATTTTATTAAGTTTACTATTTAATATTTTGTAATTATGATTTTTTACAAATACCTTTTCCATTTGATCAATATTTTTAATCTCTGAAGATATTTTTAAACTTTTTAATTCTTCATATATTTCTTTAAAATTATTTACTTTTTTACCATGCATCACGTAATTACCCATTCTTACAGCTTCTAAGGGATTTTGTCCTCCATGGTTTACTATAGATCCACCAACAAATGACACATTTGAAAGTCTTAAAAATTTTGACATTTCTCCGTATGTGTTAACAATATATACGTCACAATCATTAGATGGTTTATGTCCGCTTGATCTCTCGGTAACTATCAGTTTTAATTTTCTAAGTTCTTTCTTTATGTCCTCTGATCTATTTATGTGACGCGGAATCAATATTGTAATTAAATTCTTAAATTTTTTCTTTAATTTTAAATGTAATTTTCCAATGATTTTCTCCTCATTATAATGAGTGCTAGCTGCACAGAATACTTTTTTATTTTTAAAATATTTTTGAACATTTTTTTTCAAACTTTGTTTATCATTTTTAAAATACTTTAAATTTCCTATAAATTTAATTTTTTTAACACCCAATCTTTTTAAATAATATTTGGTTTCTTGATTTTGAGGCAAAGCTAAAGTTATTTTACTGAAAACATTTTTTGCAAAAGATGAAAAGATTTTCCATCTTTTGAAACTTTTACTAGTAATTCTAGCATTGATTAAAATAAGAGGTATTTTTTTTGAATTTATTTTTTCATACATATTGGGCCAGATTTCAGAGTCTACAAATATTGCGATTTTTGGTTTCCAATAATTTAAAAAATTATTGCATATAAATCCAATATCAAATGGATAGTAAATATGGGTTGTTTTCTCGAATGGTTTCTTTGCAATTATTGATGCAGAACTTAAAGTAGAGGAAGTAAGTAAAATTTTTTTTATAGATTTGTCTTTTTCAAACTTATTTATCAAAGGGAGAATGCTCATGATTTCCCCAACACTTGCACCATGGAACCATACAGTTACATCAGATTTTTTTTTATTATAATAAGCGTATTTTTCTAAGATCCTTTTCCAATCTTCCTTTCCATTAATTATTCTAAAAAATAATACAAATGGAGAGATTAAAAAAAAAATAATTCCTAATATATTATACAAAAAATACATTAGTTATTTTTTATTTGTCTCTCGTAGAAGTTTTTATAAAGCAATGAATTTTTGATCAGATCATCATGTTTCCCAGATGATTCTACAGAACCTTTATCAACTACATAAATTTTTTCTGAATTAAGAATAGTTGATAGTCTATGAGCAATAACTACTGTTGTCTTATTTTTTGTTAATTCCTCAATGGCTTTTTGTATTTTTTCTTCTGTTTCAGAGTCAAGCGATGAAGTTGCTTCGTCTAAAAGAATTATTCTGCTATCCTTTAATAAAGCTCTAGCTATTGAAAGTCTTTGTTTTTCACCACCTGATAATTTTACTCCATTTTCTCCTATAACAGTCTGAAATTTATTTTCTAATTTTTCTATAAAATCCGTACACATTGACATTTTTGCTGCCCTAAAAATTTCTTCATCACTCGCCTCTGGCTTGGCATATTTGATATTATTAAAAATAGTATCATCAAAAAGTGTTGTATTTTGATCAACAATAGATATTTCTTTCCTTAATGATTTCAGATTAAGGTTTTGTACTTTTTGATTGTCAATTAGAATTTCCCCAGAGTCTGCATCATAAATTCTTGGTATTAAATTTAATATTGTAGATTTGCCCGATCCACTGTGGCCTACAAGAGCTGTCATTTTTTTGCCAGCTATATCAATATTAATATTTTTAAGGACTATATTGTTAAGATTTGTTTTATAACTAAAATTAATATTTTGAAATTTTATTGATGCATTAGTTATATCTAATACTTTGCCATTTTCATTTGACGAGATCTTAATTTGTTGATCTATAATGGGCAGTATTCTTTTTCCAGCAGATAAACCTTGGCCAAAAGCAACATTCACGTTGGCTAAGGATTTTACTGGTTGATATGCAAGCATCATTGCAGCTAAAAAAGAAAAGAAATTATTTATACTTAGTTGATCATTCATAATTAATTTACCAGAATAAAAAATTAAAATTGCAATCATAATTCCAGTCACAACTTCCATAATAGGTGTTGACCTTATAAATACACTATGAATTTTTATTGTTTTTTCTTTTAGGTCATTTACAAATTTTTCCGATCTTTCATTTTCATAATTTTCTCTTTGAAAGATTTTTATAATTTTGTGGTTTTTAAAAAGATCAATTAAATATTTGTTTAAATCACCAGACTTTTCTTGTGCTTCTGTTGCAACTTTTACAATACGCTTGCCTAATTTTTTAGCAGTAATTGATGCTATAGGAAGCATAATTAAAGCTATAAGGGAAAGCCTCCAATTTTGTAAGAACATTACAAATAATAAGCCAATAAGCGTTAATCCATCCTTAAATAAATTTAAAACTGCGTTACTTAACATCCCAGTTATTTGATTTACATCAAAGTTAAGGTTTGAAATATATTTACCTGAATGTTTATCTTCAATTTTTTCAGTATCAGCTTTTATGAAAGAAGATAACATATCGATTTGAATATTTTTTTTCACTTCCTCTGCAGTTTTTATCATTAAAATCTTAGCCACGTATAAGGATATTCCCTTGGTAGCAAAAGTTATTATAATTAAAAGTGGAATTATGAAAATTAAACTTTGGTCTTTATTTATAAAAATTTTTTCTATTGCAGGGTCGAGCAACCATGCTGTTGCTGATGTAGCACCTGCAACGAAAATAGAAAAAATTATGGCAAGTATTATTTTGTTAAGATGTTTTGTTGTGTAATCATTATACAATCTTTTAATAATATCGATATTTTTCATTAAGTTAATTTTCCCAATAACAAAATTATTAAAATAATAAAGCCCAAAAGATTGTTACTTTTAAATTTTGCTAAGCAGTCATTCCCACTTTCAGTTTTTAATTTAAGAGATTGAAAGATTAACAAATGGGTTAAAGGCACTATTAAGGCAATGTAATATAAATAATTAAAATTCATTTTATAACCGACAAGAAACAATGACATTAAAAATATAATGTAACAAAACGATATAAATTTTTTTGGGTTACTTTTAAATTTAATCGATGTTGATTTAACTCCAATTATTTCATCATCATTAATATCTTGATATCCATATATTGTGTCGTAACCTAATGTCCAAAATGTGGCTCCTAAATAAAATATGATTGGTATAATAGAAACTTCATTTTGAATGGATATCCATGCCAAAACTAGACCGTAATTAAAAGTAATACCTAAAAAAAGTTGAGGCCAGTAAGTAAATCTTTTCATTAGTGGATATGTAAAAGCCAATGGCATTGAAAGAAGAGCCATATAAATAGTAAATTTATTAAAATTTATTAAAACTAAAAATGCAATTAAGCATAAGATTGCAGCATATATTGCAGCATTAAATACTGAAATTTTTTCTGACGCGATTGGTCTATTTTTTGTTCTTTCAACTAACTTATCAATTTTTCTATCAGTTATATCGTTAACAATACATCCAGCGGATCTCATTAGAACAGATCCAGAAAAAAATAAAAAAGCATAAATAAAATAAGTATTTAAAGAAAGAGAAAAATCATATGAAATTGTTAAACCCCAAATGCATGGCCAAAATAGAAGCATAAAACCAATTGGTTTATTAAGTCTTGTTAATTCAATAAAAATTTTAACCTTTTCAGACATAATTTACTTGTAAATAACAAAGCGTAGATTCATAATCAAACTGATTCGCATGAATATTGATTACACTGTTACCGCATTAATGTTTCCCGCAATTCCTCTTATTATGGCTGTCTATAGTAACAGATTTCATACATTAAGTGGTTTGATTAGAAAAATACACGACGAATATGTTTTTGAAAAGCATACTCCACCAGAGTGGAAGCAGCAGCTAATT
Source organism: uncultured Pelagibacteraceae bacterium (assembly GCA_902588975.1). Lineage (GTDB taxonomy): Bacteria > Pseudomonadota > Alphaproteobacteria > Pelagibacterales > Pelagibacteraceae > Pelagibacter. The sequence goes on along the minus strand of CACIRJ010000011.1, from coordinate 21,534 downwards.
AATTTAAATGATAGAGTAAAAAATTTAAGGATTACAATACTTTTTGCAGCATTTGGTTTCTTATTTAATATGCTTACAGTTTTTGCTCTTTATTTAGAGACATATTTTTTAGCTAGAATAATTTTTGGATCTTGTTGTTTATCGATGATGGTATCAATAGTATTTTTTATAAGAGAAATACAAATCTCGACTAGAGCGTTAAGACTTCATCTTTCAGATATGGATGATCAATTTAAGGAATAATAACTGCTGGTCCTGTTAAAACCCTATTCTCTAAATCTATGTGAGCTTGTTTAGCTTCACTTAGTTTATATTTTTTAGAAACTTCAATTTTTATTTTTCCTGAGAGAACTGCATCAAAAACCAATTTAGCTGATTTTTCTAATTCATCTCTTGTAATTGTATAATGCATTATTGATGGTCTTGTAAAAAAAAGACCTTTTGTATTTATATGTTTTTTGACGTCTATAGTGTGAACATATCCAGATGCATTTCCAAATGCTACCATCATCCCTCTAATTTTTAAGCATTCTATTGATCCCTCAAAAGTTTTTGCTCCAACACCATCATACACAACATCTATTCCGTTTTTACCTGCTATTTTTTCAACTTCTTCCACAAAATTATGATCTGTATAATTGATGACATGATGACACCCATTTTTTTTTGCTATTTGAACTTTTTCTTTAGATCCAACTGTGCCAATGACTTCACATCCTAATGCATTAGCCCACTGGCATAATATTTGACCAACACCACCAGCTGCAGCATGAAATAAAACTTTATCTCCTTTTTTTACAGCATATGACCTATGCAATAAATATTCTGATGTTATGCCTTTTAATAAAATACATGAGGCTATTTCATCTGAAATACCTTCGGGTACGGAAACTAATTTCTCTTCTGGCATTATTTGTTTTTCTGAGTATCCACTTATTGGAGCAGATGCATGACTTACTCGATCTCCAACCTTAAAAAGACTTACTTCAGAGCCAATTTCCTCAACTACTCCAGATGCTTCTAATCCAAGTCCACTTGGTAATTCAATCGGATACAAACCAGTTCGATGGTAAACATCAATATAATTAAGTCCAACTGACAAATTTTTAACTAGAACTTCCTTTGGACCAGGTTTACCGATTTCAATATCCTTGTATTCTAAGACTTCTGGACCACCAAACTTTTCAAATCTTATAGCTTTCATATTTACTTTACGAAATTACCATTATGGTAATCATCAATTGCTTGAAGAATTTCCTGTTTTGTATTCATGACGAATGGGCCACCTCTTGCAATCTGTTCTCCTATCGGTTTTCCGGATATTAGTAAAAATTTAGCGTTTGTTAAAGCAGTTACTTTTAAGTTTTCACCTTTAGATAATAAAATTAAAGTTGAGTCTTTAACACTTTCATGTTTATTGTTTCCAATTTCTATCTCACCATCAATTAAATATATGAATGAATTGTGTGTGGATGGAACTTGATGATTAAAAGTTTTACTTTCATTTAATTCTACATCAAAATAAATTGGATCTACATTGTGTTTTTTTATTGGACCTTCTGAATTTTCAAACCTTCCGGCAATTACTTTTATTAATTTATCTTCATCCTTATGTGTGCTCATTTTATCTGAGTCAATATAATGGTATTCTGGTTTACTCATCTTTTCGCTTGCAGGCATATTAATCCATAATTGAAAACCATGAAGTTTTCCATCATTCATAGCTGGCATTTCAGAATGAATTATTCCACTACCAGTTTTCATCCATTGCACATCTCCTGCAGTCATTTTTCCTTGACCACCTGTACTATCTTTATGTTCGAAACTCCCAGCTAACATGTATGTAACTGTTTCAATACCTCTGTGTGGATGAGGAGGAAAGCCTGCAATGTAATCGTCTTTATTTTCTGATCCAAATTCATCTAACATTAAAAATGGATCATAATAATTTGGTTCAACACCAATACTTCTTTTTAATTTAACCCCTGCACCATCTGATGCTGGCGTTGGATCTATAATTTTTTCTACTTCGATATTTGTCATGTTATTCATATAGGATATATCTAAATTAAATCAAGCAATTCTGATAAATTACTTATTTGTTGGTTAGGTACAAAATCTAATTTATCAAAAATATTATTATTTCTATTCACCCAAACTGTGTTGTATCCATAATTCCCTGCACCAGAAACATCCCATGTATTAGCACTTAAGAATAAAACTTCATTCTTTTCAATATTATATCTATTTATTGGAAGATCATATACTTTTGAATCTGGTTTAAAAATACCAGCTTCTTCTACAGAAAAAATATCATCAAAAATATCTTTTAATTGATTGCTAGCTACAAGTTCATTTAAAAGGTCAGGTGTACCATTTGATAGAATTGCTAATTTATAATTTGATTGTTTTAATTTTTTTAAAGCATCCCTTACTTCTGTAAACGGTGAAAGCACTTTATATAAATTTAATAGTTCTGATCTCATTGAATTATCAATATTGTAAAAATTCATAGATTTATCCAAACTATCTTCAGTAATTTGCCAAAAATCTTTGTGTCTTCTCATTAAACTTCTAAGCCAAGTATATTCAAGCTGTGTAGTTCTCCAATAATTAGCAAATCCTTCCCATTTATCTCCTAATTTTTCCTTACATTTTTCAGCAGCAGAATTAACATCGAATAGGGTGCCGTATGCATCAAATATGATTGCTTTAATTTTTTTCATAAATTAATTTAAATATAATGAGCAATATTAGAATATTTTATCCAGAAAAATTATCAATTAATTTAGAAACTAATTTAACTAAGTCTCAGTCACATTATTTATTGAAAGTAATGAGGATTAAACAAGGAGAGACCTTTTCAGTTTTTAATAAATCTGGAGAATGGAAGTCAATTGTAACTGAAATTTCAAAAAGCAGCTTAAATTTCAAGGTTGTTGAACAGTTGAGACAAAAAGATAAAGAGCAAGAAATCTGGTTAGCCTTCTCACCCATTAAATCAAATTTTTTTAACTTTATGATACAAAAGGCAACTGAGCTTGGAGTAACAAAATTTGTACCAATTATTTCAGAAAGAACAATTGTTAGAAAAGTAAATAATGAGAGATTAAATAAAATAATTATAGAGTCGTGTGAACAAAGTAATAGAATAAATATTCCTTCAATTGAAAAACCTCAATCATTAGATAAATTCCTGTCTAATAATTTGGATATCAATTTAATTTTTGGAGATTTAAATACGAATAATAAAAAAATTAAAATTTCTAATTCAAAACCAAATTGTCTTTTAATTGGCCCTGAAGGGGATTATTCAGCAGAAGAAATTAAAAAGATTCTAAACTTTAAAGGGTCTCAATCGATAAAACTAAGTGATAACATTTTAAGGTCTGAAACTGCGGTTATATCCGCGTTATCTGTGATCAATTATTTGCAAAATTGATAAATTGTCGCGAATTCTCTAGTATTTTTTATAATATTTTCGATCTATATAGAAAACAAATGAAGAAACTATTTTTTGTTTTTATAGCATTAATTTACTCAGTTGAGGCGTTTGCAAACCAACCAAAAAATTGGCAATTAGGTTTCCAAGAGCCTGCATCGCAAACTATGAGAGATATAGTTTGGTTTCATGACTATATGTTAGTACCAATCATAGTTGCTATAAGTGCGTTTGTTTTATTTTTAATGCTTTATGTGATGGTAAGATTTAGAGCATCGAGAAATCCTAATCCATCTAAAAGAACACATAATGTGTTAGTTGAAATTGTTTGGACATTAGTTCCTTGTTTAATCTTGATCGTGATGGCAGTTCCGTCATTTAAAGTTTTATATTCACAAGATGCAATTCCTAAAGCCGATGTAACTATTAAAGCAATTGGATATCAATGGTATTGGGGATACGAGTACCCAGATGAGAATATAATTTTTGATGCTTATATGATCGAAGAGAAAGATTTAAAAGAAGGTCAGCCAAGATTGTTAGCAACAGATAATGTAGTCGTTGTTCCAGTAAATAAAGTAGTTAAAGTTTTAATTACAGCAAATGATGTGCTTCATGCATGGGCATTACCAGCATTTGGAGTTAAAAGGGATGCGATGCCAGGAAGAGTAAATGAAACTTGGTTCAAAGCTGAAAAAGTTGGAACATATTACGGACAATGTTCTGAGTTATGTGGAATTAAACATGCTTTTATGCCAATTGAAGTTAAAGTAGTTTCAGAGGAAGATTACCAAATTTGGCTTTCAGAGGCGAAGATAAAATTTGCAAAAGATGAAAATTTAATTAATAAAAAACTAGTAGCGAGTAAATAAAAATGAGTTCAGAAGCAGCACATATTCACGATCATCATACTCCAACAGGTTGGAAGAGATGGGCATATTCTACAAATCATAAAGATATTGGAACAATGTATTTAATCTTTGCAATTATTGCAGGAGTTATTGGAACAGCTTTTTCAGTTTTGATGAGAATGGAATTAATGCATCCTGGTGATGATGTTTTAGGTGGTAACTACCATCTTTATAATGTTTTGGTTACAGGTCATGGATTAATAATGATTTTCTTCATGGTCATGCCAGCGATGATTGGCGGCTTTGGAAACTGGTTCGTGCCGATAATGATTGGAGCACCAGATATGGCATTTCCAAGAATGAATAATATTTCTTTTTGGTTATTGCCTGTTGCATTTATTTTATTACTTTCATCAATTTTTGTAGATGGACCTCCAGGTGCACAAGGTGTTGGTGGTGGCTGGACGATTTACCCACCTCTATCTTCTACTGCAGGTCAACCAGGTCCAGCAATGGATTTAGCAATCTTAAGTTTACATGTTGCAGGAGCTTCTTCAATTTTAGGAGCAGTTAATTTTATTACAACAATATTGAATATGAGAACGCCTGGAATGACTTTGCATAAGATGCCATTATTTGCATGGTCAATATTAGTTACAGCATTTTTATTATTACTTTCGTTACCGGTATTAGCAGGAGCAATTACTATGCTTCTAACAGATAGAAATTTCGGCACAGCATTTTTTGATGCACAAACAGGTGGAGACCCAACATTATTCCAGCATTTATTTTGGTTTTTTGGTCATCCAGAAGTTTACATTCTAATCTTACCAGGATTTGGAATGATCAGTCATATAGTATCTACTTTTTCAAAGAAGCCAGTTTTTGGATATTTGGGAATGGCTTACGCGATGGTAGCGATTGGAATAGTAGGTTTTGTTGTTTGGGCTCACCACATGTACACAGTTGGCTTAGATACTGACACTAAAGCATATTTCTTAGCAGCAACAATGATCATCGCTGTTCCAACAGGAATTAAAATATTTTCATGGATAGCTACAATGTGGGGAGGATCTATATCATTTAAAACCCCAATGGTTTGGGCTTTAGGATTTATATTTTTATTTACAGTTGGAGGAGTAACTGGTGTTGTACTAGCAAACGCTGGAGTAGATACTGCATTGCATGATACTTATTATGTTGTAGCTCACTTCCACTATGTATTATCTTTGGGAGCTGTTTTTGCGATATTTGCAGGCTTCTATTATTGGTTTGGTAAAATGTCAGGGTATGAATATTCTGAGTGGATGGGACAACTTCATTTTTGGTTAACTTTCATAGGTGTAAACTTAGTTTTCTTTCCACAACACTTCTTAGGATTAGCTGGAATGCCAAGAAGATACGCTGATTATCCGGATGCATTCGCTGATTGGAATTATATTTCTTCAATCGGTTCATATATATCAGTTGTAGGTTTAGTAGTATTTTTTGCTAATTTAATCTACGCTTTTGCAAAAAAGAAAAAAGCAGCACAAAACCCATGGGGAGAAGGGGCCACAACATTAGAGTGGACAGTTCCATCACCACCGAATTTTCATACTTTTGACGAACTGCCGAAGTTTGAAGATTATGAAGGCACTGAAAAATCTAGTAGTTAGTAACGTCTTAAGATATAAAAATTAAAATGGCTACGACGTATTCTAAAGTAAAAAAATCATATTACGAACTAGGTATTATTCCTGAATTATTAAAGTTAATGAAACCAAGAGTAATGTCTCTTGTTATTTTCACTTGTGCAGTTGGTCTGTTAACAGCTCCTACTTCAGTTTCATTTCAACAGTCAGTGATTGGGATATTAATTGTAGCCTTTGGTGCTGGAGCAGCAGGAGCACTTAACATGTGGTATGAAGCCGACTTAGATAAATTAATGTCTAGAACGTGCTTACGTCCAATTCCAAGAGGAAAGCTGAATAGAAACCAAGCATTATATTTTGGAACATCTCTGTCAGTTATTTCAGTTGTAAGCTTATACTTTGTTACAAATGCTTTATCAGCATTTCTATTATTGTTTACAATATTATTTTACGTATTTGTTTATACAATTTGGTTAAAAAGAAAAACTCCACAAAATATTGTTATAGGTGGAGCATCAGGAGCTTTACCACCAGTAATTGGATGGGCAATAGCAACAAATTCTATTTCATTGGAGTCGGTTGCTTTTTTCTTAATAATTTTCTTTTGGACACCGTCACACTTTTGGGCATTAAGCTTGTACAAAGCAGATGATTATAAAAAAGCAGGTATTCCAATGCTTCCAGTAACTAATGGAATTCAGGATACTAAAAAGAATATTCTAATTTATTCTTTGCTAATGATACCTACAATTGTTTTCCCATATTATATTGGATTTGTTGGTGAAGTATTCCTATCACTTAGCTTAATACTTACATTTTATTATAATTTAATTTGTTACCAGCTCTACAACTATAAAGTTGGAAAATTTAACATAAAAAAAGCTAAACATATTTTTAGCTATTCAATTATTTATTTATTTTTAATATTTGTTTTTTTCTTAGTAGATAAAATTTTATGATAGTTAAAGATCAAAAATTAAAAAAGAAAAATTTATGGACAGCAGTTGGTTTGGTTGTATTTATAGTTTTCTTATTCATTTTCACACTATTTAATATTGGAGTATTTGAAAGACCTCTATGATTAAAAAAAATACTTTAACTCCGCTAATTCTTACAGGAATTTTTGTCTTTATGTTGGGATTATCTTTTGCAGCAGTTCCTTTGTACGATTTATTTTGTAGAGTAACTGGATTTGGTGGAACTACACAAATATCGAAAGAGGCTCCTAATATAGTTCTAGATAAAAAAATAAATGTAAGATTAGATACCAACGTTAACAGTGCTCTTGATTGGAATTTTGATGTTGATCAAAAAACTATGGATGTTCAGCCTGGCAAGGTATACAGAATTAAATTTGAAGTGGAAAACACAGGAGATGAAATTTCATCTGCTGTAGCTACATATAATGTTTCTCCATCATCATTTGGAGCATATTTTAATAAATTAGGCTGTTTTTGCTTTGAAAAACAAACATTAGATCCGGGGGAAAAGGCAAGTTACACCCTAGTTTTTTACCTAGATCCAGAATTAGTAAATGATCCAAAAACATCTAGAGTTGAAGATGTTACTATGTCATATACTTTTTTCTCATCTGAATATTATAAAAACGAAAAAAAAGAGAGTTAAAATAAATGTCTGCATCAGGTCAAAAACATGATTATCATTTAGTTGACCCTAGTCCTTGGCCTTTAGCTACATCTATAGCAACACTAGTTACAGCTGTAGGATCTGTTTATTATTTTCACAGTAAAGTTATGTGGGCAATGGTTTTAGGTTTTTTACTTATAATTTATTGTGCATTCATGTGGTTCAGAGATGTCGTAATTGAAGCTGAGCACAAAGGTCATCATACACCTGTTGTTCAAATTCATCACAGATATGGAATGACATTATTTATTGCATCTGAAGTAATGTTTTTTGTTGCATGGTTTTGGGCATACTTTGATGCAAGTTTGTTTCCAAATGAATTCATGGGAAATGTATGGCCGCCAAAAGATATTGAGACTTTTGATCCATGGGATATCCCACTTATAAATACTCTTGTCTTACTTTTATCTGGTACAACAGTAACTTGGGCACACCATTCTTTATTAGAGGATGATAGAAAAGGATTTATAAATGGTCTAATTTGTACAGTAATTTTAGGAGCATTCTTTACGTTATTGCAAATATACGAATACCAACACGCTACATTTAGTTTTTCAGGTCACATTTATGGTGCTACATTCTATATGGCCACAGGGTTTCATGGTTTCCATGTATTAGTTGGGACTATCTTTTTAGCGGTTTGTTTATGGAGAGGTAAATTAGGACATTTTACTAAAGAGCATCACTTTGGTTTCGAAGCTGCTGCTTGGTACTGGCACTTTGTTGACGTTGTCTGGTTGTTCTTATTTGCAGCTATTTACATTTGGGGAAGTTAATAGTTCTTGAAAAATAAGCTATCTTTTTCAATCTTTGTATACTTTTTTATTTTAGTTTTTTTGGCATTAGGTACTTGGCAAATTATAAGACTAAACTGGAAGCTTGATTTAATAAATTCAATCGACCAATCTTTAAAAAGTGATCCAGTAGAATTTAATGGAAGTAATCCAATTAACTTTAAAAAAATCAAATTTGAAGGAATATTAGATAATTCAAAAATAATTTATTTATATTCTTTAAATGAAAAAGGAGAGCCAGGATTTGATATTGTAAATCCAGTTAGTATTAACAATAAAAGTTATTTAATAAATCGGGGTTGGGTTCCAAGAGATCTTAAATCTAAAAAGTATGTTTCAAATGAGAACAAATTTGAGGGAGTTTTAAAATTAAAAAGCAAATTTAATTATTTCAAGCCAGATAATGACGTAAATAAGAATTACTGGTTCACTCTTAAAGATGAAGATTTATTGACCTATACGGGAAAAGAATTTTCTCCGTTCATTATCAACAATATTAGCAAGCAAGAAGGAATTTATCCCCAGTCAAAACAAATAGGAGCCAATATTTCAAACAACCACTTAAAGTATGCCCTTACATGGTTTTCATTAGCTGTTTCCATTTTTTTAATATATTTATATTTTAGAAAAAAAAATTACTGATGGAATATATAAGCACTAGAAATAATTCAGATCATTTTTCATTTAAAAACGTATTTCTGAAAGGCTTAGCTGATGATGGAGGCCTTTTTGTGCCAAAGTCAATTAAACCATTTAGTAAAAATGAACTAAACAAACTAAGTAGTCTTAATTACAATGAATTAGCTGCCGAAATAATTTTCCCATTTATCGGTGATTTTATGACTAAGGAAGAGTTAATTTCCACAGTATCAAAATCTTACTCAAATTTTAGAGCAGAAGATGTTGTAAAAATCTCTGATTTAGGAAACTTAAAAGTCTTAGAACTCTATCATGGCCCAACTCTTGCTTTTAAAGATATTGCAATGCAATTAATAGGAAATTTCTATCAATATCACTTAGGAAATGAGCAAAAAAAAATTAATATTATTGTAGCAACATCAGGAGACACAGGTGCAGCTGCTATTGATGCTTTAAAAGGAAAAAAAAATTTAAATGTTTTTGTATTACATCCAAATAACAGAATTTCACCAGTACAAAGAAGACTGATGACAATCCATGAAGAAAAAAACGTATTCAATATTGCTATTGAGGGGAACTTTGATGACTGTCAAAATTTAGTTAAAGCAATGTTTAATGATAAAAAATTCTCAAGCTCTATTAATATGTCAGGTGTTAATTCAATTAATTGGGCAAGAATTGTTGCTCAAGCTGTTTATTATTTTTATGCTTATTTTAAAAAAGGCAATGGACAGCCTCTGTCTTTTTCTGTCCCGACCGGAAATTTTGGAGATATTTATGCTGGTTATTTAGCAAAGAAACTCGGTCTTCCAATTGATAAACTTATTGTAGCTACAAACAAAAATGACATTCTTCATAGAGCAATTTCTGGTGGAGATTATACTCAAAAGAAAGTTGAGGAAACAAATACCCCCAGCATGGATATCCAGATAGCAAGTAACTTTGAAAGACTTTTATATGATGTAAAAGACTGTAACTCAGAAGTTACAAAAGATGTGATGAGTAAGATAAAAAATAATACTTATCAAATTGATAATAGTGACTTAGATGAAATAAAAAAGAATTTTACATCTGAAATGTTAGATGAAAATGAAACTATCCAAATGATAAAAGATATAAATAAAGAATATAAAGTTGTAGTTGATCCACATACTGCAGTTGGAATAGGTGCTGCAAAAAAACTTGGGTTAGAGCAAAATTGTGTTGTTTTATCTACAGCACACCCCTGTAAATTTCCAAAAGCAATCGAAGATGCAATCTCAAAAACTGAAGAATTACCAGATAGTCTTAAATATGTTTATGATAGAGAAGAAAAATTTGAGGTTATTTCAAATGATATAAATAAAGTTAAAGAATACGTAATAAACTCAATATGAAATTAAAAATAAAAGATCAAATCCCAGATATAGAAATTTTTCATTTAGCAGATGGTGAACCACAAACTAGTAAAATTAGAGATATATTAGGAAAAGGTAAAGTTGTTTTATTCGGATTGCCAGGTGCCTTTACTTCTACTTGTTCAAAACTTCATCTTCCTGGATATGTAGCTAATGCCGATAAAATAAAAGCCAAAGGAATAGATAATATATTTTGTTTATCTGTGAATGATCCTTTTGTTATGAATGCTTGGGGAGAAGCAAACAATGCAGCTGGTAAAATTACAATGCTATCAGATCCGTATCTATTATTTACAAAAGCCATCGGTGCTGAAGTAGATAGAAATTCAAAAGGAATGGGTATTCGTTCAAATCGTTATGCGATGGTTATTGAAAACTTAGAAGTCATTAATATTCAAGTTGAGAAAGAAACTAAACAATGTGGTTTATCTTCAGCAGAGGGTGTTTTAGATTTATTATAATTAGTAGGGCAGTTCTCTGTTGCCAGTTGTACCTAAATTGTTGCAGAGGACCTTGCCAATAAATCCACTTCATTATTTAGTTTATCTGTTGAATGTGCCTTTACCCAGCTCCATTTAATTTCAAAAGTATTTGATAGATTATCTAATTCAGTCCAAAGTTCTTTATTCTTAACTTCTTTTTTATTCGCTGTTTTCCAACCATTTTTTTTCCAATTATGTATCCATTCAGTTATACCAGATTTTACATACTTAGAATCTGTAAATATTTGAACCTTGCTTCCTTTTGGAATTTTTTTTAAAGCTTTAATGGGGGCAAGTAATTCCATTTGATTATTTGTTGTTTCTTTTTTGCTTCCTTTAATTTTAGTTTTCTTTCCATTTTCAATAATAATTGCAGCCCAACCACCATTTCCTGGATTTCCAATGCAAGAACCATCTGTGTAGATTTTAATCATCAAGAATAATCCTTAAATGATCTCAGATTTCTATGAAAATTCAACTTATCTATATACTCTTTTGGATCTTTAATTTTAATGATGGCATTTTTAGGAGTATTTAAATAATCATAAGATCTAGTTAAAAGATATCTTAAAGCTGATCCTCTACATAATGTATTTAAATTTCTTTTTTCAATATCACTTAATTTTCTAACAGATTGGTAGCCTTTTAATAAATTTGAGGATTTTTTTTTATCTAATACAAATTTTTTATTTTTCTTTTTAAAGCACAAAGCATTAATACAAGTTGCTAATTCATAAGATAAAAAATCATTAGCTGAAAAATAAAAGTCTATAAATCCATGAAATTTACCTTTATTGAAAAAAATATTATCAATAAAAAGATCACTATGAATTATTCCATTTGGCATTTTTTTAGGCCATTTTTTTTTGATATCTCTCAAATCATCTTTCATTAAATCTTTTAAGTTTTTTGATAATTTATTAATTTTATTGTCTATTTTATTTAGAATTGATCCCCATGAATTAATCGATAGAGAATTTTTTCTATATAATTTTAATTTTTTTGAAGCCTCATGAAGAAGTGCAGCATTTTTTCCAACTATAAAACAATCTTTATTATTTAGCTGATTTTTATCTTTTCCTTTTAAGAAGCTGACAATACAAGCTTTTTTATTTTTTAAATTAAATAAATATTTACCTTTTTTGTCTTTTATAGGAACTGGACATTTTACTCTTAATCTAGATAGACTAGACATAAGATTAACAAAAAATGGAAGATCTTTTTTCTGAACTCTCTTTTCGTAAATAGTTAAGATATATTTATTTTTTTTTGTTTTTAAAAGAAAGTTAGTATTTTCGATACCTTTTTTTATACCTGAATAATTTTCTATTTTTCCAATATTATATTTTTTTTCGATAAATTTTATCTGCTTATTATTAATTTTAGTATAAACAGCCATTAATTTAATTTTCCAGGAATTTTAAAAGTAATATTTTCCTTTATGATTTCAATTTCTTCTATGTTAACTGTAAATTGATCTTTTAACTCTGCTATAAATTTTTCAACAAGTATTTCTGGTGCTGAAGCACCTGAGGAGATTCCAATTGTATTACAGTATTTAATCTTATCTATAGGCACTGGACTTTCTGAGTGTATTAACTCAGCAGAACTACAACCAGAGTTTTTAGCAACCTCTACTAATCTTACCGAGTTAGATGAATTCCTACTTCCTATTACAAAAAACATGTCGCATTTATCTGCTATTTCTTTAACCGCTGATTGTCTATTTGTTGTTGCATAACATATGTCATCTTTTTTAGGCTCTTTAATATCTGGAAACTTAGATTTTAGAGCTGCAATTATATCTTTGGTATCATCTACAGAGAGTGTTGTTTGAGTTATAAAGGATAGCTGTTTATTTGAGATATTTTCATACTTATTTGCATCCTCAATATTTTCAATCAAATCTATAGAGCCTTTTGGTAATTGACCCATAGTTCCTATAACTTCTGGATGGTTTTTATGTCCTATTAATAATATATGATGACCTTGTTTATTTAAGTTTTCTGCTTCTCTATGAACTTTTGATACCAGAGGACAAGTTGCATCTACAAACATCATATTTAAATTAGAAGCTTCCTCTGGAACAGATTTTGGAACCCCATGCGCTGAGAAAATAACTGGTCTAGATTTATCTTTAATCTCATCTAATTCCTCTACAAATATTGCACCTATCTTTTTTAAACCCTCAACAACATGCTTGTTATGTACAATTTCGTGTCTTACATAAACAGGAGAACCAAATTTATCTATACTCTTTTTTACAATCTCTATTGCTCTATCTACTCCCGCACAAAATCCTCTAGGTGCAGCTAAATAAATTTTTAAATTTTTTTTACTCATTTTCGTCCTTTTTAAAAAACGGAATTAAAAATACTATACAAGCAATTAAAAAAAATAGACTTCCAAACATGGCCCAAAAACTTCCTACACTTGAGACAATGAAACCAATTGCAGATATTATGAACAATATCCATCCAATTAGATTTATAGTTTTATTTTTCATTTTTCTCTACCATGAATTCAAGTAAAATATGAGGAAAGGTCAATGAAGCCAATCCAACAAATATAATTTTAATAATACTTTCATCTATACCAAATTTTTCTGAAATAAAATAAAAAACTATTAAATACATTATTGCTGTAATTACCGTAAGTGGAATAATTTTTCGAAAAAAAATTGGAAATCCTTTTAACAAATTTTTATTTATTTCACCAATTAAACTTAGTGAGTGTCTTACAGAATGAAGAAAGCAGAAATAAATTGTGAAGGCTAAAATAGGGTTAAAAAAATAGTTTAAAATAATTATTGAAAAACTATCTAAAAAAAGAATTGATCTTAAATCATTATTATTACCTCTATATATAACAAAATTACTTAGCACTGATAATAAAACTAATGAAATCAAAAAATTATTAGCCACAACATTTTCATCTATTGACAAATTTAACATTTTAAAAATTTCAATAGTCTCAGTTTTATGAAATAGTAAGGGCGCTGAAATAACTAATGATCCTTTAATAAAATAAAAAATTTCTAAAAAATTAACGTTTTTTGTTTCGATAAAGTCACTATCCTCTTTTCCAAAATGATATGCTGCAACTATTAAAAAAAGCGAAAGCAACAATATTGGACTTAAAATCCAAATTAAAATAACAAAAATAGCAATACCTATATAGGTTATATAGAACACTTCTGTATTTTTAATTTTATAAATTTTTAAAAGTTTTTTACCTTTTTCATGATCCAGCGCACCGTGAGAGATACCAATTGTAAGAATTAAAAAAAAACTAAAAAGTATAAACGAATTATCTCTCAATACCTCAAAGGCAGAAAAAAGAATACAGATATTAAAAAAAATAATAGAATGAAAAAAATTTATTTTGTTGATCATTATTTAAATACAGCTTTAATAAAAATCCATTTTGGCATCTTTAATATAATGGATAAGTCCTCGAAAATATTACTTTTATTGGAGAGGAAATTTATTACTGTTTTTGACTTGCTTTTAAACATTTTGAAGAAAATATTTGGCATGATCTCTGGCTTTTCAGCTAGGACTTTCAAAAAAACATTATCTAAAAACTTATACTTACTTTTTATATTGAAAGCTCTAGTTTGGGTTATTTTATCAATGTTTTGGGTAATATATTCTGCTTGTTCTTGAATATTTAGGAAAGTATAGCCAGTACTTAAACGCGTCATACCTCCAGCAGTTCCAATATTAATCATATTTTTGTCGTTTTTAAATTTTGGATAAAATAATGGTATGGCCCCAACTTCTTTATAATTTATTTTATATTTTTTTAATTTTAGAGTGTATTCGATGTAATCAATAATTTGTTTATCATAATCTTTTTCACTATCATCTTCCATTTTTGAAAGCCACGTAGTTTCGATTAAAGCTGATTTTTTTGAATAGGGTAGTGTATAGAAAAAATGAACACTTTTTTTTTGATCACAATCAAAGTCCATTAAATTCATTATTTGATCATCAAAAAAGTCTTTTTCGGTTTCAATCTCAACACCTTGAAAGTGTTGCCATAAATTAGAATCTTTATTCTCAAGATTTGGCAAACTGTTAAATAAAATTGCGTTTTCTGTATTTACTTCACTAATATCTTTAAAGAATTGGATATTTGGATTTTTATTGATTTTATTTAAAATTTTTTTGTAGAATAGTCCACTATCAATACTTTCGTAAGGAGTTTCTTTACAATCTTTATATTCAACATTTCCTTTAAAATTGATTGTATAATCTTTCCATCTTTTTTTTACACAGTCATCAAACTTGTGAGATACAGTTTTCCAATATGACCAAGTTTTATCTCTTTTATATTCATCTCTTTTTTCAATAATTGCTAAAGTCTTATTTTTAAGTTTATCGTGATACTCTAACTCATAAGCCAATGTTAAACCTGCGCAGCCACCTCCAATAATTATGTAATCAAAATCTTTCATTATACTCAATATCTTCCATTATTATCTCATGCTCTTTTATTGTAAGTTTTTTATCTTCTTTTACAAAATATAATTTAATTAAATCACCAATAGATAGCACTGTATGTAAGACTTTTCCCAAATTGTTTACATAAATTTTTCCTGATTTATTATAATTTTCTAAGTTTTCTTTTTTTAAGATTTCATTTCCAATTTGTCTATATACTCGTCTTGCAACCAAAATCGAAAATCTTAAAAAGAATGGAATTTTTTTAATTGATATAAAAGAATTATTATAAAATTTGTCAGCGATTTTTAGAATTCTTTTAATTTCATCAAAATTCTTTTTTATATAAAACCTATTGTTGCTTTCATCTTCAATAACATCTCTTGAAATATTAGTTAATTGCATTGCAATACCTAAGTCAATCGCTCCTAAAAGGGCTGATTTTTCTTTGACATTTAAAATTTTTGCCATCATTAATCCAACTGTTCCAGCCACTCTATATGAATAAACATATAGATCTTTGTCAGTATTGATTTCTACTTTTGATTTTATATCAGCCTCTACGCCATCGAATAAATCATCAATTATTTTTTGTGATATTCCAAATTTGTTTATTAAAGCCCACATATTTTTAATTATTTGGTTATTTTCATTTTTTAATTTGAAATCTTCTTTGAAAGTATTGAAATTTTTTAATTTCGTATCAATATCACCTTTTTCATCTGCTATATTGTCTATGTATCTACAAAAATCGTACAAATTAGAGCAATCAGAGTAGACTTGTTTTGGTAAAAAGAAACCTGCCCAATTAAAAGATTTAGCGTATATCGACAAATAATTTTGTTCATTCATTACAAAATTTTATCTAAGACCTTTGCGGATGATAGGACCCCTGGAACACCAGCTCCAGGATGAGTGCCCGCTCCAACAAAATATAAACCGTCATAAACCTCAGATTTATTATGAAATCTAAAGTATGCTGATTGAGAAAATTTTGGCTGAATTGAAAAACCAGAGCCATATTTTGTGTTTAATTCATTCTCAAAATAATCAGGAGTTAAATAAAAATCATCTACAATATTTTCTCTTAAGTTAGGTAATAAACTTTTTTCCATTTTATCTATCACAAGTTTTTTTAGATTCTCTCCTTCGATTGACCAGTTTATTCCTGATTTATTATTAGGTACAGGCACTAATACATAAAAGCAATCATGGTCTTTTGGTGCCATACTTGAATCTGTTGCGGTAGGTCTATGTAGGTAATAGCTTATATCGTTATTTAATTTTTTGTTTACAAATATATCATCCAAGTGTTCTTTGTACTTATCGCCAAACTTTATAGTATGATGTTCAACATTTTCGTATTTTTTCTTCGTTCCAAAATAATAAACAAACAAACCCATTGAATATTCCATTCTATTTATCTTCCAATTAAATAAGGTGTTATATTTTTTATTATTTAGCATTTTTGAATAAACACCGGGAGGATCTGCATTACAAACTACGTTATCTGCTTTAATTTCCTCATCTTCACTTGTCACAACCCCAACAACTCTTTTATTTTTTGTAAGCAAGTTTTTAACTTCTTTACCTTTAATAATTGTAACATCTTCTTCTAACATCAATTTTTCAAAACCTTTTATGATTTGTCCTGTTCCACCCATAGAATAATGAATTCCCCATTTTTTTTCTAAATACAAAATTAATCCATATATAGAGGTTGTAGTAAAAGGGTTCCCACCCACCAATAATGGGTGCATACTAAATAGCCTTCTTAGTTTTTCATTTTCAATAAAACCACTAACCAAAGAATAAACAGATTTATAACTTTTTAAACTTAGCAATGCAGGAATTTGCTTAAACATAAATGAAGGTTTATCAAATGGCACATCTGATAATTCTGAATAACCCTTATCAAATATTTTTTTTGTAAATTTAAGTAAATTTCTGTAACCCACAACATCTTTATGATTAATTATTGCAATCTGTTCTTCCATTTTCTTTTCATTAGCTGAATAATCAAAATGGCTTCCATCTTCGAAAACAAATCTGTACCAAGTATCTAAATCTTTTATTTTTATATAATCATCTGGATTTTTATTAAAAAGTTTAAAAATTTCATAAATTAAATAAGGAGCAGTTATTACTGTTGGTCCACCATCATAAGTAAACCCATTACTTTTAAATACTCTCGCTCTTCCACCTAAATCTTTTTGTTTTTCAATTAAAGTAACTTTATGACCTTTTGCTCGAAGTCTAAGAGCTGCCGCCATACCACCAAAACCTGATCCAATTACAATGGAATTCATATTTCTTAATTTACATTATTTTTATAAAATTTGATAAACTATCTTAGTTTAAGAACTGATTTTCTTTAATTCTGTCTTTGTTTCTTCAAGATTTTTATTAAACAAGTTGTCAAGTTTAGACTTATCAACAGATGTAGTAATAATTTTTTTTACAGATTCTACAGCAATATTAATTGATGTATCTTTAATTTCTTTAATGGCATTATCTTTCATTTGAGAGATTTTAGTTTCTGCTAGACTTTTCTTGAGTTCAGCTGATTTATGAAATTTATCATTTATTTCAATTACAAATCTTTCAGTTTCATCTTTTGACTGCTGCATAATCTTTTCACTCTCAATTTTTGCAGTATCTAGCTTCTTTTGCGCCTCATCCAATAGTCTTTTAGATTCAGCTCGGAGTTTTTCACTTTCGTCAATTTCATTTTTGATATCAGTAATCATTTTGCTCAATAAATTATTAACATTTTGTGGAACTTTTAAATAAATTAGCGCTCCAAAAAATATTACAAAAGATACTGCTACCCAAAATGTTGCATCAAATACCATTATGTTTTTCCATTTCTTTTTTAGAAAGATCTTCAACTATGGCTGAAAGACTACTTTTATTTATATCTTCACCAATTAATTGTTTAACTAGATCGGAGGATGTCTCAATTGCAATTTTAGTAACTTTCTCTTGAGAAGTTTTTTTTAATTGGTCTATTTCTTCTTCAGCTTTTATTATTTCTTTTTCGATATCCTTTTCTAAAGATAATCTTTTATTGTTTATATCGTCCAAAACTTTTTGTCTCTCACTATTAAAGAAGTTTTTTGCTTCGACTTTTGTATCATTGATAATTTTATCAAATTCTTTAACTTTTTTTTCAGTTTCTTCCCGTTGCTTGTCTGCAGTTTCGATATTCTCCAAGATTTGTGATTTTCTGGTTTCAAGATTGTTACTAATCTTTGGTAGTATGAACTTAGATAAAATTATAAACAATAATCCAAAAGTAAGTACTAACCAAAAAATTTGAGATATCCAAAACTCGGGATTAAGCTGCGGCATACCTCCACTCTCAGCGCTTTGAGCGCTATAAGTAAAGATAAGACTTAAAGCTAGAAATTGAAAAATTATCTTTTTCAACATTAATCAAAAAGCGAAAAGAATAATTAATGCAACAACTAATCCAAATAAACCAGTTGCTTCCGCTAATGCAAAGCCTAATAGCAAGTTTGGAAACTGCTTTTGAGCTGCAGATGGATTTCTCATTGCACCTGAAAGATAATTTCCAAAAATTATCCCAATTCCAACTCCTGCACCCGCAAGTGCAATTGCTGCTAGTCCTGCTCCTATCATTTTTGCTGCTTCTAATTCCATTATATCCTCCTTATGTTAATTAATGGTGTAAATTTAATGCATCATTCAAATAGATACATGTTAAAATTGCAAATACATATGCTTGAAGAAAAGCAACTAATATCTCCAAACCTGTTAATGCAACTGAAAAACCTAGTGGTAGCCAGCCCCCAACGATTCCTAAGCTAACTACGAAACCTCCAAAAACTTTCATCATCGTATGGCCTGCCATCATATTTGCAAACAATCTAACTGATAAACTAATTGGTCTACTTAAGTATGAAATTATTTCTATAACAACTATTAATGGCAATAAAACCATTGGAACTCCACTTGGCACAAAAAGTTTTAAGTATCCAAGTCCATGTTTAATAAATCCAATTATTGTTACTCCTATAAATATAAATGCTGCTAATACAAAAGTTACAATGATGTGGCTAGTGACAGTAAAAGAGTATGGTATCATCCCAAACATGTTACAAAATAAAACAAACATGAATAAAGAAAATATGAAAGAAAAGTAAGGCTTAGCTTTCGATCCAGCTGTATCACTTATCATTTTTGAAATAAAAGAGTAACTGAGTTCTGCAAGTAATTGAATTTTATTTGGTATGATAGATCTCTTCGTGCCTAAATTAAAAATAATTAATATTGCTAGTGAACTTATGACCATAAACAAACTCGCGTTTGTGAATGAAATATCTATGTTATTTATTTTAATTTCTGGACCAATTCGGTACACGTTGAATTGGTACATTGGATTTGCTGCCATTTGCCTACTATTTTTGCATTTTTTTTGCTGATCTAATAACGTTCATAATTCCAGCTATTACACCAATAAAAAAAAATATTAAAATTAACCAGGGTTTAGTACCAAACCAATTGTCTAAAATAAACCCAATAATTGTCCCAACAGCCACTGCAGATACCAATTCCGTGCTCATTTTGAAGGCTGATCCCATACTTGAGCCTTTATTTCCCTCTTCAGATTTTTTGTCTTTGTCAGTTTTATTTTTTGCAATTTTTAGGCGAGTTTTAAACTGGTCTTCATCCATTATTAAGCAACCATACTCTCTGCTTTTTGAAGATCTACAGCAACTAGTTGGCTAATTCCTTTTTCTGGCATTGTTACGCCGTATAGTCTGTCCATTTTAGACATGGTTAGAGCGTGGTGAGTTACAATAATAAATCTTGTAGATGTAATTTTAGTTAGTTCCGTCAAAAGATTGCAAAATCTTGTTACATTCGCATCATCTAGAGGTGCGTCTACTTCATCGAGAACGCATATTGGAGCTGGATTAGTAAGAAATACTGCAAAGATTAAAGATAAAGCAGTCAGGGCTTGTTCACCTCCAGATAATAAAGTTATTGATTGTAATCTTTTTCCTGGTGGACTTACCAACATTTCTAATCCTGCATCTAAAGGATCATCAGAGTCTACTAGCTCTAGTTTTGCACTACCTCCATTAAATAGTTTGGTATAAACTTCATTGAACTTTCTATTCACTTTTTCAAAAGCATCTAGAAGTCTTTCCCTACCTTTCTGATTGAGTTCAGTAATACTTTCTTTTAACTTTATAATTGCAGTTACTAAATCTTGTCTATCTTTTTCCATTTTCTTGATTTCATCTTCATATTTTGAAGTCTCTTCGTCTGCTCTTAAGTTAACCGAGCCTAATTTTTCTCTTTCCCTTTTTCTTTCATCAAGCAATTCCTCTTGTGTTACTGTATCTGGATATTCAGATACATCTTTTAAGTTTGAAAAATTCAGTATCTCTTCTTCTTTTAAATTAAGTTCTGTTGATACTCTTTCTAGCAAATCATTTCTTCTTTTATTCAAACCATCGATTGTTGCTCCAGAGCTTGCCTTTCGTTCTCTTATTTCAATAGACTCTTCTTTTGTTGTATTTAGATTACTTCTTAATTCGTTAATCTCTTTATCTAGCTCATCTATTAATATTTCATTATCACTCTTTTCTTTTTCAGAAATTCTTAAACTTTCTGATATTTGTCCTTTTCTTTCAGCTTGTGTTTGAGGTTGTTTTTCAAGGCTATCTAATTTTTTTTGTTGAGTATCTTTTCTACTATTTAATTCATTAATCATTTTTTCGGAATTTACCAATAAGTTTTTCCAACTTTCTATTTCTTGGTCAATTATTTTAATTCTTTCACTTCTTTTTATTGACTCTTTTTTAATATTTTGATTTGTACTAAATGCTTCAGCGTATTCTTCTTGTAGACTTTTGATTTCTTCGTTTTTCTTAGTTACTGTTATCGCTAAATCGTTGTCATGCATTTCATTAATTTTCATTTTTAAAAATGAAAGATTTATTTTGCATTCATCTATTAAATTAGTTGCACCATTGATATTGTTTTCTGATAGCATTTCTTTTGCTTTTTCTAATTGCTCATTTGCTAAATCAATAGTTTCTGAGTTCTTTTTTAGAGTATCAAGATTTAAATTTTCAAGTATTCTCTCTAATTTATCTTGCTCATCTTTTAATTTACTTTTTGCATTTACCAAATCTAAACCAGACAGTTTTTCAGTTTCATAA
>CACIRJ010000010.1 GCA_902588975.1 uncultured Pelagibacteraceae bacterium | reverse complement strand
AAGTTTTTTAAAAGTTTTAAAGTTAGTTTTTTAGCAAAAGATCTCTTTCAGTCTTGAGTTTATTATTTTCTTTGATCAACTGAATAATCATTTCTTTCATTATTCTATTCTCTTCAACTACTCTACCACTTATCTCAGCCAATCTCTCATTTTCTTTAGCTAGCTGCAATTGATCAAATAATTTTTCTAGTTCTGGATCAATAGGTAGACCCTCTATTTTTTTGCTAATATTATTCTGAATTACCTTAGTTAATGAAATACTTGCTTGGCTGTCTTTAAGTCCATTTTGTTCATTAAACTCTAGATTAAAGTTTAGGCCGAAATTATCAGTATTTTTGCTAATATTTAAACCAGCTTTTACTGCTAAATCATCATTCATAAAATGGGCCATGTCTTTTCTTTCACCGTCTGCAACAATGTCAATTTTTTCACTCAAAGTTTGATTTAAAGATAGGCCTGTATATGGCTTAAGAACGAAGCCATTTTC
Organism: uncultured Pelagibacteraceae bacterium; assembly: GCA_902588975.1. Taxonomy (GTDB): domain Bacteria; phylum Pseudomonadota; class Alphaproteobacteria; order Pelagibacterales; family Pelagibacteraceae; genus Pelagibacter. The sequence goes on along the minus strand of CACIRJ010000010.1, from coordinate 33,535 downwards.
AAAAGATTTTGAATACTCAACATTAAATCCACCTGACAATACTTGATCCACAGCATCATCAACAGAAAGATCCCCATCTGTAAAAGATGTTAGATAAGTTGGAAGTCTTCTTAGACCATATTTACTATCCACTTCAATATTTAAACTTTGACTATCATCAATTTCTATTTCTTTAGATGCTTTATAATTTACAGCAGCAAACTGACCTAGGTTTTCTTTTGAAATAGTTTGCTTTGTTTCAGTTTCAAGATCTAAATATTTATTTTGAGTTAACCCAAAAATTGAAACTACAGAAAATTTAAATTTCTCGTAATCAATATCTTTTTTTAAACCAATAGCTAAATTTTCACTATCTATTGCTTCTCCATTATTAAATTTTGCCTGCTGAGATGAATAACTTAAGAACGGTGTAAAGTTTTCATTTTCAATTTTAAAGTCTCCCGTTACACCACTTGTTTCACTTTTATAAATATTATCTCTTTTTTTAACAGAATAATATCCACTAGATTTTTTTTCTTCTGAAACTGAGTTAAAAATATCATTTAAATTAGATAAAAATATTTCAGATCTATATTTTTTATTATGGCTATCAATATCTAAATCTTCACCATAAACATATAAAAAACCATTTGTTTCAGAGTTGTCTGCATCTGGATCACTGTTACTGTCTAATATTTCATAGGTATCATTTCCACAAAGATTATTTGTGACAACCATATTTGTTTTGTTATGGATTTCTATTTTTTGATCTTTTGAAATACTGCAATCTAATGTCATTGTTGTCGATGAATCATTTAGGTTAATCTCACCAACATATGTACCGTCACCTTTGGTAACTATATTTATACCCGTGTTTGAAGAATTAAGCATTTTTATAGAATCATCAGATCCTGAAATTGTACCATAATTATTTATCGTAATATTAAACATTGGACTTGCACCTTTTCCAATACCAATTCCATCTGCAAGAGAACCTGATGTTGCGCTAATTGTACCATAATTGTTTAAAGTATTATTTACTCTGTTGGTTCCATCATTTTCATACACTAGTCCATATCCTGAATTGGAGCTTGCAGAAATAGTTCCATGATTTGTTATTGTAGAATTATCTACATTTGAAGATTGCATTCCATGATCAACCCCAGAAATAGTCCCTGTATTAGTAACGACGGTACCGTCGGATGCACTTATATTTAAACCTGAATTATCAGCAGTGGCAGTTATTGTTCCAGAATTTGTTATACTTATATTATCCCCGTTTGAAATTACTACAGCGTTATTTCCAGATGTCATTGTTCCGGTATTATTAAAAGTAACATCCGAGCATGTTTTACAATAAAATGCACTTTTATCTGTTGCAGTTATTGTACCATTATTAGTAAAATTGATATCTTCAGATTGTTCAGTATTTACTGCATGTCTGTCGTCACCTTCAATTGTACCTCCCTGATAATTAATAAATTCAAAATCAACTAAATGAAAACCTTTAATCGGACTATCTCCTTCATCTGTTGTTTTAATAATTCCACCATCATAGTTATAGATTTTAATACCTTTGCTCCTGTGAGCACCTGAACTTCCTGAACCTAACCAAACGGTTTCATGTTGAGAGGTAATGGTTCCATGATTATGTAGTGTAAGACCAACACCATTTGACTGACCAGATAAATCTGAATGGCAATTAGTACCATTAAAATGACAATTACCAACGTTTTTTCCATAAATTGCAGTATTACCGTCAGCACTTATTGTTGCCCCTGCATTATTAGTAATTACAACGTTTTCTGCATAATTTAATATTATACCATATTTGTTATCTGAGTTGATTGTTCCGTTATTTGTAATTGTAGTATCCAAAGATGACTCAGCATTTATCGCGATTTGTTTGTTAGTTCCATCCTCTGTTTGAATTGTTCCATCATTGGTAATTTGAACTCCACTTATATCTTCGAGATCAACTGCCTTATTATCGTTGTAAGTAATTGATCCAGCAGAAGTAACATTTAAAATATCATCATCTGCACATGCTAATTGGTTTGTTGATGCGCTAGCAATAGTTGTCAAACATGGACCAGCTAAAGTATGAGAGCTAAATAAAAAGAATAAAATTAAGCTGAGGTATATTTTTTTCATTACACCTTTTTATCAATTTTCTCTCCAAGACTTTCTGTAAGTTTGAACTTCACCAGTAGCAGCATCTAAAGTAACAAGGTCAGCAACTGCTCCTAATGATTTACCAGATATATTTGCAAAAATTTTGCCAGCGAAAAGTACAATTTCTGACAAGACCCCTTTACCAACAAATCTACATAAAGTTTTTTGTTGTTCTGTTCTTTTAGATTCTAATCCAATAAACGAGTCATGTGTTCCACATTCATCATCAGTTACACAAATTAATGCATCTCCCAAATCACATTTGTTTTGAGATACAGATGGTCTATAAACTGGGAAGTAAACCATACCATTGTTTACTTTTGGTTGAGCGGTAACTTTAGCAAAATCTTTTAATACAACATACCAACCTCTATCCTTATCTGTCACTCTACAAGAAGTTCCGCTTCTATCATTTGATGTATTTTGACATTTTGTAATATCGTCTGCATTTTTTGGAGTTGCGATAGATTTATAGAATGGATAATCTGGATCTTTTATTCCAATCATTAAGTTACTTGTTCCTTTTACTCTTGCATTCAATCTTTGAGCATCTCCAGTACCAGCGTACAACCATAAATTATTTGTTGTTCCACCAATTGAAGCATCTAATGCTTTATACATGTATCTACCATTTGATTTACTTGCTCCTGCTTTAAATAATGTTGTTATGTCATACATTTTTATAGGTACATTTTGAGGATCTGTACTCATATTTGTTAAATTTAATTTACTAATTTTACCTTCTAAATCAGACAAGTATACAAGTGCTCCTGCAAAGTCAGCACCCCTTGCTTTATCCGGAGTAATAACTGTTAATGATGCGGGAACAGAATTATCAATATCGCTTGCACTAGTGTCTTCTACCGTAATTGTCTTTATTAATTGTCCAAACTTATCTTTTGATTGCAGATCAATAACAAATACGTTACTACCAGCTCCTGAGAATTGAGCACCAAAACCTCCACCCATTACAGCGACTGATATATCGTCATCTCTGACATTGTCTCCAGCACCAGCATTAGGTAGTCTAAATATTCTTGGATCTGACCATGTTTCTCCAAGAGTACTGTAGTCCCATTCAGGGTCTGTTACAACTCCAGTACCAACTGCTCCTTGTTTTATATTCACTCCGATCGGTGAGTTGTCTCTTTGAGTTTTGGACTCATCAGCATCAAATTTCATTTTTTTGTTGAAATTAATTTGAGTGTTTCCAGATGTATCATAGCTAATTGTAATGCTATTTGTTATATCAACTCCATCTTCAAGAACTGATAGCATACTTTTAGTTAGACTTTTTACTGGTAAAGTCCATTTTGTGCTTTCGTAACAATATTTTGTTTGTGTATCATCACAAGTTTGCTTACTGGCAACTTCATTATCTTTATCTGGAGCATAAACGTTACCTACTTCTTGCGCCTCTAGAAATTCACTTAGAGGATAAGATGTACCTATATAATCATATACAAAAACATTATTTGCATGATCCATTCTGTACACCTGATTATTAATCATATCATTATATATTGAGACTAAATGCTCTGGTTTTGCAGGATCAGTCACATCTAACACAGAGAAACCACTACCTCCTCTTCCATAAGGTACAAACAATACGGTATGCCAATTTGCAGATGTATCATGTGGACTTTGAAAGAAAATATCATGTTGAACGGGAGATCCATCAACACCATAAATTGCATTTGAACCTCCTTTGTTTGGATTAATTTCATTTAAGTTAGTATTCATTATTGTAGGTAATCTTGATGCTATAAATGGTGGCACAAATCCCCACAATTCTACTCCTGAGCCTGCATCTAAAGCATGCAAAACTCCACTATTTGATCCAGCATAAATTACAGGTTTTCTCAATCTCTGAGATTCTGCCCAACTATCATATCCCTTAGTTGATCTCCAATAAGCTTCTTGATTTTCACTTGTAAAAGCTGTTTCTGCAGTTGGTGGTCCTACAACAACTAATTGTGAATGGTAAACATCTCCCATTGGCTTAGCTCTTGTTTCTGTCAGATTACAATCTGCATCATAATCAAAATAATCTGTCCCTCTAATAAAATTAATTAAGCCTTTTAAATCATCATCTGTTCCATCAGCAACACCACTTGTGTTTGCACATCTTTTATTATTTATAGAATTATCAGTATTTTTAGTTTTTCTGTGATAGTCCTGAATATCAAACCCTTTTAGAGTTAAGATACTTTCAATCGCTGAAGAATTACTTTCTACCCAGTTGTTATAATTTGTCGAATAATCCGTTCCAGGAATTGGACTCCATATCTTTCTATTCCCTGGTTTAGGCAGTACATCAACAGCTGACCAGTTACCTTTATCTTTTGTATCAAGATTTCCTTTTTTATCTATTTTTGTTCTCTTAATTGTTCCAGTCCACTCTTGATTTTGAGCATAATCAAACTGTGCTTGATACAATGATCCATCAGAGTTTAATGTTGCAGTAATAGCAGGCGCTGTGAAAGATAACTTAGATGCAATTATTTGTGAAACAGCAGCAGCTAGTTGAGTTTTGAGTGACTCTGCTGTTGGAGCAACAATAGCTTTTGTTGTTCCTCCTGCTACAGCTAGTTCATTAAAATACCTCATTCCTCTATTGCTAATTCCTGTTCCAAAAGCAATAGCGAATGTGGGTATCTTATAATTATTAAATAAGTTTTTTGCCATAGCCACAGCTTTTGAGTGATTGTACCAATCACCATCTCCAATAACGAGGACATAACTTTTTTGACAAGGTGAATTTTTATCAATTGGGCTTAAACTCCCATGAAGATAATAGTCTTGAGCTATTTTCATAAATGTATAGGCATCAGTTCCACCTCTTGCATTAACTGACGAAATAATTTTGTTAATTTGCGCAGCCCCATTATTATGAACTCTTACTTTTAAACAGTTTTGGGTATCACAAGGTTTTGCTCTACCTGTGGTTATATCCCCTGACCATGAACTAAAACCTGGTGGCCATGCTTTCGATGACCATGAACTTGACCAATAACCAAAGCCAAAATTTACACCAGATGTTAAATTTGAGTCTGTAACCACTGCTTTTATGGCTTTATGTGCTGCTGCCATTCTTGTAGTAGCAGCATATCCACCAATAGACTTTATATATGTTCCATTTTCATCAAAGACCTGAACTTTTTTTGCATTATATCCATAGGTAATAATCCTATCATTGCTATGATCATAACTAATTCCAAAAGGATAATAAAAAAATGTATTACTTGCAGTTGAAACACCCATGTATCGGTATCTGCCTTTGTCCCAATTTAATGTGTATCCAGTTCTTGACGAGTTAACAGTTATTTTACGCATCTTATTATAGCTACGAGCCATAATATAAAGTACATCATTTGTGTTAGGGTCTGCTTCCATTCCATAAACGTAGCCTGAACCATTATCTCTAAAATTTTTAGGTCTTCCTGAAGGACACAAAGTGCCTCCAACACTAGTTAAAGGAGCACTATAAAGTCGACTACCATAGTGACTGTAAAGAGTATTGTTACTTCCTGCAATAGCATATGTATATTTCCATTCATTATGGAAATTACAACGTCTTCCACTATTAGTGTTCAGGTTCATTGAATACAAACCACTGATGGAAGTGGAAAATAAAAAATTTTGATAAACTGTTACACCTCTAGGATAAGTGCCAGTCATTAAACTTCCTAAACAAGCACCATCTGAAAGTCTAATCTTTCTAATTCTATGGTCATATAAACTTGTCACATACATGACCCCGTTATAAACATCTGCACTGTAAGGATAGTAAGTTCGACATGACCCACTCATACCAACTCTTCCATTTGAACCCCAAGAAGTATCAGTTTTACCAGTAGTATAATCTATTTTTCTAACTCCATATCTTGCAAATTGTGCAATATAAATATTTCCTGAACTGTCCGTAACACCATCAAACATTCTATTGATTGATTGTGCGTTACTCATTCTCCACCCCATACTTCCAGATTTATCTAAAAGAATTAATAAGTTGGAAGGAACATCAGCTTGTGTTCCAGTGCCTGGTGGCAATAATTTTGCATGTAAGTTTGATGCAAAAAAAGAAAAGAACAGTATTAGGCTGGATATAAAAATTTTAAATTTCATTAATTTTGAGACTCACTTTCTGCCATCTCTTCTTCAAGTTGATTATAGAAAATTCCAAGTAACTCATCATATTTTTTGTTAGAAAGATACATTTGCTCTTCAATAAATCCAAGATCATCCAAAATTCTTTGGTAAACTATAAACTGCTTTGTTTTTTCAAATACTTCATATCCAAGATATGAGGTTGGAGTTTGACCTGTATCAAAGTCACCATAATTTCTTTTTACATATTTCATTATAGTTAATTTTTCAGATTTTTTTGTGTCGCTTTCAGTATTTAAACTAATTAAATTAACCGCAGCTAGTTTGTCGTTTAAAAATCTATACTCAATAGCAACATCTTTTAACCTGTGGTTTGGGCAGACTTCATCAGCAACAGCAATGACCATGCTCAATTCATCTTCTCCAAAATTTTCTAGTGGCATTGCTGGGCCATATTTATCCTGTATTTTTGAGATATCCTCACCAAAGTCCAAATCAAATTTACAAGCTGCGTTTGCATGAATTGAGAAAAGAAATATGAAGGTTATTAAAATAATTTTTCTCATAAACGTTTATATTTTTTGATTTTATTCATATTTTATTAGTTAATAAAACCTTAATTTTTAGGTAAAACTACCACACTTTCTAACGAAACTATCATTCTATCTTTTTCTTTTTCGGCTCCATAAATACCACACCCATAAACTCTGTAAGCAATACCATTCTTTGAAGCATCAGATGCCGTTAATTTAATGCTGGATCCGATTGCTTGTGTGCTCGCGGCACCAATTCTTTCAATAAAGTACTCATAATAATAACTTTTCATTCTAACTGCTTCCTCTTTTTCAAAATCTTTACCTTTATTTCTAAAGGTATTTTCAAGAATTACTCCAAGATTAAAACTGTGAGCCACTTCTTTTTTCGTGGTTTCATTCTTTATAACTCTCATCCTTTTTTTGTCGTCTGGATTAGTTCTATCAATATCTCTATAGCTTTTAAAACAAGATGTACCTGTATTTATAAATTTTCGATCAATTGTTGATGTAAATTTATATTTAGCACCTGGATTATAGTTTTGCGCACTCATAGTTCCTAAAAAAGGAGAGGTATGATCTTCTGGTAAATTTGCTTTCGAAGTATCTCTAGTGCTTTTTCCATCCCATGGTCCACTTTTCTCATTTAAAATATATTTCTCACCTTGTAAAAGTGCCATCTCTGCAGCATAAAATGTTTGTTGATATTGATCACTGTTATTATTGCTTTGATGATCACCCGATGAAATTAATATCAATGCTCCACCCATTAATGACATTGCCAATAGCAAAACTAATGACAAAACCATTGCAAACCCTTTTTCTGATTTTCTAATTATCATAACCCCATATTTCTTGTGTATGCTGATACAACTAAAGCTTCTCTTAAAAACTTATCTGTGAATTTCTTATTAGATTTTTGACCTAAAAGTCTAAATGGTCTTTCCTGCTCTTTTCTAAAAAACTCACCTTGAGATCTTAAAGATACCATTATATCAACAACTTTAATCTTGTTACTATCGCTAAGCGTTTTAGGAATTGGATTCATCACTTTACCCTTGCTATCAATTGGAATAAAAATTAATTCTTGAACGTAATCAACTACTAATTCGTCTTTATAAAGTAAGTCATCAGTTGATTGTGTTGGTGTCGTCCAGCTAGATCCATTCCATTCATATTTTGATTTATAAATAGCATATGCATTAATTTTTTTGCTTGTTTTTTTGTCTACAATATTTGATGCTTTACACTCGTAAACGACTTTGTATGTTTTATATAAAAAAACTGGTGGTTTAGCATTAGGATTTTTAGGATCTCTAATTCTATCACCGTAAGTTATTTCAATTTTATCACAACCGCTACCTGGAGCTTTAGTAATTAAAATTGGAACGTAATTTGTTGGGGTTTTACTGACATCATCAAAATATCTAAAACCTGCAATTCTTATATCTCTCACTAACATTCCAATCATATCTCTTCCTGTCTGACTAATTTTTGCTCTATCAATTACTTGTGAATAACTATTATTAACTGCGTTATAAGATGTAAACATAGCAGCCATCATTATCATTGAAATCACAACCCCGATAAGAATTTCAATTAGCGTTACTCCAGTTTCTGAATTAAATTTTTTCATCATTTCATTTGGAAATATAAATATTTCTTCTTTTGAACAGTTTTACCTTTCGTATCTGTCCCTGTAGTTGGCATTAATATTTCCATTCTGCCAATATAAGTTTTGTCCCAAATATCATCATTACGATAATCACAGTTTGGTCTACTCTTCCCATTTTCTTTTACGTTATTTCTACAAATCTCATAAACTTTTAATTTTTTTATGTCATTGGTAAGTGTTGAACCAATACTTGTAGGTTGGCATTTAATTCTGTCGCTTGATACTCTCAAATTCCACTTTTGTGTTTTATTATCAATAGCAATATCTGCGCCCTTATAAGGATTACCAGTTATATTATTTCTTTTTCTGCATTCTGCATTTTGCCAAGCGTAATCATTCTTATCTGTTAAGTTAGCTAGATGTTCATAAAGTTTATCATCACCTTTTTTTGAATTTGCATCTCCAATTAAATCTTCTGCTATCATAGCAGTGATATAATTAGATTTTGTTCTTTCCCCAGAAACATCAATTGATCTAACTGAATAATTGACCATCTGAAAAACCGCTATAAAACCTATTCCAACAATAGCCGTTGCAACTAAAGCTTCTAAAAGCGTTAAACCCTTTTCTTTTAATTTACTGTCTATTCCAATCACTTCCATTCCATTTAAATTTACTTACATTACCAAATCTTGACCATTTTACTAAATAGGCTGGTTTTTCAAGAGCCTTTCCTTTTGTAGGACATTTGTTTCCATTTTTTTTTGCGTTCTCATAAGTGCAAATAACAATGTAATTAGGAGTAGCGCTACCTTCAACAATGATGTTAACGTTACTTCCTTTTGAAAGAGCATTGGTTGCTTTATAATAATTTCCTCCTTTACCAAAACATATTGCAGATGTTAATAGAAAATGAACTGCAATTTTAGACTCGCCAATTACATTTTCCTCAGGATTGAAAATTTCGTAATACTCACTAAAATTTGTTCCCTCAATATTTTTACGTGGTTTACCAAAATCATCCCAATAACCTGATGAGGATACTGGACAATTAATTTGTCCATTCTGCAATTTTTGTTTGAAATTTTTATCTCCCATTCCCTTTGATACAAAAATTGAGCTTTCTTGGTTTTTAGAGCCTGTAAATGTTCGTACCATTAATTGGCTATAAGCTAAGTTTCCTCTTTGAGTTTGTGTTGCAATATTAGAAATCATGCTTGCAACTTTTTCTGTTGCAGCTCTTACTTTTCGTTCTGTGCTCCATTTTGAAAAACTTGGATACGCTACACCAGATATGATTGCTACAATTGCAATAACAACTAGCAATTCTAAAATTGTGAAACCTTTAATGTCCTGATCTTGCTGCACCTGGATCTATCTTACCCGACTTTACTAATTCCTCCAGTGATTTTTCCATAGTGATCATTCCATCACGCACAGCAGTTTGCATAATGCTTGGTATTTGGTGAATTTTTGCTTCTCTTATTAAGTTCTGAATTGGCGCAGTGCACTTCATGATTTCAAATGCACCAACCCTACCAGCACCATCTCTTGTTTTTAACAATCTTTGGGTAACTACCATTTTTAGTGATGTAGAAATTTGAGCTCTAATTTGTTCTTGTTGCTCTGGAGGAAAAACATCAATTATTCTATTTATTGTGCTTGGCGCACCACTTGTATGCAAAGTTCCAAAAACTAGGTGACCAGTTTCTGCAGCAGTAAGCGCTAAACTAATTGTTTCAAGATCTCTCATCTCACCAACAAGAATTACATCTGGATCTTCTCTTAACGCAGCTTTAAGCGCTGCTGCAAAAGATTGAGTTTGTTTTCCAACTTCTCGATGAGAAACAATGCTTTTATTATCTTTGTGAATAAATTCTACTGGATCCTCAACAGTTATAATATTTGATGTTCTTGTTTTATTAATTTCATTTACGATTGCTGCAAGTGTTGTTGATTTACCTGAACCAGTTGGTCCAGTTACAAGCACCAGTCCTTTATGGAAATCTACTATATCATAAAGAGCTTGCGGTAGACTAAATTGATCCATATCTGGAATTTTACTTTCAACTCTTCTTAATACTGCAGCTGGTCCACTAATCGTTTTATAAAAATTTGCTCTAAATCTTAATCCGCTTAACATGACTGCAGAATCTAACTCATGAGTCTTTTCAAATTTTTCAGCTTCGTGTTCGTTACAATTCATTGAGATTAAATCTTTTAAATCTTGAGCTGTAACATTTGTACCTTCAACTTTTACGATTTCTCCAGTTTGTCGATAAGCTAGGGGAGATCCTGCCCTAATATGAAAATCAGAAATTTTCTTATTATCTTTTGCTAACTGCTCTAATTTTTCAAACATTTTAATAGTTTATACTTTAGTACAATAAATTGTCATTAAATTACTATTAAATATTTGCAAAAACCCATTTCAGACACTTTGCTTGAAAGTTCGAGTATTAGTTGATTTAATGTAAATATATAATAATGGTTTAGTATTATAACATAATTAAAAAATGAAAAACCCTTTTGCTAATTTATTCAAAAAGAAATCTAAAGAAGGTGAACAAACACCAGTTCCAAAAACAGAGGAAAAAAAGAAAAAAGAAAGTTTTTTAGGTAAGTTTTTTAAAAATAGAATTGGAAAATCTGCAGTTCAAGGAGAAGAAATTGTAGGTGTTGAGCTTTCACCAACAGAAATTAGGTTAGCACAACTAACAACTGATAAATCCAACAAATGGGTTTTAGAAAAATTTTTTATTCACCCAATTGAAGGTCTAGATAAAAGTGCTACTGTTTTAGATAATCAAGATAAGTTTGGAGACGAACTTAAAATTGCTCTTCAAAAATCTAAAATAACTACGACAAATGCTGCGATTGCCATTCCTGTAACTAGTGCAATTATCAGAGTTGTAACAGCACCTCTAATGACAGATGAAGAGCTGAGCAAAGCAATAGACACAGACTCTCTTTGGGAAAACCTTGTACAATTAACAGATAACTTAAATGATTATTCAATTTTTCATCAAGTAATAAATAGAGATAAAACCGCAAATACAATGGATATTTTATTCGTTGCATCGAAACTATCAGATATCAATAGTTATACAGCAATAATAAAGAAGGGTGGTTTAAATGCAGTTATAATTGATGTTAAGTGTTTTGCTCTTAAATCCGCAGTCGACCAAATGAATCAATTAGCTGGCTCAATTGAGGATGCAAACTTAACCGCTGTTTTAGAATTTGGATTAGATGAAAACTATGTAATGATTTTGTATGAAAATAATCCAATCATCACAGATATATTTATAAGATCTCAAGATAGAAATACTCTTCAAAATTCAGATAATCAGGAAGAGATGGATGCTTTAGTTAGAAGATATGTAACTCAAGTTAAACAAGCGGTGCAAGATTTTGAAACAAAGTATGAAAAAAGAATTAGAAACCTGAAAGTAGTATCAAATTTAGAAAATGTAGAAACTTATCTTGGCACTTTTAGAAAAAATTTAACAAATACAGGATTTAATTTATTAGATCCAATTAAAGAAATAAAAGTACCAGCACAACTAGAGGAGAGCGTTAAGTTAGATAATAGGTCTTATCTTTCAACTGTTATTGGATTGGCGTTTAGAAAACTTGATGTATTTGGATATTACAAATTTGTAACTGCTGTAAAAAATATAAATCTACTTCCTAATAGAGATAGCATGATAGCACAGAAAAAAGCCAAAGTATTTTCTAATTTTGCTTTCAAAGGCGCAATAGGAGTTATCGCAATAATTTATATAGTATTATTTGGCCTTTCTTTTTGGCAAATAAATACATTGAATAAACAATTAGTTGGATATGATGATATTCTTCAAACACATGAACTTAGAACATTAGAAAAAAATAAAGTAGAAAAAGAATTAGCTTTAATTTTAAAATCTTTAAAAATTAGTAAATCAATAAAATCAAACAAAAAAGTGAGTTTTAGAGTTCTGGCTCAAATAGCTTCAGCTGTTCCAAAAAGAGTAAAATTCAATTCAATAGAGTACAACGGATCAAATCAGATTATTATACAAGGAACAGCATCAAGTGACCAAGATATTTTAAAGTTAATAAGTAATTTAAATAATAAAAAACTAATAATGCAAGCACAATTAGCCACAATGACCTTACCAGATGGTCAAACTGCTGGAGCTCCTACAATGAAGGGATTTAAAATAGCTTGTATTCTGGAGAGCGCATAATGGATTTAAAAAATATAGATTTAAAAAATATAAATGTAAGTGATATAGCTGCAAAGTTAAAAACTGTTGATAAAAAAACTCTTATTAAATTTGGAGCTGGTTTTTTTGCAATTATAATTTTTTTAATTGGGTATTACTTAATCTTAAATCCAATTGTTAAAGAGAAAAAAGCTTTATACGAAGACAAGGTTTTAAAAGAGTCTGAAATTACTCAATTCGAGGATGAGATAATTAAAAACAAAAAAAGATTAAAGAAACTAAAACCTCAATTTAAAGAAAGTTCAACGTTGTTTCACTCAAAAGCTGAAGTTGAAGGATTGTATCAAAGCTTAAGTAGATTTGCAGGCATAAATGGTTTGACGATTTCAAAAATAGAAAAGAAAAAACCAAAACCTATTTTAAAACCTGGTGTTGCTCAACAAGCAGAAGAACTGTTAAAAAAAACGGATATCTCTTATTATCAGATACCCGTCGAATATGAGATAAAAGGTAACTTTTTAGGCTACATTAAATTTAAAAGATCAATTGCAAAATCCAAGAAAATGTTAAATTTTGACAAAGAGACTATAAGTATAGTACAAAACGATTCAACTGGAGCGATAATTGCAAAAGGAGAACTTACAATAGTGGGAATACCGGATGAATTCTTTTAAAAAAATATTATTCTTTATTTTGTTTTTCTGTATCCCAAACATTGGTTTTGCAGATAATCATTCTACAAATGCTGAACTTGTCGAAAAGGCAAAAGAGATTACAAAAACTTTAGAAACAAAAGTTGAAGAAGAGGAAGAGGATGTTCCTTTGAATGATCCATTTGCTGGAAATGAAGGATCTAATTCATCTTTAAATCCTGAAACTGGAGAAGAAAGAGATCCAATGAGTTTATATAATTTTAAATTATCAGGATTAATATCAGGAGCAAATGCGAGTTATATAAGTCTTACGGATGCATCAGGGGATGTAATGACTATTACACTTGGTCAATATCTTGGGAAAGTAAAATTAATTGACTTAAGATTAACAGAAGCAATCTTTTTAAAAGAAGATAAATCATACATAATTATAGATTTTAATAACCAAATAAGAGAGGCAGATGAATACTAAAAAAATAATTACATCTGCATACTTAATAATATTAGCGATAATTTTAAATAGTTGTGGTCCAAACTCTAAATTTAATCAAAAATATAATAAACCTTTTAAACACAACACACCTTTAATTAAAAATGATATAAGACAAACAGGTCAAGCAGAAATTGCTAAAACCTTAGAAATGGGACCTAAGCCAGTTGATGGTGATGCGGTCAAATTAAAGAAAAGAAGAAAAATAACATCTGAAACACAAAGAAATTATCTTTTAATTCCTGAAAGCTACCCATTACTTAAACAAAGAGTAACTTTGAAATTTAAAAATTTAGATTTTAAAGAAACAATGAAAATGATGGGTAAAATTGGCGAAATTAATGTTTTAGTAGGAGATGAGGTTGCAGGTGCTATATCAGCTGAGTTAGTTGATGTACCATGGGATAAAGCATTCCAAGCTCTTTTAGACATGAAAAATTATGCTTCTGACATAGATGTTAACAGCAATTTAATAAGAATTCACTCTCCTGAAACATTAACTGCACAAGAAACTTATAAATCTGAAAGAGCACAGGCAGTTAAAAATAAAGTAGAATTAGAAGATAGTGTTGAACCAATTATATCTGAAATTTTTAGATTATATTATATATCTCCTGAGTTAGCAAAAGCTACAATTGAAGAATTATTTCAGACTGGTTCAGGAGAAGCATCAACATCTCCTATAAAAATTACAGAAGAGACAGCTACTAGATCAATTATAGTCAGAGGTAAGGAAAGAGATTTAGATACTGTAGATAAAGTACTGACAGAAATAGATATTAAAACTGAGCAAGTTCTTATCGAAGCATTTGTAGTAAAAGCTACTTCTGAATTTGAGAGACAACTTGGAACAAGACTAGGAGGATATTACCAAAGACAACAAGAGCAAATTGGTGGAGTTATTGGTACAACAAGCTCATCAGGAACTTTAGATGATACATCTGCTGCACTTGTTCAAACAGCTAAAGATAGTTTAACAAATTTACCTGCAATTGGAGCGACGAGTGGTATTGGAGTATTAAAAAGAACAGGATCAGCTGTATTAAAAGCTGAGATTACAGCTTTAGAAAAAACAGGTATAGTAGAGACAATTTCAAATCCAAAAGTATTTACAATCAACAATCAACCAGCATCGGTTACGCAAGGTAAAGAAATTCCTTACGAAACAACATCTGAAGGTACAACATCAACATCATTTAAAGAGGCAGCATTAAAACTTCAAGTTACACCTAGCATTATTGGAGATGGTAATGTGTTGTTAGACATTCAGGTAAATAATGATGATGCTGATACTTCTCAGTCAGAACCTCCTATAACTAAGATGGAAATTACCACGAAATTATTGGTTGCTGATGGAGATATTGTTGTAATTGGTGGAATAAAATCAAATAATGTGACAAAAGCAAATGAACAGGTTCCAGGTCTTGGAAATGTCCCTGTAATTGGCAATCTATTAAAATATAAAAAGAATGAAGACAATTTGGAGGAATTGCTTATATTTATAGCACCAAGAATTTTATAATGCTTAAAATTAGTAGAGAGTCTGAAATAAATTTAATTAATATTCTAATTGATCAGGATATTATTTCTGGAAAGGATTTAGTTGATATCAAGAAAGCTTCCTCAGAGGGAGAAAAATCTCAAATAGAAGCAGTATTCGAATTAAAGTTAACTGACGAACAAAAAATTTTAGATCTTTTAGTAAATGAACAATCCCTAGATATAATCGATTTATCGAATGTGGAAATAACTGATGAAATAAAATCTATTCTTCCTTCAAATTATATAAATATGAATTTTATAGCCCCATTCAAAATTGAGGGAAATATTTTACATATAGCAATTCCAGACAGTTCAAAATTAAATTTGATGAGAAATTTAAAAACTATCACAAAAAAAGATATTGAGTTATACGCTGCTAAAATTTCAGATATTTCATCCTATATAGACAGATTATTAGCTGATGGTGAAACTACAATGGAGTCTATTCAAAAGGCTAATACCGAAAAAACTAAAACTTTTGATTATGACGTTGATGAAAACGCTGAAGTACTAGAGGAGAAACCAGAGGAAGATATTGAGGCTATAGAAAATGAGTCTGATGTTATCAAATTTAGTACTGCTGTAGTTGCAGAAGCAATTAAATCGGGTGTATCAGATATTCACATTGAACCGTACAGATTTTCATCAAGAGTTAGATATAGATTGGACGGTATCTTAACTGAGCAAGAACATTTTGCAAAATTTCTACATTCAAATTATGGGGCGGTGGTTACACGTTTTAAAATTATGGGTAAACTTGATATTGCTGAAAGAAGGTTACCACAAGATGGAGCTATACCATTTAAAATAGACGGAAAAGTAGTTGATCTTCGATTATCTATTTTACCAACTGCAAACAATGAGAGAATTGTAATGCGGGTACTTAACAAAGATGCTGGAGACATAAGTTTAGAACAATTAAATTTTGAAGAAACAGATTTATCTAATTTACGAAAAGCAATTCATGGAACGCAGGGATTAGTACTCGTAACAGGACCAACGGGTTCAGGAAAAACAACAACCCTTTACAGTATTCTTAAAGAAGTTTCTAAACCACATTTAAATATTTTAACTGCTGAAGACCCAGTTGAATATGAATTGGATGGTGTTGGGCAAGTTCAAATAAAAGATGATATTGGTTTAAATTTTGCTGCAGCACTTCGATCTTTTTTAAGACAAGACCCAGAAATTATTCTTGTTGGTGAGATGCGGGATAAAGAAACTGTAGATATTGGATTAAAGGCAGCACTAACAGGACACTTAGTATTTAGCACTTTACACACAAATGATGCACCAAGCACAATTACTAGATTACAAAACATGGGAACCCCAGATTATTTAATAAGCGCAGCTGTTTCACTCGTATTAGCACAAAGGCTTGCAAGAAAAACTTGTACTGAATGTAGAGAGCCAGATGAAGATATTACACCAAAAGCACTCGCTGACTTAGGATTTACTGTAGAACAAGCATCAAGAGCAAAAGTTCAAAAGGGTAAAGGATGTGCGAAATGCAAAGATAGTGGATATAAAGGACGAATGGGAATTTATGAAATTTTAAATGTTACAAAACCAATTAAAGAAGCAATTTTAAGGAAAGCAACCACTCCTGAGTTAAAAGAAATTGCTGCAAATGAAGGTTTTAGAACAATGCAAGATATGGGAAGAGAGCTTATTTTAACAGGAGACTTGAATTTTAGAGAATACGATAGAGTTCTATCGATGGATTAAAAATGTCATCCGAAACATTTTCATATAAAGGTATATCTGCAGGAAAATATATAGAGGGTGAGATTGAGGCAATTAATCAAGAGGAAGCCTCGTTTAAACTTAAAGAACAAAAAGTAATAATCACAAATTTAACAAAAATTAAAAAGAAAAAAGCAGAAAAAGACAAAAAAAAGGGTGGTGGATTTTCATTTGGAAAAAAGAAAGTAAAGCCAGAAGATGTAATGATTTTCTCCAAACAGTTTGCAACAATGGTAAAAGCTGGATTGCCAATATTAAATGTGTTGGGAATGTTAAGAGATCAAATTGAGCATCCCACAATGAAAGAAATTATTGAAGATGTTAGAAAAAATCTTGAAGGCGGTATTACTTTATCAAAGTGTTTTGAAAAATACCCAAAAATATTTGATAATGTTTATATAAATCTTATCAAAGCAGGTGAGGCCAGCGGTAAATTAGATGTTTTCTTACTTAAATTAGTCGATTCACTTGAGAAACGAGAAAAAGTCAAAAAGAAAATCAAAAGTGCATTAACTTATCCGGTTGTTATGTTTTCGGTCGCCATAATAGTTATGGTTTTCATGTTAATCAAAGTCGTTCCAGTATTTGCTAAAATGTATGATGGTATGGGTGTTGCATTACCAACACCAACCGCCGTAATTATGACCGCAAGTAATTTTATGAGAGGTGCTGGTGGTTTAACTTTAGGTTTGGTGCTACTTACAATATTTATTATTTTTAAATACACAACCACTAAGATGCCAGCTGTAAGATATAAATGGCATCAACAAGTTCTTAGAATGCCAGTATTTGGTGATATGATTTTAAAGTCTTTAATAGCAAGAATTTCATTAATTATGGGAAACCTAAGTGCTGCAGGAGTTAATTTACTTGAAAGTATTGAAATTGCTAAATCAGTCAGCAACAATGATGTAGTAACACAAGCATTAGAGAATGTTAAAAAAGGAGTATTTTCAGGAGATACATTAACAAAACTTTTTTTAAAAGAACCAGTATTTCCACCAACGTTTAGCCAATTAATCTCTGTTGGAGAGCAAACAGGAAATTTAGATGAAATGTTTAGCTCTGTCTCTGCTTATTACGAAGAAGAATTTGACACCGCCGTTGATAACATGTCTAGTTTAATTGAACCTATTATGATTGTATTTATGGGAACAATGATTGGTGGACTAATGATCGCGATGTACTCACCAATATTCAACGTTGGTGCAATAATTGGAAGTTAGTAATTTATTTTCTTTGTTAAAATTAAATGATTTATCCAAGGTTTTTCACCTTCTTTAAAAACTACTGCATCCATAATTTGTTGTATAAAAAAAGTTCCTAAACCACCGGGTTTAACATCATCTATTTTTCTATGTCTTACATTTTTTTCATCGACGGGTCTTCCTTTATCAAAAAAACCTATTTCTAGTTCTCCATTGTTTAAAGAAATTTTTATCTCCATCTTATCATCAGTGTCCTCACCTTGATAAGCATGTTTCACAATATTTTGTGCAGCCTCGGCAATTGCTAAAACTAATTCGTCTTTTAAATCTTGATCGATATTTACTTTTTCAAATACTTCTCTTGAAAATGATCTTACATCTTTCAAACTTGCAGAACTAACAGCAAAGTCTCGTTGTTCTGAAATTTGTCTTAGTGCAACCATTATTTATCCTAAATTTAATATTTGTTCGAGTTTTGCCATCATAATTACTTTTAAAACTGATTTACTGATATCTTTTAAAATTACTTTTTTTCCCATCTCATTCGCTTTTTGATGACTCTCAATAAGAACAGAGATGCCGGATGAATCCATATATTGAACTTCTTTTAAATTAAGATGAACTTCTTTCTTTGCCTCAATTAAAGGCATTATAATTTCTTTTGCTTTTTCAGTTACATCCATATCAATTTCACCATCAAGGTGAACAATGGATATATCTCCTTCTTCTGTAACTTTATATGACATAAATGTTAATATTTATTAAATTTCTTAGCTAAATCAACAAAAATGACCCAATTTGATTACTTTTAGAGTGTAGATATTGTCTTTTAAAATATATAAATTATATGTATATACATATTTTTATTTACAATAGGATAAATACTTATGAAAAAAAATAATAAAGGTTTTACACTTATAGAATTATTGGTGGTTGTAGCAATTATTGGTATTTTAGCAGCAGTTGGAGTTGTTGCTTATTCTGGTTACACATCAGGAGCAAAAAAATCAGCAGTTAAATCTAATCAGGCAGCTATAATTAAATACGTTGCAGCAGAGCTCAAAAAATGTGAGCTAGGCGAAACAACCGTTATGGGGGGAAACTTAACTTGCGATGACAGAAAAACTCAAGATAAAGTTCAAGCTGCAGTAAATACTGCATTAGGCTCTGAATTTAAAAATCCATACAAAACTTCAAAATCAGCGATAAAAACTACAACCTTGACTGCTTGTAATACAGGTACTGAAGGTGAAACTAGCGTTGATGACGATGGAAGTGTAGTTACTGTAACTTCATGCCCAAAAGATGGTGAAGCCTTATTAAGCGGTAAAGTTAACATAGAATAAAAAAATTTCTGATGACAGCCAAAAGCAGGGGTTTTACACTCATTGAGCTTTTGGTTGTCGTAGCAATCTTAGGAATTATAGCTGCTATTGGAATAACAAGTTATAATGGCTACGTTTCATCAACCAAGAAAAAATCAACTGAGAACGTTCTAAGACAAATAGCGCTAGCTCAAACCGAATATTATTCTGACAATCAAATATATTATTACAATAATACTGGTAATGACTGTACAGCTACAGTCACCACATCTCAATCAATAGAAACAGATTTATTGGGTGGTTCGAAAACAATAATAGATCCAAAAGATAAAAAAGCATTAAATGGATATTGGATTTGTATTTCTAATGATGCTTCAGGTTTTAAAGCAAAAGCTATAGAGGAAAATAACCGTAGTGGGTGTAAAATAGAATTATTCGCTGATACTAGAGTTGATAGAAATAATAAGTGTTAGTTTAAATGAATTTAGAGCCAATAAAAAAACTAATCTCTAATTTCTTAAATTCTGAAAGAACAAAAAATCAAAAAATTTATTACACACTCAGTTTAGGTTGGATAATATTTATCGGTTATTTAACCTGGTGGAATGGACTAAGGAATCCAAGTTTAGATAAAAGTTTTAGATGGGATGAGTGGATTTGGTTTGGTCTAGTTCCTGCTTTATCACCTTATTTATTCTATTATATCTGGAGGAAAAAAGAATAGTAAACCTATTTTGAGCACCAGAATTATTTAATGTATAATCTTTTAATAATAACCTAAGGAAGAAGAATGGAGAATGTAGATTTGGAATCAGTAAAATCATTTGTTGATACCCTTTGGGTTATAGATTGCGCAATTTTAGTTTTCATAATGCAAGCAGGTTTTATGTGTATGGAGACAGGTCTTTCAAGGCACAAAAATAGCATTAACGTTGCTCTTAAAAATGCTGCTGACTTTGGTCTTGCGGTTGTAATTTTTTGGCTATTTGGTTTTGGCTTGATGTTTGGAAAAAGTTTTAATGGCTATTTTGGAACAGATTTATTCTTTTTTAAAACTGATCAGGCTGAATACATGACTTACTTTGTCTTTCAAGCAATGTTTGTTGCAACAGCAGCAACAATTGTATCAGGCGCTGTTGCTGAAAGAATGAAATTTAATGGATATTTAATAATTACAATTATTGCTACCGGAATTATATATCCAATTGTTGGTCATTGGGCATGGTCTTCTAGTTATTTAAATAATATTGATGCAACAAGGCAATTACTTGCTGTTACAGGCCAAGTTAAAACAACTGGATGGCTGACAGATATAGGATTTGTTGATTTTGCAGGAAGCACAATAGTTCATTCTGTTGGAGGATGGATTGCACTATCTGCTGTTTTAATTTTAGGTCCAAGAATAGGAAAATATTCAGATGCAAATAAAGGAAAATTTACAGGATCAAGTTTCCCTTTAGCAGTTTTGGGAACTTTAATTTTATGGTTTGGTTGGTTTGGTTTTAATGGTGGAAGTAATGGAGCCATGGATGAGGCTGTTCCTTTAATTTTAATTAATACATTTTTAGCAGCTTCTTTTGGATTATTAACAGGTCTTGGAATTTCATTTGCGTTGTTTAAAAAACCAGATCCTTATTATGTTATACTTGGACCACTCGCAGGTTTAGTTGCAATAACTGCGGGATGTAATTCGATGACATCAGTCACCTCAATATTTGTTGGAATTATAGGAGCGGTAGTTGCAATTTTTGTAAATGAATTTTTAAATAAATTTGAAATAGATGATGTTGTTGGAGCAGTGCCTGTTCATTTGGCAGCAGGAGTTTGGGGAACAATTGCAGTAGGATTATTTAGTGATCTTGAAATACTCGGCACTGGATTAACAAGACTAGAACAAATCAAAGCACAATTTATCGGAATTGTATCGATCGGTATATTTTCATTTTTTGGTTCATATATTTTATTAAAAATTTTAAATTACTTTTATCCATTAAGAGTAAGTCCGTTACATGAAGAGTTAGGTTTGAATATTGCTGAGCATAATGCAACTTCTGTAGAACATGATTTAATTACAATTTTAGAAAAACAGTCTGAGACTGGTGATTTAACAATCAGAGGTCCACAAGATCCATTCACTGCAGGAGGTGTTATTGGACTTTATTACAACAGATTGATGAGTAAGCTAGAAACTAGTGAAGCTGAAAAGAAAGTATGGAGAGATAGAATATCAAATGAAGTAAAACTTGCAGTAAAAGTTCAAGAAAACTTTTTACCAAAAAGAAATTTGGAAAATTATCCTGTGCATGGAATTAATATCGCTGCTAGAGAAGTTTCAGGAGACTTCTTTAGTTTTTATCCTCACAATGATAGCGTTTACTTTATTATTGCAGATGTTGCGGGTAAAGGAATTCATGCTGGAATGGTAATGGCAAAAGCATCAACTCTTTTTGAAATTATGTCTAGAGACCAAGTAGATCCGGATGAAATGATGTTTCATATGAATAATGATCTGTTTTTAACTAAAACCGGTGGCATGTTTGTTACAAGCATATTAGGAGAATATAATATGAGGACAGATGAATTAAGATGGGTAAATGGCGGTCATCAGCCAGCTTTAATCAGATCATCATCTGGAAATTATGAGCAATTTGAAAGTAATTCTCCACCAATGGGTGTAATACTTCAAAAGGATAAGTCAGTCTATAAAACTCACAAAGTTAAGCTAGAAAATAAAAGGTTTTGCGCTTTCACTGATGGTTTATCCGAAAGCTTAAATAGTTCAGGTGAGGAAATAGGAATAGATGGATCAATTCAAATAATTGAGAAAAACTTCAATCAGGATATAAAAAAACAACTAAATGAAATTACAAAAGAAGTAGTGAAAGTTGCAGGTGAAAACAAATTAAGCGACGATTTAACGCTAATTTCGATTGGAAAATAATGTTTTCCCCTTCTTGATCTAATTTATTTTGTATGTTTTTTGTATAAATGATACGATTTATAAAAAACAATAAGGAAATTATGTTTAAAAAAATAGTCTTAACTATAGGTTTTCTTTTATTTAGTACTAATTTATTTGCAGCTCAAACGCAAATCGCTCAAGTAAATGGCATGATATGTATCAAGTGTCAAAAAATGGTCACCGAAGCATTACAAAAGGCTTGTCCTGATGCTACAGTTAATGTTTCTTGGCCAGAAGGGGTTGCAGTATCTACTTTTGCAGATAAATCAAATTTATCTGAGGATGAATATAAAAATGCAATTTTAGGTACTGGATTTGAAGTAGTTAAAGTAATTAGTGTTGATGGTATAATTACAGACGCTGAAGAAGCAAGAAAACTTATAGATTAAAAAAAATTTTATGACTGTAGCTGAACTCCAAATTTTGGTTGATAAGCTACAGTCTAAAATAAATCAGTTAGAGCTCACAAGTAAAGGAGCTATCAAAGCAACAGAGTTTAGATTAGAAGCTGTACTACAAGCGAATTTAGATACATTTTGGTTATTAATTTGCGCTATTTTAGTTTTCTTGATGCAGGCTGGATTTATGTGTTTAGAATCTGGTTTATCAAGAAGCAAGAATAGCATTAACGTTGCTCTTAAAAATATTACAGATTTTGGAATAGCCGTAGTTACTTTTTGGGCCTTTGGTTTTGCATTAATGTATGGAACCAGTGTGATGGGCTTGTTTGGTAATAAATTTTATTTTTTTACAACCAAGGTAGCTGGTTATCAAACATATTTTGTATTTCAGGCAATGTTTGTTGCAACAGCAGCAACTATCATATCTGGAGCTGTTGCTGAAAGACTTAGGTTTTTCTCATACGTAATAATTACTTTTGTAACTTCAGGAATTTTATACCCAATAGTAGGTCATTGGGCGTGGGCTTTTGATTTTACGAATCCAACAGTAAAATTTGGTTGGCTAGGTAAGATGGGTTATTTAGACTTTGCTGGCGCATCTGTTGTTCATTCTGTTGGAGGTTGGGTGGCATTAGCAATATTACTCATTATTGGAAGTAGAACAGGTAGATTTAGAAAAGATAAAGATAAAAAATTGTTTCAAGGAAGTAATACACCAATTGCTGCTCTTGGTGCTTTAATTTTATGGTTCGGTTGGTTTGGATTTAATGGTGGCGCAAATGGAGCAATGGATTTAAAAATTCCATTGATATTAATTAATACCTTTTTATCAGCATCATTTGGTTTAATCTTTTCAAGTGCAATGGGCATTATCGTAATGAAAAAACCAGAGCCATTATTTATGATTACAGGTCCTTTGGCTGGTTTAGTTTCGATTACAGCAAGTTGCGCTTATGTTAATCCATCGGAGGCAATATATATTGGAGCAATTGGAGGAATTTTATCAGGCTCAACAATTATTTTATTAGAAAAATTAAAAATTGATGATGTTGTTAGCGCTATACCTGTTCACTTAGTTGGAGGCATGTGGGGAACTATATCAGTTGCTATATTTGGTGATTTTGAAATGATGGGATTAGATAAAACAAGATTAGAACAATTAACAATTCAAATTATAGGAACATTTAGTATTGGTGGATTTTGTTTTTTTGCTGCATACATAATTTTTAAATCTATAAATTATATTTATCCACTTAGAGTAGGTAAAATTCAAGAGGAGCTTGGTTTAAATATATCAGAACACAACGCATCAACAGATACTCACGAATTACTCGAAGTATTAACCAATCAAGCTAAAACTGAGGATTATTCATTAAGAGCGCCTCAAGATCCATTCACTGATAGTGGTATTATCGGTACCCAATACAATTTTTTGATGGAAAAATTAGAACAAAGTGAAAAACAAAAAAATAAATGGAAAAACAGAGTTTCATCTGAAATTAAATTAGCAATGAATGTGCAGAAACGTTTAATGCCAAATAGAGATTTGTCTAATTATCCAATTTATGGACTAAATATTCCAGCCAGAGAAATTTCAGGAGATTTTTATGATTTTTATTTACATGATGATCTTGTTTATTTCACATTATCGGATGTTTCTGGCAAAGGAGTTAATGCTGGTATGGTTATGGCAAAGGCAATTACTTTATTTAAAATTTTTTCTAGATTAAAATTTAAACCTAATGAAATCCTACTTGAAATGAACAATGATTTAAATGAAACTAATCCACCAGGTACTTTTATAACCTCAATAGTCGGATGCTATAACATTAAAACAGATATTATTGAAATTGCAAATGCAGGTCATCAACCAGCTTTGTTGAGAAAAGGAAAGGATTTTGTTGAATATTCATCTTCTTCTACTCCTCTTGCAATAGTCAAACATAAAAATGAAAATGTTTATAAGCTAGATACTTTTAAATTAGATGGAGGAAGAATATATTGTTTTACTGATGGTTTTTCAGAATGTATGGACGAAAATAAAAAAGAAATAGGTATTGATGGAGTTAAGAAACTTTTACTTAATCATCAAAATTCTTCTTTACAAAAAGAACTTGAAAATTCTACAGAGGAAATAAGACTTAAAAGTCTCAAAAAAGATTACAAAGAGACTGGGATAAAAGCTAATAACGATATACTTGATGATGATTTAACTATTATCGGAATTGGGCATTGAAAATCATAGAGCAAAATTTTAATACAGATTCTAGCAAACAAATATAAGATATATCAAATACGGTAGTTAGTACTGCTGGGAATAGCAAGCTAAGTGACGACTTAACCTCAATATCTATAGGCAAATAACAATCTATGTAAAATAAACCCGCGATCAAATATCATATATAATAACTATATCTTAAAAAATATATTAAAAGCGTGGATGAAAAAAATCTTAAAATTGGAATAATTGGTGCTGGTATACAGGGTGTTTGTAATGCCTTGTTTCTTCAAAAAAAAGGTTTTCAAGTAACACTTTTCGATAGAGAAGAGCCAGGAAGTGCGGCATCATATGGAAATGCTGGTCACTTTTCTCCATATGCGTCCGTTCCTTTAAACAGACCAGATGTCATAGCAGATGTTCCTTCAATGTTAATTAGCTCAAGAGGACCATTAGCTTTAAAGTGGAACTATGTGCCAAAGATGATCCCTTGGTTTGCAAGATTTATATTAAATTGTAGAGAAGAAAAAATGATGCATACAGCTAAAAATATGCATCAAATTTTAGATCAATCATTACCAGCATTCGATGAATTATTTGACGAAATTGATTTAGAAGGATTAGTTGAAAATAATGGCATTCTTTATGTTTGGACTGATCAAAATATGAAAAGTAGAGAATTAGAAATTAGAATTAGAGATCAGCTTGGTGTAAAGCAACAACTAGTTAATAAAAAGGAAATTCACGATTTAGAACCAAATTTAAAACCATTTTATCATGGTGGAGTGTTTTATGATTATGCAAGGCATGCAAGGAATCCAAGAAAAATTTTAATAAAGTTATTTGAAAATTTTGTTAACAAAGGCGGAAAATTTTTAAAATTAAATATTCAAGATATAGATTTTGATGAAGAAAAACC
The DNA here is from genome assembly GCA_902588975.1 of uncultured Pelagibacteraceae bacterium. Taxonomy (GTDB): domain Bacteria; phylum Pseudomonadota; class Alphaproteobacteria; order Pelagibacterales; family Pelagibacteraceae; genus Pelagibacter. The sequence continues at coordinate 7,448 of CACIRJ010000010.1, read as the reverse complement.
TGTATTGAGAACAGAAACACAAAGATTTATTTTTGATAAAATAGTTATTGCATGTGGAGCATTTTCAAAAAGATTAACTGATAAGTTACATGAAAAAATTCCTTTAGATACTGAAAGAGGCTATCATGTTCACTTCAAAGATTATGATCATTTAATTTCAAGACCTGTAGTTTATGCAAATAGAGGTTTTGGAATGACACCGATGGAACAAGGGTTGCGTGTTGTTGGAACAGTAGAATTTGGAGGTTTAGAAAACTCTCCTTCTAAATCGAGAATAAAAAACTTGATATTAAACGCAAAGGATATGTTAGATGGGTTACCAGAACATAAAGATGAGTGGCTTGGTTTTAGACCTACACTACCTGATTTTCTACCAGTTCTAGGGTCATCAAAAAATTATAAAAATGTTTTTTACTCATTTGGTCATCATCATTTAGGCTGGACACTTGGTGCAATTTCAGGAAAAATCATATCAAAAATGATCTCTGGTGAGAATACTAACTTAGATCTGCAACCATACAGTTCAATAAGGTTTAGTTAAAAGCACTCTTTTATAGTAGTCTATTTAATGCTTGAAAATAAAAGTAATATCATAATTGCATCGATTTTGCTTTTTTTGGCAGCTTTGTTTTGGTCAGGAAATTTTATTGTTGGAAAAATAGCAGGTTTAAATGAAATACCTCCAATATCATTAAATATATTAAGGTGGTCACTGGCGTTTCTAATTTTACTACCTTTTACTTACAGAGAGATGCTTGAAAAAAAAGAATTAATTTTTAAAAATATTTTTCTTTTATGTTTTCTAGGGATAACAGCTGTCAGTATTTTTAATTCAGCACTTTTTTATTCTTTAAAAACTACACAAGTAATTACGGGTGTACTCATGATCTCAACTGTTCCAGTTATGATCATTTTATTTTCTATAATTTTAAAAATAGAAAAAACAAATACCTTTCAAGTATTGGGAGTTGTATTTTCTTTGTTGGGTGTATTGTTTATAATTTCAAAAGCAGATTTTGAAGTCTTTAAAAATTTAGCTTTTGAAAAAGGAGATTTATTTGCATTATTTGCAATGATATCCTGGTCACTATATTCAGCTCTTTTAAAGAAAAAAAATTATGGATTATCTCCTATAACTTTACTACAAGTTGTCATTGGTCTTGGTGTAATATTTCTTATACCAATGTATGCAATAGATTATATTTACATTGGTAATCGAATTACAATTAATACAAATTTCATTCTTGTTTTATCTTATGTTGTTTTGTTGCCTGGCATCATTTCTTTCTTTTTCTGGATAAAAGGTGTTGCTTTAATAGGTGCTAATAGAGCAGGAATTTATTTACATTTAATGCCAATTCTTGCTGCAATTCTTGCAATGATAATATTTGATGAAGTGTTGTTATTTTATCATTATATCGGTGGAATATTTATTATTTCAGGGATATTACTTTCAAACAAAAAAAATGCTTAAAGTAGCTATACTCGACGATTATCAAAATATCGCAAAAGATTTTATTGATATTAAAAAATTATCTTCAAAATATGAATTTCAAATTTTTAATCAGCCTTTTGAAAACGAGGACGATGCAATTGAAAAATTAAAAGAATTCGAAGTTCTTTTTATAATGAGAGAGAGAACAAAAATAACAAAAAAATTTATAGAGAGTCTAAAAAAATTAAAATTAATTGCCACTAGTGGAATGAGAAATAAATCAATAGATTTAGATACAGCTAAAAAAAATAAAATAGTGGTCACTGGTACTGAAATTAATAATAATCCAACACCAGAGTTAACTTGGGCATTAATTTTAGGACTTGCTAGAAATTTTAAAACAGAAATAGATAATATGTATCAAGGTTACTGGCAGTCAACAATTGGAGTTGAGCTTAAAGGTAAGATATTAGGTTTGCTTGGATTGGGTAGAGTAGGTTCTGAAGTTGCTAAAATTGGTAAAGCTTTTGGCATGCAAATTATGGCTTGGAGTGAAAATTTAAACTTAGATAAATGTAAAGAGCTAGATGTGTTGCCATGTAACAAAGACGATTTAATTCAAAATTCAGACTTTCTATCAATACATGTTCAAGGTGGAGAAAGATATAGAAACTGCATTACTATTAAAGAATTTGAGAAGATGAAAAAAACCTCCTATTTAATAAACACTTCAAGAGGAGAAATAGTTAATGAAGATGATTTAATTATAGCTCTATCAACAAATATTATAGCTGGCGCAGGTATAGATGTTTACGAACAGGAACCATTGCCCGAAAGTCATAAGCTTAGATTTGTTCAGAATGCTCTTTTGCTTCCTCATATCGGTTACGTAACTGCTGAAAATTATGCAACTTTCTACAATCAAATGATTGAAAATCTTGATAGTTTTGCATCAGGTAAACCAAAAAGGGTAATTGAGTAAATTAAATTAAGACAATTTTTACAGATATAAATTTTAATTTTTTGTGTATAATTATTTTGATGAGCAATGAATTTAAAGCTAATCAAAACCAAAAATTAGATAATCAAGAATTAAATGATTGGTTAGACTCTCTTGATGCAGTAGTTGAAAATCATGGTAGAGAGGGTGCCAAACTGATTTTAGAAAAACTTGAGAAAAGAGCAAAAGATTTAAGAGTATTATATTCACCAGTTCCATATTCACCATATAGAAATACCATATCTCAATATGATCAAGGAATTTATCCTGGAGATTTAGCAATTGAAGAAAAAATAACAGCAATTTTAAGATGGAATGCTTTAACCATGGTTATGAAAGCAAATAAAAATTATGGTGGGCTTGGAGGACATATAGCAAGCTATGCATCTTTTGCCGAGGTATTTGAAACAGGATTTAATCATTTTTTTAAAGGCGGTGATGAAGCAGATTTAATTTTTTATCAATCACAGTGTACAACTGGGATATATGCAAGATCTTTTTTAGAGGGAAGATTAACTAAAAATCATTTGGAACATTATAGACAAGAATTAAACGAGCAAGGACTGTCTTCATACTGCCATCCATACTTAATGAGAGATTACTGGACATTTACTACATCATCCATGGGAATAGGTTTAGTTAATGCAATTTATCAAGCACGTTTCATGAAATATTTAGAAAATAGAAACTTATTAAAAACTAATAAAAGAGTATGGGGTTTATTTGGAGATGGTGAAATGGATGAACCTGAAAGTTTGGCTGGATTATCTATCGCATCAAGAGAAAAGTTAGATAATTTAACTTTTATTATAAATTGTAATCTTCAAAGATTAGATGGACCCGTGAGAGGTAATGGACAAATAATTCAAGAACTGGAAACAATCTTTAAAGCTAATGGATGGAATGTAATTAAAGTTCTATGGGGATCTGAATGGGATAAAATTTTTCAACAAGATAAAGATCATTTGTTGTTAAAGCGTTTTGCTAAAACCGTAGATGGAAAATACCAAACATTAGGCGCAAGAGATGGAGAATATAACCTTAAAAACTTTTTTGCAGAGGATCCAGAAGTTTTAAAATTGGTTTCTTCACTTAGTAAAGATGAAATTGATAAATTAAAAAGAGGAGGTCATGATTTTAAAAAACTTTATGCTGCATTTAATGCGGCTGTTAAAACTAAAGGCAAACCTACAGTTATTTTAGCTAAAACAAAAAAAGGGTATGGAATGGGTAAAGCTGGAGAGTCAAAAATGACTAACCACCAGCAAAAAGAATTAAATCTTGATGCATTAAAAGAGTTTAGAGATCGTTTTCAATTAGATATTCCAGATAATAAACTAGAAAATATGGAGTTTTATAAACCAGATGAAAATTCTGAGGAAATAAAATATTTAAAAAAAAGAAGGGAAGCTTTAGGAGGATCTTTACCTAAAAGAAGCTTTAAAGAAGTTAAATTAGTTACTCCAAAAATTGAAAAACATTCAAACTTTTTATTCGAAGAAAGTGACAGAGAATATTCAACAACGACTGGACTAGTAAGATCTTTAGGAAACATAATGAGAGATAAAGAGTTTGGAAAAAGGGTCGTACCAATAGTTGCTGATGAAGCTAGGACTTTCGGAATGGCAAATTTATTTTCACAAATTGGAATATATTCACCAGAAGGTCAGCTATATGAACCCGAAGACGCGACTTCCATTTTGAAATATCAAGAGTCAAAAACAGGACAATTATTAGAGGAAGGAATAAATGAAGCTGGAGCCATTTCTTCATGGCTAGCAGCAGCAACCTCTTACAGCAATCATAATTTTCCAATGATGCCTTTTTATATTTTTTATTCTATGTTTGGATTTCAAAGAATTGGAGATTTAATTTGGGCTGCAGCTGATCAAATGCCAAGAGGATTTTTAATAGGTGCTACAGCTGGGCGAACTACTTTAGCTGGAGAGGGATTGCAACATCAAGATGGACAAAGTCAAATAATTGCTTCAACATTTCCTAATTTAAAATCTTATGATCCTTGTTTTGCAAGTGAACTAGCAATTATTTTTGATGAGGGAATGAAAAGAATGATGACAGAATGTAAAGATGAATTTTATTATATTACTGTAAATAATGAAAAATATTCACATCCTAAAATTGATATAAAAAATAAAGATGGAATAATTAAAGGTGGCTACCTTTTTAAAGATAATTCAAATGATAAAATTAATATAAATTTATTAGGATCTGGACCAATCTTCAGAGAATGCATTGAAGCTTCTAAAATACTTAAAGATGAATATGGAATTGGTTCAAGATTATACAGCATAACAAGTTATTCAGAGTTAGAAAAAAATGCTAAATCAGTTTTAAGACAAAACACATTGTCTCCTGCAAATAAAAAACAAAACTATTTGCAGCAGCTAATTTCTAATGACGACCCTATAATTGCTACTTCAGATTATGTAAGAGCGTATTCACAATTAATCTCTAGCCACATTAATAATAAGTTTTTAGCAATGGGAACAGATGGTTTTGGAAGAAGTGATACTCGAAAAAATCTAAGAGACTTTTTTGAGGTAGATAGCAAACATATAGTCGTCAGTTCTTTGTATACACTTTATGAAGATAAGAAAGTTCCATTACAAACATTAGAAAAAGCGATTAGTAAATATAATCTCAACAATAATAAAAATAATCCTTGGGAAATATAGTCCCTACTAATTTTTTATGGAATTACCTATCGTCAATCATAAAGACTATGAAGCTAAATTAAATGATGACAATAAATTTCCTATAAAAAAATTTGGAGAATTAGCTAAAGCGTTAATTAAAAATAAAGTAGTTAAAAATTTCTATATTCCAGAGCCATGCTCAGTAGAAACTTTAAAAGAGGCACATACAGAAGACTATATATATAAGATAAAAAACAAAACTTTAGATAAAAACGAGATTAGAAAAATTGGTTTTCCTTTAGTTGACAGTGTAGTTAGAAGGTCATTTATTGCAACTGGAGGAACTGTCCTTGCTACAAAACTAGCTTTAAATTATGGCATAGCGTGTAATACTGCAGGAGGCAGCCATCATGCAACATCTAGTGAAGGAGCTGGATTTTGTATTTTTAATGATGTTGCGGTAGCAGCCAAATATTTAACCTCAAGAGGATTAGCAAATAAAATTTTAATTGTTGATTTAGATGTTCACCAGGGTAATGGCAATTCTGAAATATTTAAAAATGATAATCAAGTCTTTACATTCAGTATGCATTCGAAAGTTAATTATCCGGCAAAAAAATCAGTAAGTGATCTTGATATTGAATTAGAAGAAAATTTAGAAGATAGAGAATATATTGATATTTTAAAAAATAACCTAAAATATTTAAATGAAGAAGAGTTTGATTTTGTTTTTTATATCGCTGGAGTAGACATTCACTATAATGACAGGTTGGGTAAACTAAAAATTTCTGATAATGGTATATTTGAAAGAGATGAATTGGTTATTGATAATTTCTTCTCAAATAAAATTCCTATATGTGGAGTATTAGGAGGAGGATACAACGAAGATTTTAACAAACTAGTAGAATTACATTCTAGTTTACATAAAACATGTGCTAAATTTTTATAATGAAAAAAAATACAAATTTAACTCCAGAACAAGAAAATATTTTATTCAATGAAGCAACCGAACCTCCTGGTTCAAGTGAATTAAACAATGAAAAAAGAGAGGGCACATATCATTGCGCAAACTGTGATACCGAATTATTTAAATCATCAACAAAATATGAAAGTGGATCAGGGTGGCCATCTTTTTATAAATCTCTTCCAGATGTTTTTGAAACTAAAACTGATCACCATATTGGTTATGCTAGGACAGAGTACCATTGTAAGAAATGTGGAGGACATCATGGACATATATTTGATGATGGTCCACAACCAACAGGAAAAAGATACTGCAATAACGGAGTATGTTTAATTTTTAAACCAGATAATTAATTGTATTAAAATAAATGTAAACAAACATATACTTATTACGATATTATTTGTTGATTAATAAATTATTCTAAAGAACTTAAAAGTTTTCCGGTTTTCTCTAATTCTCTTAATTCCTGATAGCCTCCAACGTGATAGTCATCAAAAAATATTTGAGGAATAGTTCTTCGTCCATTTGCTCTCTTAGTCATTTCGTCTCTCAGACCTTCTTTTGTTGATATATCTATCTCATTATAATTAAGATTATTTCTTAATAATAATCTTTTAGCAGCATCACAAAAATTACACATGGGGCCAGAGTAAACTGTTATGTTTTTCATTGAAATATATATAAGCTAACATTAATAAATTACTAGAGTAAGTAATCGTTTTTATTTATTTTAGATTTTATAAGTTTTCTAGAATATTCAAATTTTTTTCTATGTTTTATGCTTTGCGAGCTTGCCCTTTTTCTCCACAGTCTAAATGATGAGGGTTTTAATGATCTCCTCATAATCTTAATAACGTCACCTTCAGTCTTTCCAGTTTTTTTTTCGATTTCTTCAAAAGTAATCCGGTCAGCCCACGCTGCCCAGATGACCCAATCTGGACTATCAAGAGATGGCTCTGGATTTTTAACTCTGGTTGTCGGTCTGTGACTTTTTTTCATCAAAATTCAACAAATTGCTAAAATTATTTTAATGCAAATATTTAAGCCTATGATATTATCAGTTTTAGATAGTCCTATCTAGCCATCTTTAGCTCCCGGTTTTTTAGGACTATCCTTAAAATGCTTCCCTTAGATTTTATCCTTTTTTTACAGATTATAATTTTTATGTTTATAACTCCTGGCACACCTAGAATTGTAATTATTTCTTATTCTATGAACTACGGCGTTCAAAAATGTGTTTGGACTGCATTAGGAGATGTAACTGCAAACATTATTCAGGCAACTTTAGTAATTTTTGTTATTGGTTCTTTTTTGTCTGATAATCCAACAATATTAAATACTTTAAAATGGTTAGGTATCGCTTATTTAACATATCTCGCTTATGATATTTAT
>CACIRJ010000009.1 GCA_902588975.1 uncultured Pelagibacteraceae bacterium | reverse complement strand
TATTTTTTTTTTACAGTTTCTACACTTTCGTTTAAGAGCAATATAGGAAATTAAAGGAATATTATCGTACCAATTGATCTTTGTTTTACAATTTGGACAAAAAGATCTTCCAGATACAACGCCTTCATTGTTTGGGATTCTATATATGCAAACATTTGCAAAACTACCCCATAGCCCTCCAAAAACTATTACGAATATAAAGTCCACTTAAAATTAATTATAATTTAATGTTTGATGAGATGTGAATTAATCCATCTATTACATATTGAACAAGTAACACTGCATCTTGAAAATGAATATATAAATTTGGCGTATAGACGATAATCTCCATTGTTGAAAAATTTATCAAAAATTGTTTAAATTGCTAGTAAATAAATGATCTTTTTTAAGTCAAAAAAACCTATCGAACCAGAAAAAGAAGTTTCACAAGTTAATGTGGATCTAGAACTGGTCACAAAAATGAATCAGGATTTCGCTTTATCACTGGATTTGAATGATACCCTAATGAATGCACTTAGAGTTATTATTGCAAGACTAAATGCGCAAGCTGCGAATATATTTTTAATTAATGAAGAAAAGAAAAAATTTGAATGTATCGCATCATTACATCAAGATTATTTAGATGAGTATGAACTAGATTTAAAAGATGGAGTTATGGGTAAAGCTGTCGAACAAAGGAAATGTATTCGTGTTGGTAATGTCAGAAAAGATGTACGTGAAATAGCAGAGTTTTATTTTGATTTAGACAATAAAACAAATTTTACAACATACTCAGTTTTATGTTCTCCTTTAATTGCTGCAAATGAGTGTATTGGTGTAATCCATTGTTTAAATAAAAAAACTGAAGATAAATTATTTATAGAAGATGATAGAAAACTTTTAGAAACACTTTCAGCGCCAGCTGCTTTAGCAATTAGAAATGCAAAGATGGCAAAAGAAATGGTTGAAAAAAATAAAATTCAAAAAGAAGTAGAAATTGTTGGAGAAATTCAAAGATCTTTATTATCTAAAAATAAAGAGAAAGACTTTCCTATTTCTGGAATAAATATCCCTGCCAAGGTTGTTTCAGGTGACTTTTATAATTTTTCCGATTTAGGAGATGGTAAATATGGATTTGGAGTTGCTGATGTATCTGGAAAAGGTATTAAATCTTCACTACTAATGTCTAAAGCATCTAGTCTTTATAGATGTTTAAGTAAAACTAATTTTTCTGCATCTGACTTACTATTTCAATTAAATAATGAGATATGTGAAACTATATCAAGAGGTATGTTTGTTACTATGTTAATTGGAATATACGATTCAAATAAAAAAGAGTTATTGTTATCTAGTGCGGGTCATGAACCTCCATTAATATTATCAGCTGATGGAACTTTTAGTAATTTTTCTGAAGCTGGTCCTCCCTTAGGTATAATGCCAAAAACAAAATATCCAGAACATACTATTCCTTTCGAAAATAGCTCAATGTATATCTTTACAGACGGAATTACTGAAATAAAAAATCCAAATGGAGAAATGTTAGGTTCAGAGGGTTTTGAAAATTATATTAAAAAATATCAATCAACTCCAATTAATGAGAGATTAAAAACAATGATTGATGATATTTTAGGAGCAGGTCATGTACAAAAAGATGATTTAACAATTGTTGCTATAGATGGAAAATAACTAATAAGCTGAAATTTGCTCTTGATTATATATTTTACAACTCATAACAATACTCAATCCCAACATAATAGATAACAAAGATGATCCACCATAAGACATTATAGGTAATGGTGCACCGACAATTGGTAGCAAACCTAAAACCATTGCTATGTTAACAAATACATATAAAAAAATTGCTGTAGCAAAACCAAAGCAATATAATTTTGCAAAAAAGCTCCTTGAGACTAGTCCAACATTTATAATTCTATAAATTAATAATATGTATAACAATAAAAGTATAATTGACCCAAGAAACCCGAATTCTTCTGAAAAAAGTGTAAATATAAAGTCGGTATGTTTTTCAGGTAAAAATTCTAAATAACTCTGTGTTCCTTTTAAAAATCCTTTTCCATAAAAACCTCCAGATCCAATAGCTATTTTAGATTGAATTATTTGATATCCAGCTCCTAAAGGATCTCTATCAGGATTGAAGAAAGTTAGAATTCTTGATTTTTGATAAGGTTTTAAAATGGATATAGCAAAAGGTAATGAGACTAATATTAACAATCCTGAATAAACAAAATATTTAATATTAAGACCTGCCAACCATATTATAGCAATACCACTACCTGCGATTAAAATAGAAGTTCCTAAATCAGGTTGTTGAATAACAAGGTAACAAGGAATAATTAAAAGTATAATTGGTTGAATTAAAAATTTATAGCTTTGAATATCTGAGCTTTGAATTCTATGATAATATCTTGCAAAGCATATTATTACAGCAATCTTCATTAATTCTGATGGTTGTAAATTTAAAAAGTATAAATTTATCCATCTTTTTGCACCAGATGCAGAAATTCCAAAAAATAAAACTGTTATTAATAAAACTAATCCAACAAAATAAAATAAGTAAGCATTTTTATACCATGTTGAAACTCTCACAAAAGATAAAACAAAAAATAAACTAAAAAATACAGATAATCTAATTATATGATTTTTTGTGTAAAAAGAAAATTTTCCTCCTTCAGTAGAGTAAATTGCAAATACACTAATTAATCCTATAGCAATTATTAGCAAGATTAATAAATAATCAATAGATCTTAATTTATCTAAAAAACTGTAATTACTAGCTTGTATTCTCTCTCTTAACATTATGCTAAACTTGTATTTCCGTTATTAAATTGTTCTCTTAATTTATGTCTGTCGATAATTTTTTTGATCAATTTGCTTGCGAGCGGAGCAGCCGCTTTACTTCCAGAGCCTCCATGTTCAATAATAACACTTATTGCATATCTTGGATCCTTATATGGCGCAAAAGCAACATACAATGCATGGTCTCTTTTTTTATACTCGATTTGATCAGTATCTAAATCTAGTTCTCTATCAAGATCAGTTATTCTTCTAACTTGCGATGTTCCAGTTTTACCAGCAAATTGATATTTGAGATCATCATAACGAGATTTGTATGATGTTCCATATTGCTCATTTGTAGAGCCAAACATTGCATCTAGAACAAAATTAATATTAGACTTTTTGTGATACATTCTTTGATAAAATTCAACTTTTATGTCATCTAAGTAATTTCTTTCATGCAATGGAAAATTAGATTGATCTAATTTAATTTTATTTATTACGTCCTTATAATTTATAGACTCGTCTTTTATGATGTGAGGTTTTATTTTATATCCTCCATTTGCAATTTGTGCAGTCATTAGACAAAGTTGTAGTGGTGTAGTCTGAATATAACCTTGCCCAATACCATTGATAACAGTTTCTCCTAAATACCAACTTTGCTCCAATGAACGTCTCTTCCATTTAGTATCTGGAACCAATCCATTTTTTTCGTCGTTATAAAGATCTCCAAGTACATTAGTCCCTAGCCCATATCTTTTTGCAATTATAGATAATTTATCAACACCTAATAATCTTGCCATTTCATAAAAGTAAATATCGCAAGATTGTTTGATTGCATTTCTCAACTTCATGTAACCGTGACCTTCTTTTTTCCAACAATGATATTTTACTCCGTATAGTTCATATGGATGCTTATGACCTTTGCATCTTATTGTTTTATTGGGATCTAATATTCCATATTCAAGAGCTGCTAGAGCAACCAACGGCTTAAAAGTTGAACCAGGAGAATAAAGCCCTGCAATAGACTTATTTATCAATGGTTTTAGAGGATTATTTCTAATTTCTTGCCAATCTTTTTGATTAATTCCGTGTGTAAATTTATTTGGATCATAGGTTGGTGATGATGCCATTGCAACAACTTCTCCAGTATAAATGTCCATTGCGCATATTGAACCTGCTTTTCCTTTAAGCAGCTCTTGGGCATATTTTTGAATTTCTATATCTATAGTTAAGTTAACTTTATTACCTTGTCTTTCTTTAATATAATCTATTTGGCTTATTCTTTTTCCAGATGCATTAACTTCATATCTTTTAATACCGTAATTACCTATTAACATTTTTTCTTGTGAATTTTCTATTCCATATTTTCCAACTTTTAGACCTGGAACAAAATTTTCTTTTATCTCAGGTTTTTCAAGATCTTTTGGACTTGCATCACCAACATAACCAACTATATGTACCAAGTCATTCGCATAGGGATAAAATCTAGATGTTGATAATACAGGTTTTGCACCTTCTAATTCATGTAAATATAGATTAATTTTTGAGAATTGTTCCCAAGTTAAATTATCTGAAACTACTAATGTATCCCAAGGTTTTAATCTTTCCTTTTTTTTATATAATTTTTTAATTTGAGACTGATCTAAACCAATTAAATTTTTGATTTTAAATACTGTTACATCAAAATCATTAATTTCATCTAATATTAAGTGTAGCTGAAACACTCTATCGTTACTTGCTAGTACTTTATTAAAGTTATCTACAATTATTCCTCGCTGTGGAGGAGTTTTCCATTCACGTATCCTATTTTTATCAGATAAAATTTCATACTTTTCTCTATCAGAAATTTGTAGGTTATATAACCTTGATGATATACCAGCAAAAAGTAATATTTTTGCAGCAGCCAGAATAAACATCCTCCTTGTTATAACTCTACCTTTTTCTATGTTTCTTCCTCTATTCAACATTTTCTTGTCTTAAACCTAGTAAGTAAATTTGATTAAATATTTTTGCTACAGCTGGATAAATTAAAAATGAAAAAAAGGCTGTTGACATTAAAGCCCCATAACTAATATTTCCATCAAAGAAAATTGCTAATACTGTAAAATGAATTGAGCTAACAATTATTATTGCGATAAAAAATAGTATCCAATCATAAATTAAATTAGGAACTAGAGTTCTTGTCCTAAAAAAAGATGCTATAACACAGAGTAAAAGATAATTTATTGATGAAACTCCAATTGGTAAGTTTTGTACAACATCATTAATAACACCTGCGAAAAAAATAAGTCCATAACCAAGCATTTCGGGTTTTCTTAAAACCCAATAAAAAACAATTAAGTGAATAAAATTAAAAGATATATTAATTTTAAAAAAATTAAATGAAAATGAGTAGCCTGTTAAAGCAAAGAAAAACAATAAAATAATTGGAAAACCATTTAGTAAAAATTGATAAAATTTTATATCTCCTCTGGCCATTTTACTTATTCACCTGCACATAATTAAGTTGATTTAAATTGCTAAAAAACTCTACATATTTCTTGTTTTGCAGAATAATTATTTTTCCAACAGGAATTGATGCTGGAATTGTGCCATCTGATCCAGAGGTATATACAATTTCGTTCTCTTTTATTTCGTTGTCTTTTGGTAAGTACTCTAACTCTGCATACTCATCATTCCCATTTCCTGAAAGTATTGCGTTGATACCACTTGGCTCAATAATGATTGGGATTTTGCTATTAAGATCGTTAGCAAGCAACACTCTTGCGCTTAAAAAGTTAACATTTACAACCTTTCCAATGTAATATAATCGATCTTTAACAGCTGATCCTAATTTAACTCCGTTTTTTTGACCTTTGTTAATTATTAGAGACTTCATATAAGGACTTTGTTTATCCAATAAAATCTTAGTTAACATAAACTCTTTAGAAAAGAGATCTCTTTCCTCTATCAATTTTTTTAAAAGAGCATTTTCTGATTTATAAAAATCAACTTCTTTTCTAAGTGAGTCAAGATCAAGATCCTTATCTCTTAAAACTGAAAACTCTTCATACATACTCATATGATCTTGGAAGAGGTAGTATTTGTCTTTTACATATTTAAAGGGGCTAGATACGACATATGAACCTCTAAATATTATATCCTTTGTGATAGATCTAAATTGATTAACTGGGCCAGTTTTAAAATACTCTAACGATAAAACTAAAATAGATATGATTAATAGAGTAAATAAAGAAAACTTTTGTCTGTTTCCTTTTTTTAAAAATGCTGAACGAATAGCAATAATAAAATCATCTCTACTCGATTCTGTTGACATAATATTTAATACTCAGATAGTACAGTAGAAAATATTTCTTGATCGTCTAACGCCTTTCCTGTTCCTATTGCAACACATGACAATGGATCATCAGCAATATTTACCGGTAATCCAGTTTCTTTAGAGAACCTTTTATCTATATTTTTTAAAAGTGATCCTCCTCCTGTCATTGTTAAACCCATATCAACTAGATCAGCTGATAACTCTGGGGGTGTATTTTCTAATGCTTTTTTAATTCCAGATACAATTTCTTTAAGTATCGGGTTTAAAGCTTCTGAAGTATCTTGTTCTGAGATGTTTACCTCTTTAGGAGTTCCAGATCTTAAATCTCTACCTTTGACTGCATAAGTATTATTATTTGTTGGAATTGCTGTTCCAATATCTTTTTTGATTTTTTCTGCAGTACTGTCCCCTATCATCAAGTTATATTCTTCTCTCATATAATCTTTTAATGAATTGTCCATAGCGTCTCCTGCAACTCTTAATGACTCTGAGTAAACAACGCCTCCTAATGACATAACAGCAATTTCTGTTGTACCACCCCCAATATCTACAACCATTGATCCTGTGGCTTCTTGAATTGGTAACCCTGCTCCGATTGCAGCTGCAATTGGTTCCTCGATTAGCTGAACTCTTCTTGCTCCAGCTGCAAGTGCACTATCTTGAATAGCCTTTCTTTCAACTGGTGTTGATCCAGTTGGTACACAAATTAAAATTCTAGGATTTGCGATTGTTTTTTTATGAACTTTTTTAATAAAATGTTTAATCATTTCTTCTGTAACAATAAAGTCTGCAATCACGCCGTCTCTCAAAGGTCTTATTGCTTGAATATTACCTGGCGTTCTTCCTAACATTGTTTTAGCTTCATCGCCTACCGCCAAAACTGATTTTTTTCCTTTGTTATCGACAACTGCTACAACTGATGGCTCATTTAGAACTACACCTTTGCTTTTTAAAACAACTAACGTATTAGCTGTTCCAAGATCAATTGCCATATCCTGGCTCCAAAACTTTCTTAAATTGGCAAACATTGACATTTATTTATATTCCTTTCACTTTTTGATGTTTAATATTTTGAGAAGGTGCTTTTTTCTCGCGTTTTATAAGCATTTTATTCAATGCATTTAAATATGCGTTCGCTGATGCAACTAAAGTGTCAGTATCAGCTGATTGACCTACAGTTGTCCTGTCATTTTCTTCGATTTTCACACTAACAGTTGCTTGAGCATCTGTACCTTCGGTTACTGCATGAACTTGGTATAAAGATAACTTTACATCGTGAGGAAATAATTTTTTTATACATTTAAATATTGCATCAACTGGTCCATCTCCTGTTTCAGTTGTATTTTTAATATCACCATAAACATCCAATGTCATTTCAGCTTTTTGCGGTTCCCCTGTGCCAGCAAATACTTTTAAAGATTTTAGATTAATCGCATTTATTTTATTATCTACAATTAGACTATCATCAACTAATGCTACTATATCTTCATCGTATATATGTTTCTTTTTATCAGCCAAAACTTTAAATTTTCCAAAAGCAGCTTGGATAATATCATCTGTAAGATCTGAATAACCTAAGTCAGATAATTTGTCTTTAAAAGCATGTCGTCCTGAATGTTTACCCATAACTAGTGAAGTTTTCTTCACACCTACACTCTCTGGAGTCATAATTTCATATGTTTCTCTATTCTTTAACATTCCATCTTGATGAATTCCTGACTCATGAGCAAAAGCGTTTTTTCCAACTATTGCTTTATTAAATTGAACTGGAAAACCAGTTGCATTTGAAACTATTTTCGAAGCTTTACTTATTAATTCTGTTTTAATGCCTGTATTGTAAGGCATCAAATCATTTCTAGTTTTAATTGCCATAACTACTTCTTCCAATGCAGCATTACCTGCTCTTTCACCTATTCCATTAATTGTACACTCTATTTGTCTTACACCTTCAGAAACTCCAGCTAACGCATTTGCTACTGCTAAGCCGAGATCATTATGACAGTGTGCAGATAATATTGCTTTATCTATGTTTGGAACATTATTTTTTAAGTGTTTAATTGTTTTTGCAAATTCTTCAGGTATAGAATATCCAACTGTATCTGGAATATTTATAGTCTTAGCTCCACATTTAATTGCCAATTCAACTGTTTTACACATGAAATCCATATCAGTTCTTGTTCCATCCTCACAGGACCATTCTACATCGTCAGTAAAGTTTCTTGCATATGTAACACTTTCTTTAATTGCATCTAGAACCTGATCGTTTGTCATTTCAAGTTTGTGTTTCATATGTAAAGGGCTTGTAGAAATAAAAGTATGAATTCTAAATCTTTGAGCGTGTTTCAATGATTCGTGACATGCATCAATATCTTTTTTAAGTGCTCTTGAAAGACCACATGGAATTGAGTTTTTCATTATTTTACTTATTTCAGAAACTGCCTCAAAGTCTCCTGGTGATGCTATTGGAAAACCTGCTTCAACAATATCAATTCCCATTTCATCAAATACTCTAGATATCTGAATTTTCTCTTCGACACTCATAGATGCGCCCGGCGATTGTTCACCATCTCGCATTGTTGTATCAAATATGTATAATTTTTCTTTATCTGACATTGTATTTTTTAGCTCGAGCATAATACATGCTCTCGCTCAGATTGCAAAATAATTTGGGAGAATTAGCCCAATTTTAACATCTGTTTATTTCTTATCACTATCGACAAGCTTCTTCTTAGCAATCCAAGGCATCATTTCTCTTAAAGTAGCACCAACTTTTTCAACTGGATGCTCTGCTAGTTTTGCTCTTGTGGCAAGAAAATTTTTCTGACCATTTTTACATTCATCCATCCATTGTTTGGTAAATTTACCAGACTGTATATCAGCTAAAACTTCTTTCATTCTCTTTTTTGTCTCTTCTTTATTTATGATTCTTGGGCCTGACTCGTATTCTCCATATTCTGCAGTATTAGAAATAGAATAATTCATGTTAGCTATTCCACCTTCATAAATTAAATCTACAATAAGTTTAACTTCATGAACTGTTTCAAAATAAGCCATTTCTGGTTCGTATCCTGCTTCAACTAAAGTTTCATATCCATTTTTAATTAATTCAACAAGACCTCCGCATAAAACTGTTTGTTCGCCAAATAAATCTGTCTCTACTTCATCTTTAAATGTCGTCTCAATTATACCTGATCTTCCACCACCTATCGCTGAAGCATATGACATGGCTAGATCTCTAGCTTTGCCTGATCCATTTTGATGAACAGCAAATAAACATGGAACTCCACCACCTTTTTCATATTCACTTCTAACTAAGTGACCTGGTCCTTTTGGTGCTACCATAAATACATCTAAATCTTTTCTAGCTTTTATCAAATCATAATGAACATTTAATCCATGCGCAAAAGCAATAGATGTCCCTTCTTTCACACGTTGCTCAATATGATTTTTATAAATAGTTGCTTGTAATTCATCTGGAGTTAAAATCATCACAACATCAGCCCACTCAGCAGCATCTGAAAGGTTCATAACTTTTAAACCTTTAGATTCTGCTTTTTCAATACTTGAAGACCCTTCTCTAAGAGCTACAACAACTTCTTTTACCCCACTATCTTTCAGGTTTAAAGCGTGGGCGTGTCCTTGGCTACCATATCCAAAAATTGCTATTTTTTTATCCTTTATTAAATTTGCATCAGTATCTTTTTCATAAAACATTTTCATTTTTTTTCTCCTAATTAATTATTTAAATATATCTGCACCTCTTGTCATAGCTACGGCTCCTGTTCTTGAAACACTCACCAATCCAAATTTTTTTAGATCCTTTGACATTTTGTCTATTTCTCGTCTTAAAGCTGTTATTTGAATAACATTTGATTTTTTTGTTTTGTCTAGTAATACAGGATTATATTTTTTACAAGCTTTCAATGCACCCTCTAATTTATTGTTTGGACCAACGATTTTAAATAATGCCATCTCCTTAAAGATGACTGCTTTATCTTCTCTTTTAAAATCTGCAACCTTATGAACAGGAACAAGTTTTCTTAATTGAAGTTTAATCTGATTAACAACTTGTGGTGTTCCTGTAGTTACAATTGTTATCCTTGATATCTTTAACTTTTCGTCAACTTGGGCAACTGCTAAAGATTCAATATTATAACCTCTACCAGAAAATAGACCTACTACTCTAGCCAACACACCAGCTTCATTGTCGACCCAAACGACTATAATATGTGTATCAAATTTCTCTTTTTTATTTGAAAAACTATACGCTGATTTTGAATTAGGCATTAAACTAAGGACTTACCTTTGCCTGTAATCTTCTTACTTTCTTGATCTTTGGGCCCTAAAATCATCTGATTATGAGGCTTTCCCGATGGTATCATTGGAAAACAATTTTCTACTTTATCAACCATACAATCAAAAATTACTGGTCTATCTGTATTTAACATTTCAATAATTTTATCATCTAACTCTTCTGGAGTTTTTGCTCTTATACCAACACAGTTATATGCTTCTGCTAATTTAACGAAATCTGGTAGAGCAGCAGTATAACTTTCAGAGTAGTTTTTATCATGCAAAAGTTCTTGCCATTGTCTAACCATTCCCATGTATTGATTATTCAATATAAATATTTTAATCGGAAGGTTGTATTGTACAGCTGTAGACATTTCTTGAATTGTCATTAATACTGAAGCCTCTCCCGCAATATCAATAACTAATTTTTTTGGATGAGCAACTTGTACACCCACTGCTGCTGGTAAACCATATCCCATAGTACCTAAGCCACCAGATGTCATCCAACGATTTGGTTTGTTAAATTTATAATGTTGTGCAGCCCACATCTGATGCTGTCCTACCTCAGTTGTGATATAGGAATCTTTATCTTTAGTTAATTCATATAATCTTTCAATCGCATACTGAGGTTTTATAGTTTCTTCACTTCCTATATAATCTAAAGATCTAACCGACCTCCATTTTTGAATTTTTTCCCACCACTTAGAAGTCTTTTGTTTATTTGATTTCAAAAATTTTGATTTTTTTTGTTTTAAACTTTTTAAAGTTGATGAAAGAACAGTTTTTACATCTCCAACAATAGCTAAATCAACTTTAACATTTTTATTAATAGATGATGGATCTATATCAATGTGAACTTTTTTTGATTTTGGTGAAAACTCATCTATTTTTCCTGTTATCCTATCATCGAAACGTGCTCCAATATTAATCATTAAATCACAGTCGTGCATTGCATTATTTGCTTCATAAGTTCCATGCATACCTAACATTCCCAAAAATTGATTATCTTCACCTGGGAAAGATCCTAATCCCTGTAAAGTTGATGTAATGGGAAAACCTGTTGCATATACAAGTTCTCTTAAAAGTTCACTTGCCTTAGGTCCAGAATTAATCACTCCGCCACCAGTATAAAAAATAGGTTTTGAAGATTTACTCATTAATTCAATTAATTTATCAATGCTATTTTGATTAAAATGATTATGAGATTTGCCATTTAATTTGTTTTCTTTTTTGGGTTTCTTATATTTTGTTTTTTGAAACTGAATATCTTTTGGTATATCAACTAAAACTGGTCCTGGCCTACCAGTGGTTGCTACTTCAAAAGCTTTATATATTGTACTAGCTAAATCATTTATATCTTTGACTAACCAATTATGTTTAGTACAAGGTCTGGTTATTCCAGTTGTATCACATTCTTGAAATGCATCTGTACCAATTAAATGAGTTGGAACTTGTCCAGATATACAAACTAATGGAATTGAATCCATATATGCATCAGTCAAAGCTGTAACCACATTTGTTGCTCCTGGTCCTGATGTCACTAATATAACGCCTGGTTTACCGGATGACCTCGCATATCCCTCTGCTGCATGACCTGCGCCCTGTTCATGTCTAACTAAAATGTGTTTAATTGATTTAAAATTTTGTAATTCGTCGTAAATTGGTAGTACTGCACCTCCTGGATAACCAAAAATATGATCAACATTTTGATCCTCCATACATTTAAATACAATTTCAGCGCCTGAGTATAATTTTGCCATTCAGACAATCTAGCTGAAGTTGTGCTAATAGGTCAAGCAATCTATGCTGATTTTGGAAATTTTTTTAAAAATGATTTAAGAGTATTAAATTTTATTTTTTGCCAATCAGACATTTGTCCTCTTGCCCAAGTAGACTGCCTCTTGGCATATTGCCTTGTTTTTATTGATATTTTTTCTTTTAGTTCGTTAAAATTTATTCTTTTATCCAGATAATCTTTAATCTCAGTTAGACCAATAACTTTGTTAGATGATAAATCTTTCTTTATTTTTAATTTGTAAAACCGCTTAGCCTCTTTTATTGCTCCATCTCTCAACATTTCATTTGTTCTTAAGGAAATTCTCTTAATTAATTTATCTCTAGGATAATCGATAAGTAACTTAATAAAACTGTCTTTAGTAAAATCAGAGTGAGTTTCGCTATACCAATCAAACAAAGATTTATTTGTAAACTTTTTTACCTCATAGGCTCTTATAGATCTTTGTGTATCATTTTTATTAATTTTTTTTTTGCAGAGTGGATCAATTTTAATAAGTTCAGAATAAAATTTAATTTGTCCTATTTTTGATTGTTTTTTTCTTATACTATTTCGAATAGTGAGTGGAATATCGGGAATTTTAACTATACCATCAATAAGTGCTTTAAAATACAAACCTGTACCACCAACAAGAATTGGAATTTTGTTCTTTTTTTTAATATTGTTAATTTTTAACTTTGCATCCTTAAGCCAATTTCCTGTAGAATAAATTTCCTTTACGCTTTTAAATCCATACAAATGATGTTTTATGTTTTTTAAATCATTTAGCTGTGGTCTTGCTGTAAGAATTTTTAACTCTTTAAATATTTGCATGCTATCTGCATTTATAACTTCTCCATTTATTTTTTTTGCAAGCTGAATAGCAAATTTTGATTTTCCAGATGCTGTTGGTCCTGAAATAAGAATTATTTTGGACTTTAAGTCCATTAATTTAGTTTAACACCAATATATCGTCTTTGGTTATTGTTATTGTAAATTGCAATAAGTAAACTTTTATCATTACTTTTTAGAGCTAGTTTTACAATGTTATCTAGATCACCAATGGTGTTGATCTTTTTCTTTTGTGCTTCAACAATAATATTGTTTACTTGAAGATAGTTAACTGGGCTGTCTTTATCGATTTCTGTGATAACTAATCCTGTTGTATTTTTTGGTAAATTTCTTTCTTTAATGTCATCTTTATTTAGCAATCTCACTTTTATTTTCAAACCTTCTATTGCATCTTCTTTAGGTTTTTCTGTTACTAAACCTTGCGATTTAAAATCTTCAGATGTTTCTAGTCTTCCAAGTACAATTTCCTTAGTTATTTCACGTTTATTTCTCCACACTTTTAGTTTTACTTTTTTTCCAACTTCTGTTTCAGCCACTATTCTGGGAAGCTCATTCATTTCATTAATTTTTTTACCATCAAATTCTAAAATTATGTCTCCAGCTTTAATTCCTCCCTTATCTGATGGACTATTTTCAGCTACACTAGCAACAAGTGCTCCTCTTGGTTCATCTAATTTTTCAACATCTGCAATATCTTTTGTAACTGTTTGAATTCTTACACCTAACCATCCTCTTTTAGTTTCACCAAATTCAATTAATTGATTAATTACTTTTTGTGCACTATTTGAAGGTATTGCAAAACCAATTCCAATTGAACCTGATTGACCTAATATTGCTGTATTAATTCCAACTACATCTCCATCCATATTAAACAATGGTCCACCTGAATTACCTTGGTTAATTGATGCATCAGTTTGAATGTAGTCTTCATATCTAGAAAGACCAATACTTCTGTTTCTTGCAGAGATTATTCCTGCAGTAACCGTTCCACCTAAGCCAAATGGATTCCCAATTGCAATAACCCAATCACCTATTCTTGCAGTATCAGAATCTCCAAACTTAACTGGTGTGAATTTTTGATCTGACTCTATTTGAAGAACTGCCAAATCCATACCAGGATCAGCTCCAATTATTTTTGCCTTTATATTTTTTTCACCATTAACTCTAACAAAAACATCCTCTGCACCTTTGATTACATGATTGTTTGTAATAACAATTCCTTTTTCATCAATAATAAACCCGGATCCAAGGGCACTTGTCTGTCTCTTTTGTGGTGTTCCATAATCTTTGAACATATCTTCAAAAGGAGACCCTGGGGGAAAATCAAATGGAAAAGGGTTAGACCTTGTGGTTATAGTTGTTGTAGTCGAGATATTTACTACTGATGGCATTAATTTTTCAGCAAGATCTGCAAAAGATGCAGGCATACTTGCTGCGTTAGTAGTATTTTGAATATTAATTGAAAATAATATTAGTATTAGAATCTTTAAGAATCTCATCTTTTTAAGTACCAAATAATAAAAAAACCAATCACTGCAAATATTAATCCACCAGTTCTCAGTTGATTATCATTGGCTTCATTTAATTTCATTATCATATTTTTCATTTTTGATGGAAATATGGCGTAAAGAATACCTTCAATAAAAAGGAATAGACCAAATGCAATGATCAATTCTCTCATGAAATTTACTCTACTTTTTGATCAATATTTCCGAAAAATTTAAAAAATTCACTGTCTGGTGAAAGTATCATTGAAGTCTCACCGCCGATTAAAGCTTTTTGGTATGCCTGCATAGCTCTATAAAATGCAAAAAATTCAGGATCTTGTCCGAAGGCGTCAGCAAAAATCTTGTTTTTCAAACCATCACCTTCACCCTTCATAATCTCAGATTTTTTTTGTGCATCTGCGAGTATAACGGTTACTTCTTTGTCAGCAGTTGAGGTAATTGTTACTGCCATCTCTGCACCTTTCGCTCTAAATTCTTTTGCCTCTCTTTCCCTTTCAGTTTGCATTCTTCTAAAAATTGCATCACTGTTTGCTTGAGGAAGGTCTGCTCTTTTAATTCTAACATCAACAATACTTATACCAAAATTTTCTGCTTCATTATTTACACCTTCTTGAATTAGAGACATCTGTTTTGTTCTGTCTTCTGATAAAAGTGTTTGCAGTTCTTGTTGACCAAGCACGTTTCTTATTCTAGAATTAATAATTGTAGCCAATCTTGATCTTGCAACTCTTTCATTTCCAACAGATATGTAAAATTTAAGAGGATCAATTATTTGAAATCTTGCAAAAGCATCGACAATAAGTCTTTTTTGGTCTGATGCAATTACTTCCTCTGGTGGAGTATCAAGATTTAAAATTCTTTTATCTAAAAATACAACGTTTTGTATGAATGGAATTTTAAAATTAATTCCAGGTTTGGATATAATTCTTTTAGGATCTCCAAATTGAAGAACAATTGCTTGGTTAACCTCTTTAACAATAAAAACAGAAAAGTAAATTGTTGCAGCAATTAGTATGATTATTGGTAGTAAAAATTTTCCAGCTTTCATTTTAATTAGTCCCTGTCTTTAATTCTTGTAATGGCAAGTATGGTACTACACCTTCACCTGAATTTTTGTCGATTATTATTTTATTAATATCAGCTAATACTTCTTCCATTGTCTCAAGATACATTCTTTCTTGAGTTACTTTTTTGGCTTTAGCATACTCATTATATATTGATAAAAACCTACTTGCTTCTCCTTCTGCTTTAGCAACAACTTCTTTTTTATAAGCTTCTGCTGCTTGGAGAATTTTTGCTGCTTCTCCTCGTGCTCTTGGAATCACATCATTAGCATATGCTTCTGCTTCGTTCTTTGATCTCTCCATATCTGCTCTTGCAGCTTGGACATCTCTGAATGCATCAATAACTTGGTCTGGTGGATCGGCTTTTTGGGTTTGAACTTGTGTAATTTGAATTCCACTTGTGTATTCATCTAAAATTTCTTGTATTATTTCCTGTGTGTCAGATTCTATAAGAGATCTACCTTCAGTCAGAATTGGTTGAATATCAGATCGTGCAATAACCTCTCTCATCGCTGTTTCTGCAGCTGCTTTAACTGTTCCTTCTGGATCTTGAATTTTAAATAAAAAATTACCAGCATCTTTAATTACCCAAAATACTGAAAAATCAATGTTAACTATGTTTTCATCTCCTGTTAACATTAAACTTTCTTCTGGAACGTCTGCAACTCCGCCCGAGGAAAATCCGCTATCTCTTTCTGACCTAAATCCAATATCCATTCGATTAACTTTTGTAACTTTTGGGGTTAATACATTTTCAATTGGAAAAGGAAGGTGATAATTTAATCCAGGCTGTGTAGTTTTGACAAATTTTCCAAATCTTAATACAACACCCTGTTCGTCTGGTAAAACTCTGTAAAGACCACTTAAAGTCCAAACAACTAAAAGAATTATAAGACCAATAATTATTGGTTTAGCACCACCTTTGCCTCCGCCTAAAAATCTATTTATTATTGATTGTAGTTTACTTATAACTTCGTCAATATTTGGGGGAGTTGGACCTTTTCTAAATCCACCATTTCCGCTACCACCTCCACCTGGAGGTGCTCCCCATGGGCTTTGATTTTTAAAATCACTCATAATACGACACTCTATATAGTGTCTTTATTAGTAAAAACAAGGTAATGGTAAATTATGGATAGTAAAAAAGTAGGTTTAAGTGACACAACAAAGGCAAAAACCGAGCCAAAAACCTTTAGAAGGAACCCTATTATTGGAACAAAGTTTACAATTGCAATCTCAAGTGCAAAAGGAGGAGTTGGAAAGTCAACATTTGCCTCGAATCTTGCTTTGGCATTAAAAAAAATGGACTTAAATATTGGTTTGCTTGATGCAGATATATATGGACCATCATTGCCAAAATTATTCTCGATAAATGAAAAGCCTGAAAGTGATGGGCAAAAACTAAAGCCAATTAAGAAGTATGGAATTCAATGTATGTCTATAGGATTTTTAACAGATGAGCAAACACCAATGATTTGGAGGGGTCCTATGGTTATATCTGCAATAAAAACTTTTACGCAAAAAGTTTTGTGGGAAAATTTAGATATTTTAATTGTTGATATGCCACCAGGTACTGGGGATACTCAACTTACATTTGCACAAGAAATAAATATGGATGGGGTAATAATTATATCTACACCGCAAGAGATAGCGTTACAGGACGTAAAGCGTGGAATTAGAATGTTTGATAAACTTAAAGTAAAAATATTAGGACTTATAGATAATATGAGTCATTTCATTGGAGATGATGGAAAAAAATATGCAATTTTCGGTGAAGGTGGTGTAAAAAAGACTGCAGAAGAATTTAAAAAAGATTTTATGGGAGAAATACCAATTGATCCCGAGGTTGGAAAGCAGGGAGATTTGGGTTCACCAATAGTGGAGAGCAAACCGGATCATGAGATATCTAAAATATATTTTAAGTTTGCTGAAAAAATTAAATCAATTTATCTTTAAGATCAAAAGCATCCATAAGTTCGTTCCATTCTCTTTTCGATAAACCTGTATCATCGATAGAAACATTTTCACCTTTTATAAGTTTTTGAATAATAATTTTTCCCTTTGCAGAAACTTCTGTTCCACCAACCCTATAATCCATAAAAGCCTCATAAGTTATTGGTACCCATTTTTTTACAGTATCAAGCATAGCATCTGCATAAGCTCTAATCTCATACTGAGCATGATGATCTGCTCTGAGCCTCAAAAAATTCATTAGATTTAACAAATCTGTTTTCCAATACCATTGGGTATAAGTATTTAATGTTAAGTTCATTCTAGCAAGCTCTCGTGCTAAACCTACAGCATTTTCATCTATAGTTGATCCATCATATCTTTCATTAAGCATAGTTTCATAATTATTATAAGTTTGTTCAGCATCTCCTTTTAATAAATTCAAAACTTTTTTTGCTTTTTCTCCATCTAAAATATCACCTCTACCTTGTCTATTACTCTGTGATTGAGCAGCAAGATGTTGCGGCTCTGGTAGATAAAATTCTTTATCTAAGATTGAGTATCTTGCAGAGTATTCATTTACATTTGCTGTTCTATGTCTAATCCATTGTCTAGCTATAAATATAGGTAGCTTTACATGATATTTTATTTCACACATCTCGAAAGGAGTACTATGCCAATGCCTCATTAAATATTTTATTAAACCAGAGTCTGTTGAAACTTTTTTTGTTCCTTTTCCATAAGAAACTCGAGCTGATTGAACTACGGAGGTATCATCACCCATATAGTCAACAACTCTTATAAAACCGTGGTCTAATATTGGAATTGCATCGTATAGAATTTTTTCAAGTTCTGGGGCTGTCACTCTTTTTGTTGAATTTTGCTGAGATTGCTGGTCTTTTATTTCTTTTATTTGTTCGTCGGTTAACTTCATGAATAATTTATTGAATCTATTGAATTTGGTTTTATATTATTAATGTTGGTTTTCCAACTATGACGATAAACGAATTTCGTAATAACCATTACGGACGTGGGGGCAGTACCCACCACCTCCACCATTTTCAACTTATGGGGGTGAATTAGGATCGACGGATGACTAAAAGTTATTCTTTCGTTCGGTATTGTTCCGCCGTGAAGGGCTAATTTATAAATGCTAACGAAAGTTACGCACTTGCAGCTTAATTAATTTATTAATTAAGTTACGGGGTTTGGGGCACCTGGCAACAGAACGCCCCTTAATAAATATTTGTTTTTGGTGCGGTCAGAGAGACTCGAACTCTCATGGGCTAGGCCCACACGGCCCTCAACCGTGCCTGTCTACCAGTTTCAGCATGACCGCATGTTATGCGGCAGATTAAATGAATGACAATTCTATTTCAAGTTGATAAGTTTTTTTTATGGAATTTACAAGTGAAATTAAAAAAGCAACAAACTCAATTTATAACAAAGTATCAAAAAAAATTCCTGAGATAGAATGGGCTACACATGCACCATATATTTATAAAATTAATAAATTAAAAAAAGAGAAGAACGCAGTAATTCTTGCTCACAATTATCAAACACCAGAAATTTATCACGGCATTTCAGATTTTTCTGCAGATTCTTTAGCGTTAGCAGTAGAGGCTGCAAAAACAAAAGCAGATATAATTGTGATGTGTGGTGTTCATTTTATGGCTGAAACTGCAAAACTAATGAGTCCTGAAAAAAAAGTTTTACTACCAGATATGAAAGCAGGCTGCTCATTATCTTCATCTATAACAGGTGATGATGTTAGAAATCTGAAAAAACAATATCCTGGTGTTCCAGTGGTCTCGTATGTAAATACATCTGCTGATGTTAAAGCCGAAACTGACGTTTGCTGTACATCTGCAAATGCAGTAAAAATTGTAGAGTCATTAGGAGTAAAAAAAGTAATATTTTTACCTGATGATTTTTTAGCTAAATATGTGGCATCACAAACCGACATAGAAATTATTTCTTGGAAGGGAACTTGTGAAGTGCATGAACAATTTAATGATCAAGAAATTAATGATATTAGAAAAGCTAATCCAGGCATAAAAATAATAGCACATCCCGAATGTCCTCCTGATGTAATCCAAGCATCTGATTTTGCAGGTTCCACAAGTGGAATGATTAAATATGTGAGAGATAATCAACCAGAAAAAGTTATGATGGTCACAGAATGCTCGATGAGTGACAATGTCCAAATTGATAATCCAAATGTTGAATTCATTAGACCATGTAATCTTTGTCCTCATATGAAAAGAATTACTTTGCCTAAAATACTAGATTGTTTAGAAAATGAGACCAACGAATTAATTATGGACAATGAGACAATTCAAAAAGCAAGAAAATCTGTAGAGAGAATGGCAGAAATAGGCAGATAAAATCTGTGTCTAAAATTCAATTAAGTAAAAATTTTATTAAATCTTCATGTAAATTAGCTTTGAATGAGGATTTATATCCATCAGGCGATATTACCTCAGAATTAGTTAATAAAAATATTAAAAAGAAAGTTAAAATGATAAGTAACCAAAAAGGTATTTTGGGTGGTATAGAATTTGCAAAAGAAACTTTTAAATTAATTGATAAAAAAATAAAATTTAAAAAAAAAAAAAAAGATGGATCTCGAATTAAAAAAGGAGATGTAGTTGCTACTATTGATGGTTACCTAAAAAATATTTTAACTGGCGAGAGAGTAGCATTAAACTTTGTTTCTCATATTTCTGGAATAGCAACGAAAACAAATATGTTTGTAAAAAAGGTTGGAAAAAAAACTAAAATATGCTGTACAAGAAAAACGATTCCAAATCTTAGAGTAATTCAAAAATATGCTGTTAAATTAGGTGGTGGAACAAACCACAGATTTAACTTAAGTGATGAATACTTAATAAAAGATAATCATATAAGTTCTGAAAAAAATTTTGAAAATTTAATTAAAAGAGCCATCAAAAATAAGAGTGGAAAAAAAATAACAGTAGAGGTTGATAATTTATCTCAGTTAAAGAGAATCTTGGGTCTGAAATTTGATAGAATTTTATTAGATAATATGAATTCAAAAAATTTAAGAAAAGCAGTCAAAATGTCTAGGAAATTTTATGAAACTGAGGCATCAGGAGGAATTAACTTAAAGAATGTTAAAAATGTTTCCTCTACTGGAGTAGATAGAATTTCAATAGGGTCTCTAACTCACTCAATGAATGCTTTAGACTTAAAATTAGAAATCTAGAATTTAATTTTATTTTTTAATTGAGCTTGAGCTGCAGCAAGTCTCGCAACAGGCACTCTGTAAGGTGAACAAGATACATAATCTAAACCAGCACGTGCACAAAAGTCGATACTTTTAGGATCACCACCGTGTTCACCACATATGCCAAGTTTAATTTTTTTGTTAATTTTTTTACCTTTTTTTGCTGCTATTTCTATCAAATCGCCAACTCCATCATCTATAGAAACAAATGGGTCGATATCGAAAATTTTATTATCAATATAATCATTTAAAAACTTGCCACTATCATCTCTGCTAATTCCAAAAGTTGTTTGTGTTAAATCATTTGTTCCAAAACTAAAGAATTCTGCATGTCTAGATATATCATCTGCTTTAATTGCTGCTCTTGGTAGCTCAATCATTGTCCCCACTAAAAAATTTAGTTTTGTTTTGGTTTTGTTTTCAACTTTTTTTGCAACTCTAATTACTAAATCTTTCATTATTTTTATTTCTGCTTCAGTAGATACCAAAGGTATCATGATCTCCGGAATAATAGATTTTATCTTAAGATTTTTACATTCAACTAATGCATGAAAAATCGCAGTACACTGCATCTCATATATCTCTGGGAAAGATATACCTAATCTACAACCTCTATGACCCAGCATAGGATTTTGTTCATGAAGTTCTGTTATTCTACCCTCTAATTCTGAACTTTTGATGTTTAAAGCATTTGCTACATCGCTAATTTCTTTTTGATTTTTCGGTAAAAATTCATGAAGTGGTGGATCTAATAATCTAACTGTAACAGGTAGACCATTCATAATTTTAAAGATATCAATAAAATCCTTTTTTTGAAAAGGAAGTAATTTCTTTAAAGCACTAGCCCTATCTTCTTTTGATTTTGATAAAATCATTTCTCTTACAGATAAAATTCTCTCTTCATCAAAAAACATATGTTCTGTTCTACAAAGACCTATTCCTTCAGCTCCAAATTCTCTAGCAGTTTTACTATCAAGAGGTGTTTCAGAGTTAGTTCTAATTTTTAGTTTTCTAAATTTGTCAGCCCAACTCATAAGTTTAGAAAAATCTCCCGAAATTTCGGGTTTAACTGTTTTAACTTCTCCTTTTATAATTCTACCAGTTGATCCATCAATTGTAATTAAATCACCTTCTTTAATTTCATTATTTTTTGTTTTAAAAATTTTATTTTGGTAATCTATTTCTATTTCGCTTGAACCAGATACACAAGGCCTACCCATTCCTCTTGCAACTACTGCAGCATGGCTGGTCATTCCTCCTCTTGCAGTAAGAATTCCTTTAGCTGCATGCATTCCATTGATATCTTCAGGTGATGTTTCTACTCTTACTAGGATTGTATTTTGCATCATTCCATTTAATCTTTCAGCTTCATCAGATGTAAATACTACTTTTCCACTAGCTGCTCCAGGCGAAGCTGGAAGGCCTTTGGCTATTACTTCTAAATTCGCTGCTTCATCTAAAGTTGGATGAAGTAAAGTATCTAATGAATTTGGTTGTACTCTAAGAACAGCCTCTTTTTTTGTGATGAGTTTTTCTCTTTCCATATCGACAGCAATTTTGACTGATGATTTTGCAGTTCTTTTTCCCGATCTAGTTTGCAACATCCACAACTTATTATTTTCGACTGTGAACTCCACATCCTGCATGTCTTTATAATGTTTCTCCAGTTTTATAAGAATATTTTTTAGATTTTTGTAAACTCTAGGCATAGACTCTTCCATTGAAAGAAGTGTTTCTTTTGCATCTTTTCTTGCTTTCTTAGTTATATGTTGGGGCGTCCTTGTTCCCGCTACAACATCTTCTCCTTGAGCATTTATTAAATACTCGCCATAGATTTCATTAACTCCATTGGATGGATTACGCGTAAATACAACACCTGTCGCACAATCATTACCCATATTACCAAAAACCATAGACTGAACATTTACTGCAGTTCCCCATTCTGAAGGGATATGATTTAATTTTCTATAGACCTTTGCTCTATTGCTCTCCCATGACAAAAAGACTGCACTAATTGCACCTAGTAATTGTTCATTAATATTTTGAGGAAAATTTTTTTTTGTTTTTTCTTTTACAATATTTTTAAAGTCTTTAATCAATCCATCCCAATCATCTTCATCCAAATCAGTGTCTAGCAAAACACCTTTTGTAAGTTTGTAATTTTCAATTAATTCTTCAAAATTATAACTTTCAACACCCATAACAACATTTGCATACATTTGTATAAATCTTCTATAACTATCTTTTGCAAATCTAATATTTGATGTTTTATTTGCTAAAGCAATTACAGTTTTGTCATTTAGTCCAAGATTTAAAATAGTATCCATCATTCCTGGCATGGATACTCTCGCGCCAGATCTTACAGATAACAACAAAGGATTTTTCAAATCTCCAAATTTTTTACCAGAATCTTTTTCAATATTTTTTAACTCTCTATTTATTTCATTTATAATTTTAGACTTTAATTTCTTTTTATTTTTATAAAATAAATCACAAACTTCAGTAGAAATCGTAAATCCAGGTGGGACAGGTAAGCCCATCCTTCCCATTTCTGATAAATTTGCACCTTTTCCTCCTAAAATATTTTTTGGGTTTTTTAATTTTATTGTGTCTTTAGATTTAAAATTAAAAACTAATTTTGGCATTTATGCTTCTATTTTTGAAAAGTTAAAATAATTATCGAAGCTTTTACACAACATTTTTAAAAGTTCTAGTCTGTTTTTTTTAATTAATTCTTCTTTATCATTAACTATTACATTATCAAAAAACTCATTAACCTCTATTTTGGCACTTGAGAGTGTTTTAAGACTTTCATCATAATCCTCGTCTCTACCTATGCTTGAAAAATACTTTCTTATAGCATGTATTTTTTTATAAAGATTTTTTTCATAATCATTTTTAAAGAGACCAGGATCGGCAGAACCTACAATTTCTAGTTTTGATTTACTTTCGCTATTTAAAATATTTGCAGATCTTTTATAAATTGCAATAACATCAAGACCGAAATCTTTTTTAATATTTTTATTCAAATTTAATGATTTATTAAAAATTTTTAGTAAATCATCTATTCCATAAGAATTAGTGGAGCATTCAATAATATCCGACCTAATATTTTTTTCTTTTAAATAATTTTTTAATCTATCTAAAATAAAATCTCCCAATTCATCATTTATCAATTTTGAGTCAAAAGAGTAATTTTGTTCTTTGTATAAATTTATTGAATAATTTATTAGATCTCTTAATTTTATTTTTTTTTGATTTTCAATTATTAACCTTAATAAACTAATTGCCATTCTTCTTAAGGCATAAGGATCTTTTGAACTAGTTGGTTTGAGATTAATTCCAAAAAATCCAACTAAAGAGTCTATTTTGTCACTTAATGATAATGCTATGCTGTATGGTTTTTTTGGAACTTTACTATCAATGCCACTTGGTAAGTAATGCTCTGAAACAGCTAAACTTATTTCTTCGTCAAAACCTTGCTCTCTTGCGAAATATCCACCCATCACGCCTTGTAATTCGGGAAACTCTCCAACTAAATCCGACATCAAATCTACTTTACAAATAGAGGAGGCAATTTCTATCTTTTCTTTACTTATTAAAAGTTCATCTGATATTATTCCACTAAGTTTTCTTACTCTTTGTATTTTATCAAAATAACTTCCCAACCCTTTAAAATAATTAATTTGCTTCAATCTAGACACCTGTTTAACTAAATTTTGAGACTTATTTCTATTCCAAAAAAATTCTGCATCTGCCAACCTTGCATCTACAACATTTTGATTTCCTAATTTAACTAATCCCTTTTTGTCCTTGCAATCTGCTACAACTATAAAATTATTTGTTATTTTGTTTTTGCTATCAAATGTAGGAAAATATTTTTGGTGATGCTGCATTGTAATAATAAGTATTTCTTGGGGAATTTCTAAAAATTTCTTATTAAACTCACATACTAAAATTTTTGGTTTTTCAACAATATTTATTATTTCGTCTATAAGTTTTTCATTCACGTTTATATGAATTTTTTTTTGATTAGTTGCCTTGTTTATTTCTTTAATTATAAATTCTTTCCTTTTATCTTGATCAATTGTTACTCCTTTTTGTTTAAAAAATTTTATATAAGATTTAAAATCATTAAAACTTTTTTCTTCATCTTCTAGATCTTTATCTGTAAAAGTTTTATTTGAACTATGTAAATGGTTTAATTTAAATTCAATTATTTTTTTATCAAATAAAGCTAATATTGATTTTAACGGTCTTCCCCAATATAAATCATGATTGCCCCATTTCATTGATTTTTTCCATGAAATTTTTAAAAGTAAACTTGCAATACTTTCTTTTAATAAATCGTATGTTTTTATCTTTTGCGATGGTTTGTTGTAGAAGTAGAATATGCCTTTTTCAGTGCTTTTTTTGAAAACTTTTTCTTTACTTATTTTATTGGATTTTAAAAATCCTTCCAAAGCCTTTTCTGGAGCATTTATATTAGGACCTCTAATTTCCTCTGCTTTTTTTATTACATCTTTAGATATCTTATTTATATGAACAATGAGCCTATTTGGAGTTGAATAAGTATTAATTTTACCTTTAACTATAATTTCATTATCGTCAAAAAATTTTTTAAAAATTTGTGTTAATTCATTTCTAGCATTGATTTGTAATCTGGAAGGTATTTCTTCACTAAATAATTCAAGGAAAAATTCAGACATTTTAATTTTGTGTTTCTACCCAGATTTTTCCAATTTCTCTTGTAAGATCTCTGATCCTTGCAATATATTCTGCTCTTTGGGCAACACTTATTACTCCTCTAGCATCTAAAATATTGAACACATGACTTGATTTTAAACATTGATCATATGCTGGAAGAGAAATTTTCTTTTCAATTAATGATTTTGCTTCTTCTTCGAGCATATCAAAAATTTTAAATAATTTATCTGTGTTTGCATACTCAAAATTGTAGGCTGAAAATTCTTTTTCGGCTTGATGAAAAACATCTTTGTATAAAACTCCCTCATCATTCCAAATTAAATCAAAAACATTTTTTTTACCTTGAATAAACATACATAATCTCTCTAAACCATAAGTAATTTCAACAGATATTGGATTGCATTCCATACCTGCCATTTGTTGAAAATAAGTAAATTGAGTAACCTCCATACCATCACACCATACTTCCCATCCAAGACCAGCAGCACCTAAGGTTGGACTTTCCCAATCATCCTCTACAAATCTAATATCGTGCTCTTCGTATTTAATACCTACTGATGAAAGGCTATTAAGATACATTTTTTTAATATCTTTTGGTGAAGGTTTTATTAAAACTTGAAATTGATAATAGTGTTGCAAACGATTAGGATTTTCTCCATACCTTCCATCTGTTGGTCTTCTTGATGGTTGAACGTAAGCTGTTTTCCATGGTTTAGAACCTAATGATCTTAGAGTTGTTGCTGGGTGAAATGTTCCTGCTCCAACTTCTAAATCATAAGGTTGTAAAATAACACAACCTTTTTTTGACCAGTACTTTTGAAGATTTAAAATTGTATCCTGAAAAGAAATAAATGATTTTGGATTTTTTGTTTTTTTTTTAGAAACCATATTTTTGCCAAATAGATCTTTCTTCTAAAACACTTATCAATTTATCCGCATGGTCTTCAGAGGACGAAAGTTTTTTGGCAAGCCATCCTTTAGACTTTTCAAATTTTTTAATTTCAACATCTTCACCAAATTTTTCTCTCAATATCTGTTCTGCATTTCCTATTCCATCTATCAAACCAAGTTTTAAAGATGTTTTACCAGACCAAAATTCTCCAGAAAAAAGTTCAACATCAGTTTTGTTTAATTTTGTTGATCTACTTTCCTCTACAACATTAATAAATTCTTGGTGAAGTTCCAGTTGAATATTTTTTAATCTTTGAATGTCCTCTTCTTTCTCGTCTAAAAAAGGGTCTAGAGTACTTTTATTTTTTCCAGCTGTATAAACCCTTCTTTGAACACCTATTTTTTGAATTAAATCTTTAAAACCAAAAGAAGAATAAATTACTCCTATTGATCCGATTATGGAGCTTGCATTAGCATAAATCTCATCACCTGCGCATGCAATTAGATAGCCTCCAGATGCAGCAACATCTTCCGCAAAAACTATTACTTTTTTTTTGTTTTTCTTAGATTGTTCTCTAATAAATTTATATATTAGATGTGATTGAACGGGTGAACCACCTGGTGAATTAATTGAAATTGCAACAGCCTCTGCTTTTTTTACTGAAAAAGCTTTTTTTATCATTTCTTCTTGAGAGGAATATTCTATTCCTTGTTTAAACTTTCCAACATTTCCAATGACGCCAGTAAGCCTTAAATGACTAACAATTTTTTTTTTTTTAAAAAATGAAAACATATTAATGATTATAAAAATTTTAATTAATTATAAAGCTACTTATAGTTGAAGAAATAGGTGCGTCAATTGATAAGTATATTAATAAACTTAATGTAATATTTTGAATTTATGGGTTCAGTAGTTCAATTAAAAAAGCAAATAACTAATGCATATACAGATTTAGTAAATTCTGTTGATGAAAAACTAAGTTTAGTTGAAGACAAAATTTCTTATAAATTAGATAGTAAAGTTGAGCTTGTTAAAGAAATGACAGCTTACCACATGACTAGTGGAGGTAAAAGATTAAGAGCATTGCTTACATTGGAGTGTGCTAAATTGTGCGGATATACAAAAGGTAGTAGAGATGTGAACCTAGCTGCATGTGTTGAACTTATACACGCAGCAACTCTTATGCATGATGATGTAATTGACAGCGCAGATTTAAGAAGAGGCAAAAAAACTACAAATAAAATTTGGGGAAATCAGTCATCAATTCTTGTTGGGGACTATTTATTGAGTAGATGTTTTGAAATGATGGTTGAGGATGGAAGTATTGAAGTATTAAAACTTTTATCTTCTACATCATCAACTATTGCTCAAGGAGAAGTTTTGCAATTACAACATAAAGGTGACTCTGAAATGTTAGAAGAGACATATTTGAATATAATTTCTTCTAAAACTGCAGCTTTATTTTCGGCATCTTCAAAAGTAGGGTCGATAATTACTGATAAAGACAATAAATTCAAAGATGCACTAGAATTCTATGGAAAGAACCTTGGATTAACATTTCAAATTGCAGATGACACACTTGACTATAACTCAGAATTAAAAATGTTTGGTAAGGAGATAGGGAAAGATTTCTTTGAGGGCAAGGTAACTCTCCCGATTATTCTATTAAATCAAAAATTATCTTCGGATGAAAAATTAGTTTTAAAAAAAATATTTGAACAAAATATCAGATCTAAAGAACAATTTGACTACGTGCTTAAGATGGTAAAAAAATATAATATAATTAATGAGTGTTATAAAAAAGCAGAACACTATATAAGTTTAGCATCAAATTCATTAAGTATATTCCAAGATTGTGAAGAAAAAACTATACTTAAAAACTTAACTTCTTTTAGTGTTAATAGAAAATTTTAAGGTGATAAGAGAATTTTTTTCCAATAATTATTTTCTTTAGTATATTTTAATCTTTCATGAATTCTATTTTCACCATCTAACCAAAATTCAATTTCATGGTGTTTTAACCTCCATCCTGACCAATGATTAGGTCTTGGAACATTATTTTCATCTTTATAGAGATCTTTAAATTTATTTATAGATTGGTTTAGTTCTTCTCTATCTTTTAAAATTGAACTTTGATTTGATGCCCATGCACCAATTCTACTTCCGTAACTTCTGGAATTATAATAATTATCTGCTTCTTCATCCGAAACTTTTTGAGCAGTTCCAACTATACGGATTTGTCTAAGTAGACTTTTCCAATGAAAGCACATTGAAATATTTGGATTACGTTTTATAGATTTTCCTTTATTGCTATTAAAGTTAGTGTAAAAAACAAATCCATCTTCTCCATAATCTTTAAGTAATACCATTCTTACATTCGGATAACCTTTTTCGTCAATAGTGCCTAGAGCTAATGCATTTGGATCATTTATTTCAGTTTTCTTTGCCTCGTTATACCATTCAGTGAATAATAATATTGGATTATCGAGTTCTCTAAAGCATTTATCTAATCCTAAAGAATTTTTTTCGTTCATAATTTAACCAAAATAACTTATATAATAATATAATGTCTTTTAATACATTTGGAAAATTTTTTCGTTTTACTACTTGGGGTGAGTCACATGGCCCAGCAATAGGATGTGTTATCGATGGGTGCCCTCCAAATATTAAGCTTAATATCAGCGATATACAGTTAGAATTAAATAAAAGAAAGCCTGGTCAATCTAAATTCACAACCCAAAGAAAAGAAGATGATAAAGTGGAAATTTTATCAGGGACATTTGAGGGCAAAACAACTGGTACGCCCATCTCAATGATTATCTTCAATAAAGATATGCGTTCTAAGGATTATAAAAATATTAAAGATAAATTTAGACCTGGTCATGCTGATTATACATATTTTAAAAAATATGGAATTAGAGATTATAGAGGTGGAGGCAGACAATCAGCAAGAGAGACTGCCTCAAGAGTAGCAGCAGGGGCAATAGCAAAACAAGTTTTGCAAAATATTATTGGGAAAAAATACAGTGTAATTGGAGCAGTAACACAATTAGGAATACTAGGATGTGACACAGAAAAATGGAATGACAATTTCATTGCAAAAAACCCCTTATTCTGTCCTGATAAAACAGTTTTAAAATTATGGGAAAAATATTTACTTGGGATAAGAAAAGCTGGCTCGTCATGTGGGGCTATTATTGAAGTAAGAGCAAGAGGTATACCTGTTGGATTAGGAGCTCCAATTTATTCTAAATTAGATATGGATTTGGCATCAGCTATGATGAGTATTAATGCTGTAAAAGGGGTTAATATTGGATCTGGAATGAACTCTGCTCAACTTTCTGGAGAACAAAATTCTGATGAAATGTCTCAAACAGGAAAGAAAACAAAATTTAAATCAAATAATGCTGGGGGAATTCTTGGAGGAATTTCTAGTGGTCAAGAAATAATAGTTTCATTTGCGGTAAAACCAACTTCATCAATTCTTTCTCAAAGAAAAACAATTAATAAATTTGGAAAAAATACTTCAATTTCTGTCACAGGTAGACATGATCCTTGTGTAGGTATTAGAGCAGTACCTATAGGTGAAGCAATGATGCATTGCGTAATTCTTGATCACTACTTAATGAATAAAGCTCAATGTGGGAATTAATTGGTTTTTTTAATCACAACTTTAGAATTTAAAGTTTCTAAAACCTTCGCTTCAATAGATTTTGAATCCAAACCAGCTTCTTTATACATTTCTTCAGGTTTGTCTTGGTCTAAAAATTTATCAGGCAAAATCATTGATCTAAATTTTAAATTATTATCTAATAAATTCTTTTCATTTAATAAATGATTTACATGTGCTCCAAAGCCTCCGATAGAACCCTCTTCCAATGTAATTAATACCTCGTGATTTGTTGCAACTTGCCACATGAGATTTTCATCCAGAGGTTTTGCAAATCTAGCATCAATAATTGTTGGATTAATTCCCATTTTTTTTAAACTTTCTTCAGCAAATAAACAGTCTTTTAATCTGTTTCCAAAACTTACTAAGGCAACTTTCTTTCCTTCTCTTATAACTCTTCCTTTCCCAATATCTATTTTTTCGTTGATGTCGGGTAATTCTAAACCTACTCCATTCCCCCTTGGATATCTAAATGCACAAGGTTTATTATTAATATCTACTGAGGTATTAACCATTCTTACCAATTCTGCTTCATCACTAGCTGCCATAACAATAAAATTAGGTAAAGTTGATAAATATGTAATATCAAAAGCACCTGCATGAGTGGCCCCATCGGCACCAACTAAACCAGCTCTGTCAATTGCAAATCTTACTGGTAAACTTTGAATTGCAACGTCATGAACTACCTGATCGTAAGCTCTTTGTAAAAATGTTGAATATATTGCTGCATAAGGCTTATAACCTTCTGTTGCTAAACCTGCAGCAAAAGTAACAGCATGTTGTTCAGCAATTCCAACATCAAAAGTTCTATCCGGGAAAACTTTACTAAATGTGTCCATTCCTGTCCCAGACGGCATAGCAGCAGTTATACCTACAATTTTACTGTCTTTCTTTGCATGCTCTATTAATGTATTTGCAAATACCTTTGTAAAAGCAGGAGCTTTGGTTGTTGATTTTTGTTGAACTCCAGTTTGAACATCAAATTTTGTAACTCCATGATATTTATCATCAGATTTTTCAGCAAAACTATATCCCTTGCCTTTTTGAGTTTTTATATGAATTAGTATTGGACCATTATGATTACTTTCTTTTGCGTTTTTTAAAATTGGCAATAGAACATCTAAATCATGACCATCAATTGGACCAACATAATAAAAACCTAATGAATTAAATAATGTACCACCTGTGACAGCTGATCTCAAAAAATCTTCAGCCTTTCCAGCCTTTTTGCTAAATCTTTTTGAAAAGGATGAAATAATCATTTTAACTGTTTCTCTGAAACTAAAATAAATCTTACCTGAAAAAATTTTAGCAAGATAAGATTTCATTGCGCCAACTGGTTTTGAAATTGACATATCATTGTCATTCAAAATTACGATCATTTTTGTTTTTGAGTCTCCAGCATTATTCATGGCTTCATATGCCATTCCTGCACTCATGGCACCGTCACCAATGACTGCTATAACCTGATCTGATTTATTTGATAATTTGTTTGCTGTTGCAATACCTAGCCCTGCAGAAATAGAAGTTGAACTATGAGCTGCACCAAAAGGGTCAAATTCACTTTCCGATCGCTTTGTAAAACCAGATAATCCCCTTCCTTGTCGTAAAGTTCGTATTTTATCTTTTCTTCCTGTTAAAATTTTATGAGGGTATGATTGATGACCAACATCCCATATCAATTTGTCCTTAGGGGTGTCGAAAACATGATGAAGTGCAACTGTTAATTCCACAACACCTAAACCTGCACCTAGATGACCGCCTGTTTTTGAAACAGCATCAATCATTTCGTTTCTTACTTCATCTGATAAAGCTTTTAGTTCTTCATTATTCAGTTTTTTTATATCTGACGGAAAATTAATATTATTTAAATATTTATAATTCTGCATTTATTTATTTCTACTTAGTATAAATTCAATTGTCTCTTTTAAGTCACTAGCGTTATTTCCATAGCTAACTAAACTTTTAAATATTTCTTTTTTTAATTTTGATGCATATTTAATAGCATTTTTATATCCTAGTAAACTTATTAATGTAGCTTTTCCTCTTTTAGAATCTTTATTTGTTTTTTTTCCTGCAGTTTTTGATGTACTCCTATAATCAATTAAATCATCTGCGATTTGAAAAAGTAAACCAATTTTTTCGCCAATAAGTGAGAATTTTTTTATTTGATCCACTTTATTTGTCAAAATAACTGGAGACAAACAGCTGAATGAAAATAATTTTCCAGTCTTTTTGATCTCCATATCTATAACTTTTTGTTTAGAAACCTTTTTTCTTTCATAATTTAAATCCAAAAATTGACCTCCGGCTATTCCTTGGTGTCCTGATGATTGAGATATTAAATTTATTAAGGTAATTTTTTTATTGTTATTTATATTAAACTTTGGATCAGATAAAATTTCAAAAGCTAGTGTCAAAAGGGAGTTTCCAGCCAAAACAGCTGTTGATTCTCCAAATTTTTTATGAGCAGTTAGTTTGCCTCTTCTAATATCATCATCATCCATACAAGGTAAATCATCATGTATTAGTGAATAAGCGTGTATACATTCAACTGCTGAACTTAAGTATAAAAGATATTTTTTTTCTACATTAAAAATTTTTCCAACATCAAAAATAAGCTTAGATCTTATTTTTTTTCCTCCAGGAAATAAACCATACTTGATAGGTATAATTAAATCTGTTTTTTTTTGTTTTGCTAAGTAATTTTTTAAAAATTTATTTACTTCGTTAATAGTTTTAACTAATTTTTTTTTCATTTTTTTTTGGTTAATTCTTCGATTTTTAACTTCGTACTTTCAGTTATATTTTTTATGTTCTTTTGAAATTTTTTCTCTATTAAATTATTTAACTTTATTAAATATTGATAATCATTGATAGATTCTTCCAAATTTTTTTTATTTTCTAATTTCTGAATTAAACGATCTGCTATATCTGTGAGTTCACTCAAAGATTTTGTTTCAATATCATCTGGCAAAATTTTTTCATTCATATAATAATTTGTAATATTATATGAAAATTAATGATTCAAATATTAAAAAAGCAGTAAAATATTTAAATAATAACGAATGTATTGGAATGCCTACAGAAACTGTCTATGGATTAGCTGCTAATGCCTATTCTAATAAAGCTACCAAAAGAATATTTAAATTAAAAGGAAGGCCTGCTGATAACCCCTTAATAGTTCATTATTATAATATTAAAGATTTGGAAAAAGATTGTGAAACTAATAAATTGTTTTATAAACTTTATAATTCATTATGCCCTGGACCAATTACATTTATATTAAAACTAAAAAACGAAAGCAAAATTTCAAAAAATGTTACTAATAATAAAAAAACATTAGGTGTAAGATTTCCAAGTCACCGAATTGCCAGAATATTATTAAAATCTTTAAAATATCCTTTAGCAGCGCCAAGCGCAAATATCTCAGAAGGTATAAGTCCTGTGACAAAAGATGATGTATATGATGAATTTGGAGAAAAAATTAAATTTATTCTTGAAGGTGGAAGATCAAAAGTTGGCGTTGAATCTACAATAATAAGTTTAGTAAAAAAACCTCAAATTTTAAGATTAGGTGGTTTAGACATTTCTATATTAAATAAAAAATTAAAAACAAATTTAAAAACTAATTTGCATACTAAAAGCAATATAAATTCTCCAGGGAGAAAAAAAATTCATTATTCACCAGGTATACCCATTAGATTAAATGCAGTTAAAATAAAAAAAGATGAGGCTTTTATTCTAATTAAAAAGAAAAAAGAAAATAATAAGAATTATTTTTACTTAAGTAAGACAAATAATCTAATGGAGAGTACTAAAAATTTATATAAAACACTAAGAAAAATTAAGAGTTTAGGTTACAAAAAAATAGCTGTACAAAAAATACCAAACAAAAACTTTGGATTAGTAATTAACGATAGACTTTTCAGAGCATCAAAAAAATGAAAAATTTAGTGGAAGTTAAAAATATAAAAAAAAATTATGGAAAGAATGAAGCTGTCAAAGGTATAAGCTTTAATATAAAAGAAGACGAAATTTTAGGTCTATTAGGTCCAAATGGTTCGGGCAAAACAACAACGATAGGCATGCTATTAGGACTTTTAAAACCAACTAGTGGAGAAATTTTGATAAATGGTCAAAAATTAGAAGGAAATAGAATTGAAATCTTGGAACAAATAAACTTCATATCTCCATATATTGAATTACCAAAAAAACTTACGGTTAAACAAAATCTAACCGTTTATGGAAAATTATATAAAATAAATA
The DNA here is from genome assembly GCA_902588975.1 of uncultured Pelagibacteraceae bacterium. GTDB lineage: Bacteria > Pseudomonadota > Alphaproteobacteria > Pelagibacterales > Pelagibacteraceae > Pelagibacter. The sequence goes on along the minus strand of CACIRJ010000009.1, from coordinate 9,898 downwards.
ATATTAATGAGAGGATTGAATTTTTATCAGAAAAATTAAGATTGGGAGGATTGCTTAATAGCATTACAGGTGAATTATCATCTGGACAAAAAAATAGAGTTAGTTTGGCAAAAGCATTAATCAATGAACCAAAAGTATTGCTATTAGATGAACCAACCGCATCATTAGATCCAGAAGTAGGTGATTTTGTTAGATCTTTTTTGGAAAGTTATAAAAAAGAAAAAAAAATATCTATACTTCTTGCCTCTCATAATATGAATGAAGTTACTAGACTTTGTAAATCAATTCTAATGATGAAGGACGGAATTATTATTGATAAAGGAAATCCTGACGAATTAATCAATAAACATGGCAGAAAAAACCTTGAAGAAGTTTTTTTAAAATTATCTAGGAGTAAAAATGAGCTTAACTAGAATGTATGGTCTTTTTTTAAGACATTTCTATTTAATTACCAGATCTTTCCCAAGGGTTTTGGATCTTGTTTATTGGCCAACTATTCAAATTACTTTGTGGGGGTTTATCTCAAATTTTTTTGCTACGCATACAACATATTATAATAATGCAGTTGGAGTTATATTAACTTGCGCAATCCTTTATGATTTTCTTTTTAGGACCAGCATAGGATTTAATATGCTTTTTCTTGAAGAAATTTGGAGTAGAAACTTTACAAATTTATTTATTGCACCAATGAAAATTGGCGAAATACTAACTTCGCTTGTTGCTACTGCTTTAATTAGAGCTCTTATAGGCTTGATACCAGCAGTACTTTTAACCTCTCCTTTGTTCGGTATTTCTATTTTAGATTTAGGAATATTTCTATTCTTTTTATTTTTAAGCCTATATTTATTTGGAATAACACTTGGAGTCTTGGTATCAGCTGGTTTATTGAGATACGGACCATCTTTTGAAAATATAGCATGGTCCACAATGTTTTTGTTAGCGCCCTTTGGATGTATATATTATCCAATAGAAATATTGCCAGAGTTGTTTCAAAAAATAGCTTACTTATTACCATTGGTATACATTTTCGAAGAAGCAAGAAATATTTTGATTAATCAAACTGTAGACATTCAAAATATCTACAATGCTTTCATGTGGAATGGGGTTTACTTTGTATTATCAATTGCATTATTCTATTATTCTTTCAATGTCGCAAAAAAAAAAGGAACGCTTATTAATATGGGGGAATAGTGGTGCGCCCGCAAGGAGTCGAACCCTGAACCTCCAGAGCCGAAATCTGGCGCTCTATCCAGTTGAGCTACGAACGCATGATTATTTAATATAATAATTTATGAAAAATATCATCAATTTTATTGTTAAAGAAGAAGATAATAACAAGAGAGTAGACATGATATTAGCAAATCATGACAAAAGCTTAAGCAGAACTAGAGTAAAAAATTTAATACTAGATAGTAAATTAAAAATTAATGAGAGAATTGTCCAAGACCCTTCAATTAAAACTAAATTAAATGACAAAATTGAACTTGAAATTGTTGAACCTAAGAAACAAAGCTTAAAACCTTATGAGTTTAAATTAAATATAATTTATGAAGATGAAGACTTAATTGTTATTGATAAGCCTTCTGGAATTTCGATGCACCCTGGTGCTGGTAATTATGATAATACAATAGTTAACGCATTAATGAATTATGATAGTAAAAATTTATCTAACATAGGAGATGAGCTTAGACCTGGTATAGTTCACAGAATTGATAAAGATACATCAGGATTAATTGTAATTGCAAAAAATAATCTAAGTCATGAAAAATTATCAATTCAGTTTTCTAAACACACTATAACAAGAGTTTATCAAACTTTAATATGGGGAAAATTAAGACCTCAAAAAGGAACAATTGAAACATTCATAACTAGAAGTTCAAAAAACAGGCAAATGATGGAAGTTTCATCTAGCAAAGGTAAAAAAGCAATAACACATTACAAAACTTTAGAGCTTTTTGAGAATGATAAAGTTCCAACTTTTAGTTTTATACAATGTAAATTAGAAACTGGGAGAACTCATCAAATAAGAGTTCATATGTCATACAAAGGTAATAATATTCTTGGAGATAAAAAATATAAAAAGAAATTTAAAAAATTTAAAAACATTGATGAAGATCTTAATAATAAAATTTTAAATCTAGATAGACAATTTTTGCATGCAAAACAGTTGGGATTTGACCATCCTAGGACAGAGGAAAGATTAGAATTTTCGTCAAATATACCAAACGAGTTAAGTATTATCTTAAAAAAACTAAGAAAATTAAGTAAATAAAAGGATTGTAAAAAAAAATTTCTCTATTACATAAATATTTCCGATGAGCAATAATACATACAATTTACCTACTCTTTCAAATGAAGGTGGTTTAGCAGCATATCTAGCTCAGATTAAAAAATTTCCTATGCTAGATGCAGAAGAAGAATACATGCTTGCTAAAAACTGGCAAACTACAGGAAATGTTAAATCAGCTGAAAAACTTGTTACAAGTCATTTAAGACTAGTTGCTAAGATAGCGATGGGTTACAAAGGCTATGGATTGCCTCTTAATGAAATGATCTCAGAGGGTAACGTAGGTTTAATGCAAGCTGTTAAAAAATTTGAACCGGAGAAAGGTTTTAGACTTGCAACTTATGCAATGTGGTGGATTAAAGCTTCTATTCAAGAATATATTCTAAGATCATGGAGCTTAGTTAAAATTGGAACTACAACAGCTCAAAAAAAGCTTTTTTTCAATTTGAAGAAGATAAAAAATCAAATTGCACCTAGAACTGAGGGTGACTTACGCGATGAACACGTAAAGGATATAGCAAACAGATTAGATGTTAGTGAACAAGAAGTAGTATCTATGAATAGAAGACTTTCAGGGAAAGAGCAGTCATTAAATGCACCAATTGGAGAAGACGGTGATGAATGGCAAGATTGGGTTGTTGATAATGATATGGATCAAGAACTTAAATTTGCCCAAAATGAAGAAATGGAGCAACGAAAAGATCTTCTTCAAGATTCTATTAAAATTTTAAATGAAAGAGAAAAAGAAATCCTTTATTCAAGAAGATTAACGGATAATCCAATAACTTTAGAAGATTTAAGTAAAAAATTCAAAATAAGTAGAGAAAGAATAAGACAAATTGAAAATAAAGCATTTGAAAAACTTCAAAAACATATGCTTAACTCTGCTAAATCAAAAAATCTACTACCCGCAAATTAATTCTGCTGTTTTTTAACAGTTAAATGGGTCAACTAAAAGAATCGTATCTTTTCTCTCTGGGCTTGTTGAAATACTAGATATTTTTGTCTCAATGAATTCTTCAATAGCTTTTACATAGATCTTTGCATTATTAGGTAAATCATCAAATTTTTTTATCCCTTTAGTTTTGGATTTCCAACCCTTGAATGTTTTATAAACTGGTTTGACATTTAATTGATCTTCAACAGCAGCAGGAAAATAATCTATTTCTTTTCCATTTAGCTTATAAGCTACACATACATTCACTTCATCTAGTTCATCTAATACATCTAATTTAGTTAAAGCTATTCCATCAATGCCTGAGATCTTTATAGTTTGTCTCACTAAAACTCCATCAAACCAGCCACATCTTCTTTTTCTGCTGGTGACAGTTCCAAATTCATGTCCCTTTTCACCTAAATGATTACCAGTATCATCTGTTAATTCTGTTGGGAAAGGTCCTTCACCTACCCTTGTTGTATATGCTTTTGTAATTCCTAATACATAGTTTATTGAGTTTGGACCACATCCAGATCCTGTTGCTGCTGAAGCTGCTACTGTGTTAGATGAAGTTACGTATGGATATGTTCCGTGATCAACATCAAGTAATATTCCTTGAGCTCCTTCAAATAATATTTTTTTATTTTCTGATTTAAATTGATCTATCTTCCTCCAAACTGGTGCTGAATATTTTAAAATATTTGGAGCTATTTTTATTAAGTCCTCAGCCAGTTTATCTTTTTCATATATTGGCTTACCCAATCCCTTTCGGATTGCATTGTGATGCTCAAGTACTAGTGATAATCGATTTTCAAGATTTTGTTTAGATGCAAGATCCATTACTCTTATTGATCTTCTTCCTACTTTATCTTCATATGCTGGACCAATTCCTCTTCTGGTAGTTCCAATTTTTGATTTACCTGCAGAGTCTTCCCTTATTTCATCCATCTCTCTATGAAATGGTAAAATTAATGTAGCAGCCTCTGATAAAATAAGATTATTTTCATTTATTTCTACACCTTTTGATTGTACTTCTTTAATTTCATCAAGAATTGCCCACGGATCTACTACAACTCCATTTCCAATAATAGAAATTTTATTCTTTCTAACAATTCCAGATGGTAATAGTCTAAGTTTATAGGTAACACCATCAATTACTAAGGTATGACCAGCATTATGTCCTCCTTGGAATCTTACGACAACGTCAGCTTCGCTCGATAACCAATCAACTATTTTTCCTTTTCCTTCATCTCCCCACTGTGATCCGACTACGACTACATTATTCATCTAAATTTCTTTTCTATTATAAAACTATTTAAATGGTTAATTGGTCCATTTCCTTTTCCAAAATTTGGTCTTGTTTTAATGGCATTGTTTACATATCTAATACCTAACTCACAAGATTTCTTTAGAGTTTTTCCACATCCATAATATGTTGTAATTGCACTTGATAACGTACATCCAGTCCCATGAGTGTTTTTTGTTTTAATTTTTTTATTTGTAAATATTGCGGTTTCTTTTTTATTTACAAAAATATCTTTCAAGGTTTTAGAATTTAAATGACCACCTTTAATTAAAATATTCTTAGCACCTAAATCTAATAATATTTTAGCAGCATTTTTCATATCCAAAATAGATTTAATTTTTATTTTAGTCAGTATTTCTGCTTCAGGAATATTCGGTGTAATCAAATCAACCTTTTTTATTAGTTTTTTTTTTAACACTAAAATTGCTTTATCATCAATAAGCTTAGCACCGCCTTTTGCAACCATAACAGGATCTAAAATTATTTTTTTTAATCTCAATTTTTTTATCGATTTTAAAACTGAGTTTATAACTTCAGTTGAATGTAACATTCCTATCTTTACTGAATCTGGCTTAATATCGTTTGATGTAAATTCGATTTGATTAGAGATTACCTTACTTGATATTGGCATTATAGACTTTATGCCTGTTGTATTTTGGGCTGTTACTGCTGTGATTGCAGTCATTGCGTAAGCGCCAAGAGAAGTAACTGCCTTAATATCTGCTTGAATGCCTGCTCCTCCTGATGAGTCTGATCCTGCGATTATTAGTATTTTAGATTTAATTTTCAATTTACTGAATAGATTTTTTTATAATATTAACACACAATTTATTTAACCTTGAGTCCTCTGACTCACTCATAATTCTTATTTTGGGCTCAGTACCTGATTTTCTGACTAAAATTCTACCTGTATTATTTATAATTTTATTTGCTTGAGAAATTGCTTTTTTACATTTTGGACTATTAATTATTGATTTATCTCTAACTTCTACGTTTTCTAATATTTGGGGGGTGGGTTTAAATTTATTGAAAAGTTCACTTGCTTTTTTTCTTTTTCTTAATGAAAAAAGAATTTCTAAAGCTACTAATAATCCGTCACCAGTTGTTGCAAACTTTCCAAGTATTATATGGCCTGATTGCTCTCCTCCTAAATTAAATTTATTTTTCTTCATTTTTTCTTTAACATAACGATCACCTACATCTGATCTTAAAAACTTAATTCTATTTTTTTTAAAAAAATTCTCTAAACCATAATTCGACATTAGTGTTCCAACCACTCCTCCTTTCAATATTTTTTTTCTTTTCCATCTCTCTCCCAACATGGCAAGTATTTTATCTCCATCAATAATTCTACCTTTTTCGTCACAAACTATAATTCTGTCCGCATCACCATCTAATGCAATTCCTATATGTGCCTTGTTTTTTTTTGTCATTTTGCAAATTTTACTTGGATACGTTGATCCAGATTTAAGATTGATATTTAATCCGTTAGGAGAAGTGCCAGTTTTAAACACTTTAGCACCTAATGATTTAAATAATTCAGGACCAGCTTTATAGCCTGCACCATTAGCACAGTCTAAAGCAATTTTAATACCTTCTAAACTAAAAGAGGATGGGAAATTTTGTTTTAATATTTTTATATAATTTTCATTTGCATCCTCTAGTCTTTTAACTCTGCCCAGTTCAATAGGTTTGGATAGATTTTTTGTAATTTTTGAGTCAATTAGCTTTTCAATTTTTTTTTCAATTTTATCAGATAACTTAAGTCCGTCAGGTCCGAACAGCTTTAAACCATTATCATAGTATGGATTATGTGATGCTGTTATCATTATGCCCATATTAGCTTTCATTTTTTTTGTTAGCATTGCTAAACCATTTGTTGGTAGAGGTCCCAAAGTATAAATATGCATTCCTGCTGATGCCAATCCAGATACTAGAGCTGGCTCAAGCGTATATCCTGATAACCTAGTGTCTTTTGCAATGATTGCTGTTTGTTTACTCTTTTTTAAATTTTTAAAGTATGTTCCAGCTGCTAAGCCAAATTTGAAAAACATTTCTCCATTTATTTTAGATCCATTAACTTTTCCTCTAATTCCATCTGTTCCAAAATATTTTTTATTCATCTTTAATTTTGTAATTCTTTAAATACTTTAAATGCTTGATTAATTTCTTTAATATCATGAACTCTTAGAATTTGAACTCCTTGAAGATACGCTTGAATGCATGAAGATACGGTTCCACCGATCCTTTCTTTAGTATCATTTTTTCTTGAAATATCCTTAATAAATTTTTTTCTAGACAAGCCTAACATTACAGGAAGGCCAAATGAATGAAAAATAGAAATATTCTTTAAAAGAGTAATATTATGTTTCAAATTTTTTCCAAACCCGATACCTGGATCTAATATAATATTATTATGCTTAATACCTTCATTTCTTAAGTATTTTAATTTATTTTCAAAGAAATCATAAATATCAAGCAATACATTATTATATGTTGGATTTAATTGCATACTCTTTGGTGTTCCTTTCATATGATGAATGACAAATGGTTTTTTTGTTTCTTTTAAATAATTTATAGTCTCAGGATCATAACTTAGTCCAGATACATCATTGATAAGATCTAATTTTATTCTAGAGGCATTTTTCATCACAAAGCTTTTTCTAGTATCTAATGAAACAAAACTCTTTTTATTTTTTAAAATTTTTAAAATAAATTTTATTCTATCCCATTCTTTTCTAGGATTAATATCTTTTGCACCTGGTCTTGTAGACTCTCCACCAACGTCTATTATCTTTGCGCCATTCGATAATAAGTTGTTCACATGTTTTAACGCTAAACTTTTTTTATTATATTTGCCACCATCTGAAAAACTATCTGGAGTTAAATTAACTATACCCATCAAAATAGGTATATCGGATAAATTTATTTGTTTGAAAATTTTCTTTTTTTTTATATTTTTTAAATCTCTGTTAACTTTTTTTTTTAATTTAGTTGAAAGTTTACTAATATCTTTGATGTTGATGATTTTGTTTTTTTTCCTGCCTATGATTTCTATTTTATCAAATGATATTTTAGTATTACCATGAAGAGGGATTGACTTTTTTTTTTTAACTTTTTTTTTTGATACTGATCCAAAATAAAAATTACACGCTCTTGTGTAATATTTATTCATTAGTGCTTAGTGCACAATCTTTGGTTTTAAGCCCATTGAGCCGAGTGCTGAGCTTTGATCATCATCTTCAACTTTAAGATCCTCTTTATTTTTTGGATATATGTTTTTATTTATTAAATCTTCTATTTCTTCTCCAGTCAAAGTTTCATAAGTAAGTAAGGCTTTTGCCAATTTGTGTAAATCATCAATTTTTTCAGTTAAAACTTTTCTTGCTCTTTCATAGCCCATTTCAACAAATTTTTTTATTTCACTATCAACTTTTTTAGCAGTTTCTTCTGACATGTTCTGTTGTCTAGCAACTGATCTACCTAAAAACACTTCTTCTTCATTTTCTCCATAAGCAACAGGACCCATCTCTTTACTTAAACCAGCTCTCATAACCATTGCTCTTGCTCTTTTCGTAGCTTGTTCAATATCACTTACTGCTCCAGTTGTTACTTTGTCATCTCCAAAAATTATTTCTTCTGCAACTCTACCTCCCATAGCTATTGCCATCTGAGCATGTAATTGCTCTCTTGTTTGGGAAACTTCATCTCTTTCTGGTAATTGCATTACCATTCCTAAAGCTCTGCCTCTTGGTATTATCGTTGCTTTGTGAATGGGATAAGCTGCTTTTTCATTAATTGTTACAATAGCATGTCCAGCTTCGTGGTAAGCTGTGAGTCTTTTCTCTTCTTCGGACATTACCATTGATCTTCTCTCAGAACCCATCATTACTTTATCTTTTGCTTCTTCAAATTCTTGATAAGTTACAATTCTTTTATTTTTTCTTGCTGCCAGCAATGCTGCTTCGTTTACAAGATTAGCTAAATCTGCTCCAGAAAACCCTGGTGTTCCTCTTGCCACTGTTCTTAAATTTACATCTGGTGCCATTGATATTTTTTTTGCGTGTACTTTTAAAATTTTTTCCCTTCCAAGTAAATCTGGATTTGAAACTACAACTTGTCTATCGAACCTTCCTGGTCTTAAAAGAGCAGGATCTAATACATCTGGTCTATTAGTTGCAGCAATAATAATTACACCTTCATTTGTATCAAAACCATCCATCTCAACTAATAATTGATTAAGTGTTTGCTCTCTCTCATCATTTCCACCACCAAGTCCAGCTCCTCTACTTCTTCCAACTGCGTCAATCTCATCAATAAATATTATACATGGAGAGTGTTTCTTTCCTTGTTCAAACATGTCTCTAACTCTGGAAGCTCCAACACCAACAAACATTTCTACAAAATCTGATCCAGATATTGTAAAAAATGGCACACCTGCTTCTCCAGCAATTGCTCTTGCCAGTAAAGTCTTACCAGTTCCTGGGGGACCTACTAGTAAACAACCTCTTGGTATCTTACCACCTAATCTACTAAACTTTCTTGGATCTTTTAAAAATTCAACTACTTCTTCTACTTCCTCTTTAGCTTCCTCAACACCGGCAACGTCATTAAAAGTAACTTTTCCTTTTACTTCATTCATCATTTTTGCTTTCGATCTTCCAAATCCCATTGCCCCACCTTTTCCACCTTGCATTTGTCTCATAAAGAAGATCCAAACAGCGATTAATAAAAGCATTGGAAACCAAGAAAGAAGTATTCCTAATAATGAAGGCATTTTTTCCTCTAACGGACTTGCTGAGATGCTTACACCTTTATCGCTTAGTTTCTGGATTAAGTTCGGGTCTTCAGGAGCATAAGTGGTGAATTGATTTCCATTTGACAATACTCCTTTTATATTTTTTCCTTGTATCTCTACTTTAACCACTCTTCCATTATCGACCTCGGTTAAGAATTCTGAGAAAATAATTTTATTTTTTTGAGAAATCGAACCTTGTGGGTTCTTAAACATATTATAAAGACCAATCGTTAAAATAACGATTATTCCCCACATAGCTAAGTTTTTAAAATTCATAGAGCATTAAATTAAGAATTATTAGTAAATTAACAAGTGTCAATTTGATCATTTAACAAAAAAATTATCGTTTTTCTGGGTAAATAATCACCGAATCTTGAATTTTTTCGATAATACATCCAGAAAGTGTTAATTTCACGTTTTTGTTTGAAAACTTAATAGAATCTATAAGGCTATTCACCTTTTTGCCTCTTGGATAGTTTTTTTTCGAACTAATACGTTTAATTACTTGTATAATACTTCTCATAATAATTTCCTCAGGGTTATTAAAAAAGGATTGATTTAACATTATTT
>CACIRJ010000008.1 GCA_902588975.1 uncultured Pelagibacteraceae bacterium | reverse complement strand
CAATATTACCACTTTTACTGTAAATATATGCCATTTTTTACTCTTTAATTATTACTTTAAATGAGTATGAATTATATCTTTAACCTATAGGGAGGATTAAAATAATGTCAAACAAAGAAAAGCACTGGGAAAAAACCAAAGGATTAATGATAATTACATTAATTATTTGGTTTGTTTTCGGTTATCTGATCTTCATGTTTGGTTCTGACCTAAACACTTCAAGTTTTATGGGATATCCATTGGCGTATTACATGTGTGCGCAAGGTTCCATCATTGCATTTGTGGTCCTAATTTTTTGGTTTGCAAATAGACAGGAAAAAATCGATGAAGAGTTTGGTTTTACCGAAAAGGAGGATGATTAATGTTTAAAGGCAATTTTATTGACAACCTACCAAAAATTTACGGAACTTATACTGGGGGCTTCATTGTGTTCATCATATTGATGGCAATAGCGGAGCAAGCAGGTATGACCGCTAAAACAATTGGTATTTTGTTTGTCGCCTTTACAGTTTGTATTTATGCCTTGATTGGGTATTTATCTAGAACTGTTCAGGTCGATGCTTATTATGTTGCTGGAAGACAGGTGCCAACAGTATTTAACGGAATGGCAACTGCAGCTGACTGGATGTCAGGTGCATCATTCGTTGCAATGGCTGGTGGTATTTACTTTGGTGGTTATACTTATATGGCTTTCTTAGTCGGATGGACTGGGGGATACGTTTTAGTATCATCACTTTTAGCACCATACTTAAGAAAATTTGGATGTTATACTGTGCCAGATTTCATTGGAACAAGATATGGCGGAAACTTTGCAAGGTTCTGTGCCGTAGTTGTTTTAACATTGGCTTCGTTCACATATGTAACAGCTCAAATTAACGCAACAGGAACAATTGCATCAAGAGCACTAAGTATTCCATTTGAATTAGGAGTTTGGGTTGGACTAGTAAGTATTTTACTTTGTTCAATGCTAGGCGGAATGAGAGCGGTAACTTGGACGCAAGTTGCACAATACATAGTATTGATTATTGCTTATCTAATTCCAGTATTCTGGATTAGTAACAAATCTGGATTTGGTTTCTTTCCACACTTTATGTTAGGTGAGGAAGTGGCTAGATTAGGTGATCTTGAAGCTCAATTTGGATTAGTCAAAAATGCTGCTGCAGACGTCAAAGCTGCAGGTGTACCAGGTGGTCTAAAATCTATCGCTGTATCACACGCAGGTGTGCCAGAAGGTGGAATGGCTGCATGGAAGTTTATTTCATTAGCACTATGTATGATGGTAGGAACAGCTTCTTTACCACATATTTTAATGAGATACTTCACTACTCCAAGTGTTAAAGCTGCAAGAAAATCAGTGGCATGGTCACTATTCTTTATTGCATTGCTTTATACTTCAGCGCCAATGCTTGCAACATTATCCAAAATCTCACTAATAGATCCAAACTTACCAACAGGTATTATTGGAAAACCAATTGCTGAGATTATGCAAATAGAGTGGGTAAATGCTTGGATTAATGTAAAACAAGCCTTCATAGCAGACTTTAACGGAGATGGTATTCTTCAGTTAAATGAATGGTTTATGAGAGGTGACGTAGTTGTACTAGCAACTCCAGAAGTTGCTGGATTACCATACGTAATCTCTGGACTAGTTGCTGCAGGAGGAATGGCTGCTGCGATGTCAACTGCTGATGGTCTAATTCTTGCTATCGCAAACGCTTTATCACATGATATCTATTACAAAATCATTGATCCAAAAGCAGATGTAAGAAAAAGATTGTTAGTTGCTAGAGCACTGCTAATAGTTATTGGTGCCGCTGGAGCATACATTGCATCGATGAGGATTACTAGTATCCTTGGTGCAGTTGCTTGGGCATTTGACTTTGCAATGTCAGGATTGTTCTTCCCATTAATACTTGGTGTATGGTGGAAGAGAGCAACGAGACAAGGAGCAATAGCAGGTATGATAGCAGGTCTTGCATCAGGAACAGCTTATCTAATTTATGTGTATCCTAAGTTTATGGGTAATGCACCTTGGTTAGGTATTGACCATTTACGTTTCGGTATAATCGGAGCGTCGGTCTGTTTAGTTGTAATGGTTGTAGTAAGTTTAATGACTGAAGAACCAGATAAAGCTACACAGCAAATGGTAGACGAAGTTCGTGTTCCATCAGGTAAGACAATACTTGGTAAGCAACACTAAATTAAACTTTTTGGGGGCGATATTCGCCCCCATTTTTTCAAATAAATGCCATTATATATTTTAGTAATAGACTACATTTTAGGTATCATTATGTGGACTTTAATTGGAAGATCTGCAATGAATATTTTTCAAAAAGAAGATTCTGAATTCTTTTTTATGAAAGTATTTGTAAAATACACAAATCCAATTATTAAAATTTTTAAATTCATAACTCCTAGTTTCATTATAGGACCATTAGTTCCACTTTATGTAGCGTGGTTTTTTTATATGTTTAGATTTTATTTAATGCCTTATTTAATGGGTTATTCTGTTATGGGAATGTTATCGTTTCCATTAGAAAGTGAAATAGCTGCGGAAATTTATAAAATATTTGGTAAATAATAATTCAAATATATTCAAAAATTGATAGTACTAGTTTTATTTATTAATGAAAAATATACAAATTTCGCCTTCAATACTTTCTGCAGATTTTAGCCAATTAGGTGAGGAAATTAAAAGATTAGAAGATGGTGGCGCTGACTTAATTCATGTCGATGTAATGGATGGACATTTTGTTCCCAATATTACAATTGGTCCCCCAGTGATAAAAACACTTAGAAATTATACAAAATTACCTTTTGATGTACATTTAATGATCTCACCAGTCCATAAATATATAAAAAATTTTGCTGAAGCAGGGTCTGATATAATAACAATTCACCCTGAAGCAACCAACAATTTGATTGAGTCGATTAAACTTATAAAACAATTAAAGAAAAAAGTAGGCATATCTTTAAATCCAAATACGGAAGTAAGTGTCATTGAAAAATTATTAAAAGAAATAGATTTAGTTTTAATTATGAGTGTATATCCCGGTTTTGGTGGTCAAAAATTTATACCAGAAGTCATTGAAAAAATTAAAAAACTATATCAAATAAAAAAAGATAATAACTTAAAATTTGATATTGAAGTTGATGGTGGAATAAATTTCTCTAATTCAAAAGAAGTTATATCAGCGGGTGCAAATATATTAGTTTCTGGAACAACAATTTTCAAAGAAAACAATGGTGATATTAAAAAAAATATAGAAACTCTAAAATCAATGTAAGATGTATTTAAAAAATTCTTTAATTTTAATAAATGAATTTTTTTTCTACACTAAAAATCAAATAAGAAATTTATACTTAAAATCAAGATTTTATAATAATAAAATTTCAAAAATTGAGATAAGCAACATTTCCTATAGACCAAGTCTAAGTATTTTAAGCTGCTTGGTTAAATATGATAAAAAAAAAATTAAAATTGAGGAATTAGATAAAGATAATATTTGGGAAAGTGGATTATTAAGTAGTAATAACCTCAATAAACTTAATAATTTTTATTGGTTATTTAGTATTGATTTAAAGTCTTCCCCAAGTATTACACAATCGATAATTATTAAATGGATTGAAAAAAATCAAAGTTATAATTCATTAACATGGCAAACAGATATTTTATCAAAGAGAATAATATCATGGATTGCAAACTCTAAATTATCTTATGATGAAAGTGATACTAAATATAAAAATAAATTTAATTTTTCTGTCAATAAACAGATTAATCATTTAATAAATGAAATAAGTAAATCTCGATCTGTTAATGATAAATTATTAGGCTGTATAGCAATAATAATTACAGGATTATCATACACAAATGAAAAATTTTTAAATTATGGATTAGAATTACTGAGAAAAATTATTATTAATTCTTTTGACAATGAGTATTTTCCAAAAACGAGAAGTATCAGGCAATTAAATTTTTATTTAAAATATTTTGTTCTTGTTAGGGAATTATTAAAGGAATCTTTTAATGATATACCTGAGTACCTTGATGAAATAATTTTTTATCTAGGAAAATCTTATTCTGTTTTTTCTAAAATCGAACAAAGTTTACTATTCAATGGGAATCATCAAAATGATTTAAAGGAATTTAATAAATATCTTTCGCTTTATAAATATAAGTTTGAAAATTCAAATAATGAAGTAGGAGGATATGCCATTTTAAAAAATAAAAATTGTATTCTTGCAATGGATGTTGGAAATTCGCCCCAAAAAACTTTTTCACATAACTATCAAAGTGGAGCTCTTTCATTTGAATTCTTCTACAAAGATAAAAAACTTATTTCAAATTCTGGTTACTTTCAGAATTATAAAAACAAATTAAATCTAATTTCAAAATCTACCGCCGCTCATTCAGCGCTTATAATTGATAATCATTCAAGTTGTTCATTTAGAAACAATGGAAACTATAAAACATTAGAAAACGGTTTGAAAATTAGTGATAAAAATATTGTTAATGAAAAAAACTATTGGTTAATCAAAGCATCTCATAATGGCTTTTTAAAAAAATTTGGAATTTTATATGAAAGATCTTTGGAATATTTCGTTGAAAAAAATAAATTGATAGGAACTGATAAAATAATTTCAAAAAACAAGTTAGAAACAAAAAAATATGATATCAGATTTCATATGGAACCAGGTGTCAAATTAACAAAAACTCTAGATAACAAAACTATACTAATTGAAATTGAAAATTCTGGATGGAAATTTTCAACTAACTGCGAGATTATAAATATTGAATCGGGTATATATTTCGGTAATAAAAATGTTACTAGTGAAAACCAAAATATATGTTTATCAGGCAAAATAAAAGATATAACTCAGGAAATTAAATGGGCATTCGAAAAAATACAATAAAAATTAAGACTGCTTTAATTTCATTGTCAGATAAATCCAATTTAAGGCCATTATTAAATTTACTAAAAAAATATAAAATCAAAATAATAAGCTCAGGTGGCACATACAAAAAAATTAAAAGTATGGGTTTTAAATGCTTAGAAGTATCTAAATTTACAAATTCAAAAGAGCTGCTAGATGGAAGAGTAAAAACATTGCATCCAAAAATTCACTCTGGGATTTTGAATGTTAGGCAGAATAAGAAACATCAAAAAGAAATGAAAATTTACAATTATGAAAATATAGATCTAGTTATTATAAATTTTTATCCATTTGAAAAAGTTTTATTAAGTAATTCTGGTCACAAAAATATAATTGAAAATATAGATATTGGAGGACCAACAATGGTTAGAGCAGCTGCAAAAAATTATAATGATGTAGTTATCCTAAGTAACGTAAAACAGTATGAAGATTTAACTATTGAATTAAATAAAAATAAAGGTTCAACGAATTTAAAATTTAGAGAAAATTTGGCTGAAGAAGCATTTATGGAAACAGCATATTATGAATCAAAAATTTTTAATTATTTCAATCAGAAGTCCAAAAACCTTTTCCCAATAAAGAATATTTTTTCTGGAAAATTAGTTGAGAAGACAAGATATGGGGAAAACCCTCATCAAAAAGGAGCAATATATTCACAAAATAATAAGCAGGAAATTATTCAAATCAGTGGAAAACAACTCAGTTACAACAACTATAACGATCTTTATTCTGCCCTAAGTATATCTAAAACTTTACCAAAAAATAAGGGTGTAGCAATAATTAAGCATGCTAATCCTTGTGGAGTTTCCATCAATACAAACAAAATCAAATCTTTTAAAGAAGCTTTAGAAAGTGACCCAATTAGTGCCTATGGTGGTATTGTATCATGTAACTTTAAACTAAATATTAGTTTAGCTAAAGAGATTAACAAAATATTTTTTGAGGTAATAGTTGCAAATGGATTTGACAAAAAATCAGTCAAACTTTTAAAAAAGAAAAAAAAATTGAGATTAATTGATTCTAGTAAAGTAGAAAAAAATTTTAAATTTAATTTTATCAATAAATTTAATTCTATTTTAGTTCAAGATCCAGATACTCAACATTTTTCTAAGAAAAATTTTAAAGTTGTATCAAAATTAAAACCTACGAATAAAACGTTAAACAAACTTATTTTTGCATTTAATATATGCAGAAGTGTAAAATCGAATGCGATAGTCGTTACAAAAGATTACAGGACAATAGGCATAGGTTCTGGTCAACCAAGTAGGTTAGATAGTTGTAAAATAGCAATTGATAAAATGAAAAAATTTCAGAAAATAAGCGATACTGATGAAATCTTAGCAGCATCTGATGCGTTTTTCCCGTTTGTTGATGGTATAGAAAAATTGGTACAAGCAGGAATTTCAGCAGTCATTCAACCGTCGGGTTCAAAAAATGATAAAGAAATAATTAAATTTGCTAACCAAACAAATACTATTTTAGTATTTTCTAAAACAAGACACTTTAATCACTAATCAATTTATCTTATCTATTTTAGCAGCTAAAATAAAATCACTCTCAGCAAGACCTTTAATTGCATGAGTAAATATTTTAATTCTTGCATAGCCCCATCCAAACCACAGATCAGGGTGATGTCCCTCCGTTTCAGCAATTTCTCCAACTTTATTCACGAATTCTTGACTTTTCAAGAAATCATCAAATTTAAAATTTTTTATTAAATGAAATCCATCGATTTTATCCTCTATAACTTCCCATCCATCAACTTGTTTTAAATATTTATGAATTTCTTCTGTGTTAAATGGCGGGATGTTGCCTTCGCACGGGATACATTTTTTACTTGCTAAATCACTCATAATATAATTCCTTTAATGGAGCGGGCAATGGGACTTGAACCCACGACCTTCTCGTTGGCAACGAGACGCTCTACCACTGAGCTATGCCCGCTTATTCTTACAGAACAAAATTAAAAGCTTTTTTTGAATTTAGCAAGTGATTAAATAGTTAAATGCGACTACGAATCATTTCTGTATAGTTGTAACATTGAAAAGAATTATTATAATTAAACTATGAAACTCGAAGAATTACCAAAAACTATACCAATTTTCCCTTTATCAAATTTTATAATGTTTCCTGGCACAACTGTTCCACTTAACATTTTTGAGCCTCGATATTTACAAATGGTAAATGATAGTATGAAAAAGCATAGAATGATTGGAATGATACAGCCAAAAAAAACAGGGTCTTTGAAAAAACCTGATTTATACGAAATAGGATGTATTGGAAAAATCACAAGTTTCAATGAAACAGAAGACGGTAGAATACTTATTATTTTAAATGGGATTTGTAGATACAAAATTAACTCAGAGTTAGATACCGACAAAATGTACCGAGAATGTAATGTTCAATATGATAATTTTTCAAAAGATATAATGCAAAAAAGTAACGAAGTTAACTTTTCAGACTTAAGCTTAATTATGAAGAACATGAGAACATTTTTCAAAAAACAAGGGTATATTGTGAACTTAAAAGACTTAGAAAAGAAGGATCTTAGCCAAACTCTTAATGATCTATCAATGGCATCGCCCTTTTCATTAGAAGAAAAACAAATATTATTAGAGAGTCTTGATATAAATGTAAGAAAAGAAAAAATGGAACAAATTCTAAATAATTATATTAAAGACGAATTTGAAAATACTACTCTTCAGTAATTTATAAATTAAATCCTTTATCTGATAAAATATTAGAATACTTTTTAAAAATAGAATTTTTATTTAGAATACTAAAAACTGGTTTTGAAATTGAATTATTAATATTACTATCTAATCTAAAAAATTCATATATACCATCGATGGCTTTTCCATAAAGGTAATTAAGGTGTCTTGTAGAATTTTGGAAGTCTTCAGCAACAGAGACATCTATCGGAAGACCTAGGGATATCCTATCATTTACTAGTCTTGAGATTATTTTAATATCTCTAATTGTCATGTTAAATCCTTGGCCTGCAAGGGGATGAATGCGATGTATTAAATCACCAAATGCGAGTATATTATTATAAGTATAATTTCTAAGCATTTCAAAACTAAGACTAAAATTTTCAATTTTATTTATTTTAGCAAATGAATAGAAAGAATTATATTTTTTAAATATATTGACGATTTTCTCATCATCTATTTTCACTCCCTTATAAGAAAAAACTATTGAAGTTTTAGTATTAGATAATGGCAGAAAAGCTAAAGGTCCAAATTTTGTAAAAACTTGAATAGCAATATTATTATCTTTACGACTATGATTTATTATAAAAGTGTACGCTCTGCTTCTGTAATTTTTTTTTATTTTATTTGTAAAAAATTTATTTGAAATAAAATTTTTATTTTCACTATTAATAACTAAATCATATTTTCTAATTTTATTTAGAATAAGTGAACTAGACGTATCTAAATGATATAATTTTATAAATTTTGATTTTTTAATTTTTTTTAAAAAAATTTCATTTAATTTCGAATAAGATACTAAATTAAAAACCTCTTTATTTTTTTTAATGAAATTGATTATCTCTTTAGATTGTGAACTTTCTGTATAAATTTTAATTTCTTTACTTTTCCAAGGTACAATGCTTGATTTTGTAACAAATTTTAAATAATCAAAATTTTCACTTGATAAAGCTATTGTTCTATTTGTTTTTATGTTTTGAAAATTTTTATTTAAATATATGTCAACATTAAGTTTTTTTTCCTCAAAAACGTTAGCGAGAATCAAATTTGTTAAATTTTGACCTATAAGACAAATTTTCATAACAAAATAATTTTAACAATAAAAATTAAATGATACAAAGTGACAAAAACAGTTTTGATTCATGATATTTAAAAATTATATCAATAAAATAAACGATTTTATCATAAGGAGATTGGCCGAATTATTTGGTATTTTTCTGGTGGTTGCCTCTATATTACTTTTTATATCTTTAATTAGCTATTCACCAGACGATCCAAATTTTATATTTCCAGAAAATCAGGAGATAAGAAATTTACTTGGATTTAGGGGAAGCTTCATCGCTGATATATTTTTTCAATCAATTGGTATAATATCACTTTTAATTCCTTTTTCTCTTCTATTTACAGGAATATCAATAACAATTAAAAAAAAATTTATTATTGTTATAGAAAATATTTTTTTCATAATTCTTTACATTATTGTTGCAACTTTTTTCTTTAGTATTTTTCATAAGGAAACCTATTGGCTAATAATAAGTGGGAACAACGGTTTTGTTGGCGATTTAATGTCAGAAACTGTAATTGCAGATTTTTTGAAAATTAATCAAACAGTAAGTTACTATTTATTAATATTTTTTATTTTATTATTTTTTTTGCTAAGTAGTAATTTCAAAATTTCTCATATTTTAAGTTCTTTCACTATGATAAAAAAACTGTTTTCATCAAAAAAAGAAAATTTAATTTCTCAAGAAAATACTTTAAAAGAAAATACTATAATTGAAAGATCTAAGGAAACTCCTGTACAAGAAGATTTGTTTTCTAATAACAAATCAATTTTAAGTGATGTAAAAATTAAATTACCTTTAATTGATTTTTTAAAAAAACCAGAGAAAGGCTCTAATAAAAAAGATGATATTAAAATAGACGCAGAAGGTTTAGAAAAAATACTTCTTGATTTTGGTGTTGAAGGAAAAATAAAAAAAATAAGTCATGGACCCGTTGTTTCTCTCAATGAATTTGAGCCTGCGGCTGGGGTTAAAGTTTCCAAAATAATAAATTTAGCAGAAGATATTGCTAGAAATACAAGTTCAGAGTCTGCGAGAATAGCCACAATACCTGGGAGTAATACTGTTGGTATTGAACTACCAAAGATATCCAGAGAAAATGTTTTTTTAAGAGAAATAATTTCAGATAAGAATTTTAAAAAAAGAGAAATTAAATTACCTATTGCTCTTGGTAAAAGTATATCTGGAGAACCAATAACTAGTGATTTAAGTTCAATGCCTCATTTATTAATAGCAGGAACTACTGGTTCAGGGAAATCAGTATGTATTAATACAATTATCCTATCACTCATTTACAAACATACACCAGACGTCTGTAAATTTATTTTGATCGATCCTAAAATGCTTGAACTTTCGACCTATGAAGGGATACCACATTTATTATGTCCTGTTATTACTGAAGCAAAAAAGGCAGCGTCTGTTTTAGGTTGGGTAGTTAAAGAAATGGAAAGTAGATACAGATTAATGACAAAAGTAGGCGTAAGGAACATTGATGGATATAACGAGAAGCATAAAGTTAAGATGCCTTATATTGTTGTAATAGTTGATGAAATGTCAGATCTCATGTTGGTAGCCGGAAAAGAAATTGAAAACTATATTCAAAAATTATCACAAATGGCTAGAGCGGCTGGAATTCATATAATAATGGCCACACAGAGACCAAGTGTAGACGTAATAACTGGAACAATAAAAGCTAATTTTCCTACCCGTATTTCATTTCAAGTAACCTCTAAAATTGATAGCAGAACAATTTTAGGTGAGCAAGGAGCTGAACAACTTTTAG
This sequence comes from uncultured Pelagibacteraceae bacterium, assembly GCA_902588975.1. Lineage (GTDB taxonomy): Bacteria > Pseudomonadota > Alphaproteobacteria > Pelagibacterales > Pelagibacteraceae > Pelagibacter. The sequence continues at coordinate 52,770 of CACIRJ010000008.1, read as the reverse complement.
GCAAAGGGGACATGTTATATATGTCATCTGCAAACAGAATTACTAGAATACATGCACCTTATGTATCTGAAATAGAGATTGATAAAGTAAATAACTTCCTGAGAAATCAAGCAGAGCCAGATTATGTTGATGAAATTTTGAATTTTGCTGACGAAAAAGAAATTGGTGAAAAAAATAAGGATAATTCTGATACAGATGAATTATATAACGAAGCATTAGAAATAATTAAATCAGAAAGAAAGGCATCTACTTCATTTTTACAAAGAAAATTACAAATTGGATACAATAGAGCTGCAAGAATAATTGATCAAATGGAAGCTAATGGTGAGGTTAGTAAAGCAAATCATGTTGGTAAAAGAGAAGTTTTAAAATAGTGAGATATATAATTTTCTTTTTAATATTTTTTTATCCATCAAATGTTTTTGCATCATCAACAGAGCAAATAAAAAATAAGTTAAAAGAGACAAATAATATGTCTTTTAAATTTATACAAAAAATTGGAAAAAAAACTGAGAAAGGCGATTGTATAATTTCCTATCCAAAAAAAATTTTATGTAAGTATGATGATATTTATAATAAAGTTTTAGTCTCTAACGGAAGATCACTTGTAGTAAATAGTAAAAAAATTACAAATTATTTAAGATACCAACTTAAAGATACTCCTCTTAATTTAATCTTAGATAAAAAATTTCTATTAGACAAACTAGATCAAGTTGAAACCATTAAAGAGAATGATGAAACGTTCTCTTTTAAAATTGCATATAACAATAATTTACTAAATATTTTTTTTGATAAAATTAGTTATGAAATTAAAGGTTGGACTACAACCGACATTTATCTTAACAAAGTTGAAACCAAGTTGTCTAATGTAGAGACAAATATAATGATTAATGAAAGAATATTTAGAGTTCAAAATTATATTAACTAATATCCAAATTAATAGTTTCAGATTTAAAAATTTTCATTCCTCTTCCTAAATAATTTTTTAGTGCATGTTTGTGGTCAAGCGAGCAAGTATGCAACCAAACTTTTTTAGTATTTTTTCTAAATCCAAGCTTCAAAGCCTCCGATAAAAGATAGCCACCATATTTTTTACCTATAAATTCTTCTAAAATACCGAAATAGGCTACTTCACATTTTCTTGTATCTGGATGAAACAAAAGCTCAAAAAAACCAATTAAATTGTCATTTTCAGAAAGTATGTAGGTCTCTAAATTTGAATTGTTAGTATAATCCATCCATTTAGTATCATTCCAAACTAATCTATCGATCCAACGATAACTTTTACCAATGTTCTTATAAAAAAATTTATTGATTTGAAAATCTGGGGGATTTTTTTTTTCTATCTTGCATGAATTTTGAGGCTTTTCAGATATATTAATTTTATCTGGTGAGTCTATCTCTAAATATTTTCTATCAATCCTAGTTATCACGAAACCATTTTTCCAACTTTTTCACCACCAAATAAATGGAAATGCAGATGCGGAACTTCTTGACCACCGTAATCACTTATATTAGCGAGAGCTCTATAACCTTTCCCATCAATAGAGGAAATGCCTAACTTTTTTGCAACTGTAGTAATACCTTTCATTAAACCAATAATTTCCTCATTTGAGGCGTTGGTATTAAAATCATCCAAATCTATATACTTTCCTTTGGGTATTACTAAAGCATGAATCTTTTTTTGAGGATTTATGTCATGAAAAGACAAAACAAAATCATCCTCATAAATTTTATCACAAGGAATTTCCCCTCTTAATATCTTAGCGAATATATTATTATCGTCATATTTCATAAGTTTTTTTTATCTAAAATCACAAAAATTGATTTCTTCAGAAATAAAATCATCTGATCCATCTCCGTCAGTATCTCCTAAATTAACTTTAACACAAGACATATTGCCTGCCATTCCACATGTATTATTTTTATGTGCATATCCCATAACAATTTGGCCTTGAATAACATTCTGCGGTGGACATTTTCCATTGCTCCAATTTATTCCAAGCTGAGAGCTACTAATCGGGTTTTTTAGCCCATAATTTTCTAAATACAGCTTATATGTAATAGAGTCAGCATTTAACATTTTGCTCGAAAAGCCCGAGGTATTGCAAGTATGCGTATTTGGCGATCTTCCATCCAAATACGGACCAAATTTAATTTCTATTCCATTAAAACAACCTTGGGCTGCCAAATTAATTTTTCTCTCTATATTTTCAAAATTAGTTTTTAATACATTTTGCTTTGCAGCGGTAGTATATCCACTGTATGCAACTACCCCTACCGCAGCTAAAATACCTATAATTGCTACTACAACAAGTAATTCGATTAATGTGAACCCATTACGTTTCATTTTAAAAAATTATCTTATAAAATATTTTAAAATTTTACATTGTTAAAATATATGCAACTAATAAGATCAATTTTTAAAAAAGGGAGGAAAAATGAATAAATTTAAATCAATTTATAAAGCTATTATTAGCTTAACATTTATTTTTTCATTTGTTCTTACTTCAACAGCTGCTTTTTCAGAGATAGTTGGACGATTATCGGTTCACTGGAGTCCGAAGCACCACAGCGCAAAACATGCACAAATTTTTGCAGATGAAGTAAATAAAAGAGCAAAAGGAAAATTAAAAATCGAAGTTTATCCATCTAAACAATTATTTGGAATTAGAGAAGTAATGGGAGCGGTAACTTCTGGTGCAGTTGAACTTGGAGGAATTGTTGGAGTGGTAAGTTTTCCACCAATCAATAAAAACTTTAATGTTGCTTCGTTTCCAGGATTATTTAATTCATGGGAACAACAAAGAGGTTTTTTCCAAAACTCACCAAAAGGAAAAGAAATTTGGGGTGAGTTAACAAAAAAAACTAATTCAACATTAGTAATGTATAACCCTGTTGGACCTGTAATGACTTTTTCAAGTGCTAAAGAGTTAACAGGTATTGATGCCATGAAAGGTCTAAAGGCTAGAAGACTTTTAAAAAGTGAAGAACCTATGTGGGATGCTTTAGGTGCAAACAGAGTATCGTTACCTACGGGTGAAGTTTATACTTCTTTACAAACTGGAATGATTGATACAATAAATAGTCCTCCAGGAAGTATTGAGGCATACAGTTGGTGGGAATTTTTGAAATACGCTCAAAAGCCTTATCAATATTATGCTGATGCATATATTATGGCAAACTCAACTTGGTTTAATAATCTGTCTCCAGACTTACAAAAAATTATAATGGATGTTGGTAAAGAAATAGGAAAAAGATCAACTGACTTAATTATGGATACTGGAGAAAGCACTCTTAAAAAATTCCAAGAAAGAGGTGGGGTTGTTACTACGCTTTCAGGGGCTGAAAAAGCTAAGTTTGATAAGCTTATGAAAGATGAAGTAATGCCAGCAATGGCTAAAATGATTGATGCTGATGCATTAGAGGCAGCACAAGCATATGCTAAGAATAATTAGAAGAAGTTAAACTTTTTCTATAAAGATTATGAGGGCATTGCGAGCTATTAATAATTTGCTAGCAAAAGCTGCAATTTCGCTCGCAATGTTCATCGTCTTTTTAATGGTGGCAGCTTTAGCTTTAAGCGCCACAACAAGATTTATTACAGGTACAGGATTTGCATGGTTTATTGAATTACCACCTGTAATGGTTAGTTGGTTGGTATTTCCATTACTAGGTCCTTTATTAAAACAAGGGCAACATATTAAAGTAGATTTTTTAAGTCACTATTTATCAGAAAAATCAAAAAATATAATTGGAACAATCGTAAATTTAATTGCTCTAATTTCTGCATGCGTTTTCTTTAAAGCAGGAGTTGATGCAACTACAATGTATTACAATTTAGGACAAATGATGGAATTAGAAATTAATATTCCTATCTGGTGGATGTTTTTAGCATTTCCAGTAGGTTTTTTAATTTTAGCATTAACATCATTAGAGCTTATTTTAGATAATTTTAAAAAACTTTTAGGGAAAGAATAAATGTTTGGATTGGCTTTTATTATTTCTCTTGTTACATTAGTTATATCAGTTCCGATTTTTTTAGTTTTTGGTTTAGGAAGTTCGCTAGCTGCAATTGCAGGATTAAATTTACCTTGGTCAGTTTTGATTCAAGTTTCATTTGGTGCATTAACTAAACATGTTCTTATTGCCGTTCCATTATTCATATTTACTGGTATGGCTATGTTAAAAGGTGGAGCAGCATCAAGATTAGTTAAGTTTACAACAACACTAGTTGGTCATTGGCCTGGTGGATTGGGAGTTGCGATGGTTATTGCAATGGGTTTCTTTGCAGCTTTTTGCGGTTCAATTTTAGCTGCAATTACTGCTGTTGGGACAATTATGATGCCAAAAATGATTGAACAAGGTTATCCAACACCATTTGTTGTTGTTCTAGCAGCCTCTGCAGCTCTATTGGAGGCATTGATACCTCCATCTAATGCAGCAATATTATTTAGTGCTCTAACAAACGTCCCGGTATCTAAAACATTTGCAGCTGGAGTAATTCCTGGATTAGTTCTCCTGGTTTTAATGGTCCTTCTAGTTTTGTTTAAATGCAGGCATATTAGAACAGATGAGAAGGCTTCATTAAAAGAAAGAGTAAGTTCTTTCATAGCTGCACTACCAGCATTGATCACTCCAGTGATAATTTTAGGTGGAATTTATGCAGGGATACTAACTCCATCTGAATCAGCCGCTGTTGCAGGAGTATATGCAGTTCTTATAGGATTTTTAATTTACCGTGAACTTACATTTTCATCTTTGATGAGTTGTTTAAGAGAAACTGCAATCATAACAGCTGTAATTTTTGCAATTATAGCAACTGCAACATTCTTAAGTGTAGTTTTAACCTACACACAAGCTCCTCAAAAAATTATTACATTCTTCACAGATAAAGGTGTGAGCGTAAATCTATTCTGGATAATGTTAGGGGCAATTTGTTTAATTCTTGGAACGTTTATAGAAATTGTTCCTGTATTTTATTTAACGGTACCAATTTTTGCAGCAATCACATTATCATTTAATCAAAGCCTACTTCATCTTTATGTTGTGTTTGTTGCATTTGCGGGAATAGGAATGATCACACCCCCCGTGTGCGTAGGTATTTATACAGCTGCAGGTGTTATCAAAGAAAATCCAGCGAAAGCTTTCAAAGAAGTTCCTCTATTTACAATCGTTGGAATAATTTATGGAATACTAATGATACTCTTTCCAATATTCTCAACCTGGTTGCCAAGTAAATTATAAATTTATTTTTTTCTACTCTTTAATTCTTCCATTACTTCTTCAATTTTTATTCCACTTTTTTCTAGATACATAATTAAGTGATATAAAACATCTGCAGCTTCATGGATTTTGTTTGAGTCTTGCTCTACAGCTTCTATTAGTTCATTTATTTCCTCTAAAACCTTTTCTTTTGCTAAAGTTTTATCTTCTAAAAGCTTATTCGTGTATGAGCCTTCAATAGGGTTAATTTTTCGCTCTCTTGCAAGGTTTACGAGATCTTCTAAAATCTTTAACATACTAAATCCTAACAGGTATATCTTTTGAAGCCAAATATTGCTTTGCTTCATTTACTGAATAAGTGCCATAATGGAATATAGATGCAGCTAAAACTGCACTAGCACCTGATTTTATTCCATCTACTAAATGATCTAGTGTTCCAACTCCACCTGATGCAATAACTGGAATATTGACCATGGATGATATCTTTTGCATTAATTCAATGTCATATCCAGACTGAGTTCCATCTTTATCCATAGAGGTCACAAGGAGCTCTCCGGCACCACATTTCTCCATTTTAGATGCAAATTCTAAAGCATTTATGCCTGTTGGATTTCTGCCACCATGAGTAAAGATTTCCCATCCATCGTTTTTTCTCTTTGCATCAATTGCAACTACAATGCATTGTGACCCAAATTTTCTAGAGCTATCTTCAACGACTTTTGAATTTTGAACAGCTGCTGTATTGATTGATACTTTATCAGCCCCACAATTAAGTAATTTATTAATGTCATCAATACTTCTAACACCACCACCTACAGTTAGTGGTACGAAACATTTTTTAGAAGTTTTCTCCACCACTTCATAAATAGTATCTCTATTTTCATTTGAAGCAGTTATGTCTAAAAAGCAAATTTCATCTGCACCACCATCACTATAAATCTTTGCTTGTTCAACAGGATCTCCTGCATCTTTAAGATCAACAAAGTTAATACCTTTTACAACACGACCATTTTTAACATCTAAGCAAGGAATAATTCTATTTTTAAGCATCTATTTCTTTTGCAAGTTCATCTAACTTTATGTCTCCGTCGTATATAGCTTTTCCGACTATAACACCTTCAATATTATTTAAATTTTTAGCTCTTTTAATGTCACTAATTGAAGATACACCACCAGATATAACTACTGGACAGTTTGAAATATTTGCCACTTTTTGAGTTTCTTCAAAATTAGGACTTTGCTTAGTTCCATCTCTATTAATATCTGTGTAAATAATTCTACTAACTCCGTAATTATTTACTTTTTTCAGATATTCAGTTGTCAGTTTATCTGACTCTTCTGTCCAGCCTGAGATTGCAAGATGACCATCTTTAGCATCTAAACCTAAGGCAATTTGATTTGAAAATTTTTTACAAGCTTCTTCTAAAAATCTTCTATCTTTTATGGCAGCACTTCCCAAAATTACTTTTTCGACCCCAGCATCAATATATTTTTGAATAGTCTCAAAATTTCTTATTCCGCCTCCTATTTCAATCTTAAGATCAAATTTTCCAACGATATTGTAAATAATATCAATATTAATTGGATCTCCAGTTAATGCACCGTCCAAGTCAACTATATGTAAATTTTTAAATCCATTATCTTTATATTTCCCAGCTTGCTCTACAGGAGACATTTCATATTCAGTTTTATTTTCAAAATCTCCTTTAATTAATCTAACGCACTTTTTATCTTTAATATCTATTGCAGGGAATATTTTCATTTTTTTACACAGTTTGCATTAAAACCAATCAAATCATCAATGCCTGACTTGGGTCTTTTACGTAAATAAGTTGGGTCTGTTTCTAATTTTATACCAGTAATCATTTCCATCAAAGTATCAATTGCCAATGCTTCCTGGTGAGTATGCATCCTTGCATTTTTCTTTTTATATTGGTTATTATTTTGATCTCCATCATACTTTCTTGAAGCAAATTTCTCATAATTTGTAATTCCTAAATTTAGGACCTCGGCTGCTGTTGTTACTTTTTTAATAATTTTTTTTGGAATTTTTGCACCCCATAAATCAGCCAAATAAATATATCCTAAAGCGGAATTCAGTCCGTAAGAGTGATACCATAGGCCTCTGTAACCTCTAAAAGAATTGTTATTAATATAACCATCATCGTAAAACACCTTATCGATATAATTTAATCTAAAATTAATTTCTTTAGCAGCTAATTTTTTATTATTTGTCCAGCTCGCATAAACTAAATTTGGAATTCCTCCATTTGCCATTGCATAAAAACCTTTTTTTTTATTTGCGAATTCCTCTGGTTTTATAAATTTTTTATGCATTTTTTTTATATATTTATTTACTATCTTTAGTTCTTCTTTGCTTAAGTGTTCTTTTAAATAAGTGGCAATAATCATGTAATTTGCGAAAGCATCTCTTGCAAATTCATAAGCATGATACCAACAAGGTGCTTCTGGATTACCATCTTTCCAACATCGAGGCTTTTTTTTTAGTTCTTCTCTTCCTATTGTTTCATACAAGATATTTGCCTTTGCCATCTGAATTAGAACATTTTTAGCTAAATTAATTTCTTCTTTGTCATTATTTCCAATTGCGGTATGTGTGGTAACCGCGAATAACGTCATTGGACCTGTTAAATTTTCATGATTTACACTTCTCGAATTTCCTTTTGCCCATTCACTCATCCAATCCAAATTGATTAAGCTTTCAATTCTACTTTTAGTATAATTAGACTTAAAACTTTCATTTCCTGCATCAAGACAAAATTCTATCTGATCAGTATAAAAATGTTTTGGAAATGTTATATGTTCTGATTTAACTTTTGCATTAGCATAATTTAAATAACATAATAAATTTATAATAATCGCTAAAATAAATTTTTTCATTTTATAAATTTATAAAATTACCAATTATTTTTAGACCAGTTTTATCACTTTTTTCAGGGTGAAACTGCGTTCCAAATATATTTTCTTTCTCTACTGCACAAACTATATTTGATGCATAATCAGTTGTAGCAGCAGTCACTAAATTATCTTTTGGAATAAATTCATAGCTGTGGACGAAATACATATGTGAGTTATTTTCTATATCTTTAAAAATTTTACTTTCCTTAATAATATTTATTTGGTTCCAACCAATATGAGGAAGTTTATATTTTCCATCTTGATTATCAATTTTAGAAACTTTACCAGAGATCCAACCTAATCCCTTAGTCTCAACTTCTTCATAACCAACATCTGCAAACATTTGAAGACCTACACAAATTCCTAAAAGAGGTTTTTTATTATTTAATACAAATTCATTTAAAGTATCAATTAATCCATTAATGCTATTTAAACCTTCAATGCAGCTTTTAAATGAGCCCTGCCCTGGTAAAACTACCTTATCGCTTGATTTAATTTTTCTTAAATCAGAAGTTACTTCGATATTAACTTTATCTTTTGCAACTTCCTTAAAGGAGTTAATTACAGAACTAATATTACCTGATTTATAGTCAACAATTGTGACGTCCATTAATCTTATAAAGAACCCTTTGTCGAAGGAATTGTACTTTTGTTTCTTGGATCCAATTCTAATGCAGCTCTTAAAGTTCTAGCTAGTCCTTTGTAACAAGACTCTATGATGTGATGACTATTATCACCATAAATATTTTCAACGTGCAAAGTAATTCCTGCGGCTTGTGAAAATGCTTGGAACCACTCTTTAAATAATTCGGTGTCCATCTCACCAAGTTTTTCAACTTTTAATTTTACATTCCAGATCAAATAAGGTCTGTTCGAAACGTCTATTGCAACTCGTGTTAATGTTTCATCCATTGGTAAAAGAATGTGAGCATATCTTTTAATGCCTACAAATTTTTTTGAAGCTTTTTTTAAGCATTCACCAATAGCAATTCCAGTATCTTCTGTTGTGTGATGAAGATCAATGTGTGTATCGCCTTTGGCTTTAACAGTTAAATCCATTGATGAATGCTTAGATAACTGCTCTAACATGTGATCTAAAAATCCTATTCCTGTGTCAACTTTGTACTTACCTTTTCCATCAATGTTTAAATCAACGCTGATATTGGTTTCTTTTGTTTTTCTAGCTATTTTTGCTTTTCTTTTCATAATTTAAATTAGGTATATAGGTATTTTTGATTATATCAATAATACTAAACCTAGACTTGAACTATTAAAATTCGTATCCATCTATAGGTCATGACAACAATTGTACTTGTAAGAAAAAATAATGACGTAGTAGTGGCCAGTGACGGTCAAGTTAGCATGGGTAATACGGTAATTAAGAAAACTGCTAACAAAGTTCGTAAAATTGAGAAAAGAAATGTGATCGCAGGTTTTGCAGGATCAACAGCAGATGCATTAACATTGTTTGAAAGATTAGAGTCGAAGCTTGAAAAACATGCGGGTAATCTGACAAGAGCTGCTGTAGAATTAGCAAAAGATTGGCGTACAGACAAATACTTAAGAAGATTAGAAGCCTTAATGGCAATAGGTGATAAAGAAAAAAGTTTTATAATTTCGGGAACAGGTGATGTTCTTGAACCTGAGGGAGATGTAATTGGAATTGGTTCAGGCGGAAATTATGCCTTGGCAGCCGCAAAGGTATTAATGGATACTAATATGTCTGCAGAAGAAATTGCTAAAAAATCTATTAAAGTTGCTTCTGATATTTGTGTATTTACGAATGATAATTTGAGTATGGAGAAAATATAATGGAAAACTCAAACGTAACAACATTTCCCAAAGGTAAAGTAGAAAAAGAAAAAACAACGATTACAAATTCATTATCACCTAGGGAAATTGTTTCAGAATTAGATAGATTTGTTGTTGGGCAAAATAAAGCTAAAAGAGCTGTTGCTATCGCTTTAAGAAATAGATGGAGAAGACAAGCATTGAATGATGATATGAAAGACGAAGTTCTTCCAAAAAATATTTTAATGATCGGACCAACTGGTGTTGGAAAAACTGAGATCTCAAGAAGACTGTCAAAATTAGCAGAAGCACCATTTGTAAAAGTTGAAGCTACAAGATTTACTGAAGTAGGATATGTGGGACGTGATGTAGAACAAATTGTAAGAGATTTATTGGAAATCGCAATTGCAATGGAAAAGGTTAAAAAAAGAAAAGAAGTTCATGCTCAAGCACAAAAATTGGCCGAAGACAGGGTTTTAGATGCCTTAGTTGGAAATAAAGCAAGTGTTGCAACAAGAGAAAGTTTTAGGAAAAGACTAAGAGATGGAGACTTAGATGACAATGAAATAGAAATAGCAGTAAGTGATTCTAATCAAATGCCATCTTTTGAGATACCTGGAATGCCTGGCGCAAATGTTGGAATGATAAATATATCTGACATGCTTGGAAAATCTATGGGGCAAAAGGCTAAGAAAAAGAAAATGTCAGTAAAAGAATCTCACGAAATTTTGATAAATGAAGAGTCAGATAAACTTATCGAACAAGACAAAATTATAAAATCAGCAAAAGACTCAACTGAAAATAATGGTATCGTTTTTTTAGATGAAATTGATAAAATTTCTGCAAGAACAGATAGAGTTGGTGGTGATGTTTCAAGAGAGGGTGTTCAAAGAGATTTATTACCACTAATAGAGGGAACAACGGTTAGTACAAAATATGGAACTGTTAAGACAGATCATATTTTGTTTATTGCTTCAGGGGCTTTTCAATTAGCAAAACCATCGGATCTTTTACCTGAGTTGCAAGGTAGACTACCAATAAGAGTTGAGCTAGACGCACTTAATAGTGAAGATTTTATAAGAATATTAAAAGAGCCAGATAATAGCTTAATAAAACAATATAAAGCACTTTTAAAAACAGAGAATGTGGACTTGGAATTTACAGAAGATGGAATAAATACTATTGCTCACATAGCTAGTGAAGTAAATTCCTCTGTTGAAAACATAGGGGCAAGAAGACTTCATACGATTATCGAAAGAGTTTTAGATGAAATTAGTTTTACAGCAACAGATAGATCTGGAGAAAAAATTACCGTAGACGGTAAATATATAAAAGATAATATTGGTGAATTAGTAAAAGATACTGATCTTTCTAAATTTATTTTATAGTTTTTATAAATATATCAAAATTTCCTTTTGATGGACTATTAACTGCTTCAAAGTCAATTTTAATAATCTTATTCATTAATTCAGTATTATTTCTGATATATTCAGGTACGGAATATTTTAAGATACTTAAGTCTTTAGATTTATATGGATCTTGTAGATTTTTTGATCTCATTCCTTTTCCAGTTATAACATTTACTTTCTTTACTTTATTTAAATAACAATTCTCAATAAATTCAGAAATTTTTTTGTTAGCCTCTTCTAAAGTATATCCGTGAAGATCGATTGATCTTTCTGAAGTTATTTGATTATTTAACTGATCAACATCTTTGCTTTGAAGTTTTTCTGAACTGTCTAGGAAATCTTGCCAGTCTTTTTTATCTTTATCTGATAGCTTATTTATCAAGCTTGAGTATCAATTAGAAGCCAATTAGGATTTGAAGATCGACTATCTTTAGAAAATTTCCAAGTATCTAAAACTTTTTTAATTTTTTCAGGATCGCCTGAAACAACTTTGTTATCTTTATCTTTAACACATGAAATAATTTCACTTACAAATTCTACTGTAACTTCTAACATATTTTTATTTTGTTGATGTTCTTTGACTTCAGCTGAATTAATTCCAATGAATGTTGTTTCTGAAGAAAACTTTTTTTCATCTCTATCTTTAATTGCTTGCTCAAATTGCAGATAAACGTTTTTATCAAGTAATGATTTTATGTCTTTTATCTTTCCATTAGCAAAATTAGTTATTATTGTTTCATAAGCAATCTTAGCACCTTTAACAAACTCTATTTTAGCGTTTTCGTCGAACGTATTTGCATTTAAATTAACATTAGGTTTTGATGGTGGGGCTTCATGAGCAAAACTTGACTCTATATCTTCTTCAAATCCAGTTTTTTTGCCTAAAATTCCACGTAATCTTAAAAAAATAAACCCTGCAATCATTGCAAGAAGTATAATATCGATGTATTCAAAACTATAACTCATACGAATATAATATTTACTATGTTGATAATTTCAACCTGCTAATTAAATTATAGACAAATGAACACAGTATTATTTCTGATAATTGGTATTCCTCTTATTGAGATTTACTTATTTATTAAAATTGGTTCTCAAATAGGAGCATTTAACACAGTTTTACTCATATTAATTACTGCAGTGGCAGGGGTTGCTTATGCAAGGTATGAAGGATTTAACACTCTTAAATCAGGAATGAGTCAGTTAATTAAAAATGAAATGCCTATTTATGAGTTAATCTCTGGAGCAACATTGGCTTTTGCAGCTTTACTTTTAATATTTCCTGGGTTTGCAACAGATTTAGTTGGAATTTTATTGGTTGTGCCATTAACAAGACGATTAATTTTAGGAAAATTTATAAAAAAAAAACAGTATAAAAAAAAAGAAACTAATAATTATATTGATGGAGAATACGAAGATTTAGGTGAAGATGATGACAAAAAAATATGAAATTGTTTTGAATTATATAAAAGATCTTTCAGTAGAAATTCCTGACGCTCAGACTTTTATTTTTAGCAAAGAATATATTACAAAATATACACTTGGTATTAATGTTACTACAAAGGCGATGAAAAACGACATGATAGAGGTAATTACAAAATTACATTATAAGGATCCTAACGATAATAAAAGAAAGTCATATTTTGAAATTTCATATTCCACGGTTATAAAAATAATAGATAAGAATTTAAAAAAAGATGATTTAGAAAGAATCATACTTATTGAAGTCCAAAATGAGATTTACCCAGGTTTAGAAAAAATATTTTTAAGTATTATTAAACATGCAGGTTTTCCAGATTTAATTTTGGAAAAAAAAGTTGATTTTGAAAAGCTATATAATCAAAAGTTTAATTAATAAAAATTTTTTTTTAATTCTTTGCTGATAAAATTTTTGTGTTCTAATAATTCTTCAGTAGAAGGTTTGATTATAATTTTTGAGTAATTATTTGATGTTTTATTATCAGAATTTTGTTTCTCTTTTTGACTTAAAAATTCAAAAGATGGTTCTTTTTGGTCTATTAAATTTATATAAACTTTAAATAACAATTCACAATCAAGTATTGCAGTATGTTTTTCTCTTTTTGAATTGTCAATCCTAAATCTTTTACAAAGTGCATCAAGACTAATTCCAGAACCAGGAAACTTATTTCTAGCTATTTCTAAAGTGTCTACAACATTTTCCATTTTAATATGTTTTCTACCTATCAATGAAAGTTCATTATTTAAGTGGCTTATATCAAAATCGGCATTGTGAATAACAATTTTCTTTCCCTCTATAAATTCTAAAAATTCATCTACTACTTCATTAAATTTCTTTTTAGTTGATAGGAATTCATCAGTATATCCATGGATCTTAAGAGCCCTTTCCGATACATTTCTCTCAGGATTTAAATAACAGTGAAAAATATTTTTAGTTGGAACTAAATTGTCTAATTCTATGCAACCTATTTCGACAATTCTATGTCCATCTTTTACAGATAAGCCTGTCGTTTCTGTATCAAGTACTATTTCTTTCATTTAAAATTGTTTTTTTTAAAATATTAATTTTTTTTTTCATTATATTGGCACTATAATTATTATCGACAATATATTTTGCTAATTTTCTTTTTTTTGACAGCATAACTTGATTTTCTTTTAGTTTCTTAAGAATACTTACATTATAATTTTTTCTTTTTTTTAGTCTTTTTATAACTTTACTTTTTTTAGAGTTAACAAATACTAAGATATAATCTTTTTTGTAAAGTTTATTTTCTACAAGCAAAGGAACATCAAGAACTACAATTTTATTTTTTTTATTTTTTTTTAAAAAAGTATTCATTTTTTTTCGTACCAATGGATGTACAATTAGTGATATTTTTTTTAAATTTTGATTGTTATAATTGATTGCTGCTATAAGTTCTTTTTTTGATATTGGAAAAGATTTTACAAATTTTGGAATTTGATTTTTTAATTTTGTGAAACAATTTTTGCTGTTTTTGTATAAATAATTTACTTCTTTATCTGCATTAAACACTGGTGAATTAAATAACTTTGCAATAAAAGATTTTCCAGATCCAATGCCACCCACAATTCCTATTTTAATCATAAAAATATTATATACATCTCCCACCATCCACCTCTAAAATGGTTCCTGTAATCATACTCGCTTCATCTGAACACAAGAAACATGCCGCATTCCCCATATCTAGTGGGGTTGAGAATCTTCCAATTGGAATCGTGGACAAGAATGCTTGTTTTTTCTTTCTTGAATTACCTCCCATAAAAGATTTTAATAAAGGAGTTTTTCCAGCAACTGGGGCAATAGCATTAACTCTGACATTGTATGGAGCCAATTCTATAGCCATAGCTTTTGTTGCTGTAATCATCCAACCTTTGCTTGCATTATACCAATTTAATTTTGGTCTTGGGGATAACCCAGCTGTTGAGGCAACATTTAAAATTACTCCCTTTTTTATTTTTTTCATTTTCGGTACAAAATATTTTCCAGAAAAATAAACAGATTTCGCATTGACATTAAATACATTATCAAACTCTATTTCAGTCACAGTTTCCATGGCTTTGGGTTTATGTGTTATTCCAGCATTATTTACAAATATATCAACAGAATTGAATTTTTTGCTCGAATATTTTAATAGAGAATTAAAGTCTTTAGCACTAGATACATCAGCAACAAAATAATCTTGTGATAATTTTTTTGAAACTTTCTTTAATAATTTAGAATTTATATCTACCATTATTAAATTTGCTCCTTCATCTGTAAACTTTTTTGCAATACCCTCCCCAAAACCAGAGGCAGAACCTGTTATTATTGCTGTTTTTTTTCTAAGTCTCACAAATTTTTTCCTTTTAAAAATTTTATTACTTCTTGATCAATCTTTGGTTCAATATTATGCCAAATACTAAATGCTTTCTGAGCTTGAAATAAGAACATATGCAAACCATTTTCGAATATATTTCCTGGTTTGTTACCAGCTTCAGCAAATTCTGTATTGAAGGGATTATATATAACATCAAAGAAAAATTTATCTTTGCCTAGTTTTGAAAAATTAATTTCGAACTTATCATTTTTTTTTAATCCCAAGCTAGTGGCATTTATAATCATATCACACTCAGGAAGTTTGCCCCATTCAAAAACTTCTATTCCTCCAAATATATTTTTTAATATGTCCGCTTTCTCTTTTGTTCTATTGCTTAAATAAATTTGGGATGCATTCATTCTTTTTAAAGCATATATTATTGAGGGTACAACTCCGCCGGCTCCTAAAATAACAATTTTTTTGTTGACCACATCATAATTCAAGTTGTTAATACTAAGTTCAAATCCATCTATATCAGTATTGTATCCTGTTACATTTCCATTATTTAAACAAACTGTATTGACAGATTGAGTTCTTAACGCATGACCGCTAAGAATATCCAAAAAGGGAATGATTTTTTTCTTGAAAGGAACCGTAACGTTAAGCCCATCTATTTGGCCATTTTTAATATTGTTACACAATTCTTTCAGATCTTCATCATGCGCTTGTAATTTGCCATAAATTGCCTCAATTTTATTTAATTTTATCCAATAATTTTGAAGTTTCGGGGATAAGGAATGATCTATGGGATTACCAATAACTAAATATTTTTTCATCACAAGCTCTCAACATATTGTTTAATTTTATCAACAGGAAGTCCCATTATAGTATTTTCATCTCCATCAATTTTAGAAAATAGTTTCTTTCCCTCACCCTCTATTTGGTACACATTATATGAATACAAAGCTTCATCTGTTAATTTTTCTAAATATTTTTTTAATTCATTATCTGAAAAATCTTTCATTGTTAAATTTGCCTTATCTGTATAGTTCCATATCATAGACCCATTTTTTGATATACAAACAGAGCTTATCAATTGATGCACTTTACCATTTAATTTTTTTAGTATGCCGAGAGCCTGATTTCTATTTTCAGGTTTAGAGATCAATTCACCATTTAAATCAATTACACTATCGGCACCGAGAACTAAGTAGTTATTAATTTTCTGACTAACTTTATTAGCTTTTAATTCTGCCAAATTCTTAGATATAATTTCGGGTGATGCGCCTTCGTTTAAAAGACTTTTTTTAACTGGTTCTTCATCAACATTGGAGTGTTCAACGATACAATCGATGTTATATTTAGATAATATTTCTCTTCTCACTTTGCTTTTAGAAGCTAAAATTATTTTATTCATTTCTATTTTTTATCTCAAATATTTTAATAATTGAAGCAGCAGTTTCCTCAACAGATTTCCTTGTTACATCAATAGTTGGCCACTTATTTTTTTTGAATATTTTTTTAGACTCCTCTACTTCGCTTTTTATTTTTTCTAAATTGGTATAATCGGATGCCTCATTTTCTTTTAATGTATTTAGTCTATTCCGTCTGATATCAAATAATCGTTCAGCTTCTGTTACCAATCCAACAATGCACAAATTTGTTGCACTTATTACATCCTTCGGAATACTCATTTCATTAACTAATGGTATATTAGATGTTTTTAAACCTCTATTTGCTAGATAGATAGAAGTTGGAGTTTTGCTTGTTCTGCTAACTCCAACCAGAATGATATCGGATTCAAGAATATTTTCAGTTTGATTTCCATCATCATGATTCATAGTAAATTGGATTGCTTCAATCCTTTTATAGTATTCATCATTTAAAACATGTTGACCACTAGGTTTATGTGTTGCCTTTTGATTTAAGATTTTTGAAAAATTTAAGATTAAATCTCCTAAAACTCCAAAACATGGTATTCCGATTTTGTTTGCTTCATCAGCTAGAAACTTTGCAAGTTTGCTGTTAACTACAGTATATAATATAATTGGACTTTCTTTATCCTTGGCATTTTTAAGAATAGTTGATATTTGGGTTTCAGTTCTTGTAAACGAAAATTGACTCAACTCATAATTAAAATTATTAAACTGAGCTTTTAAAGCCATAAATATTCTATCTAGTGTTTCACCAGTTGAGTCTGAAATTAAAAAAATTTGATGTGTATTTCTCATGTATAAATTGTTTATAAACCTATTAAGAGTCTATAA
This sequence comes from uncultured Pelagibacteraceae bacterium, assembly GCA_902588975.1. Taxonomy (GTDB): domain Bacteria; phylum Pseudomonadota; class Alphaproteobacteria; order Pelagibacterales; family Pelagibacteraceae; genus Pelagibacter. The sequence goes on along the minus strand of CACIRJ010000008.1, from coordinate 35,361 downwards.
ATGATTTCTTTTATAGCAAAAATTCTAAGATAAGTTTTTTTACAATCATTTAATTAACATTTAAATTTAGTGTTGATATCTTATTAACAATTTTAAGGTTTATAAAATAATTAAATAGTCAAGTTTTTAAAGGATTTTTTAAGAGACTAAATGTATAAAAAGTTAATAAAGTGTTGAAATTGAGTAATTTACGTTATCCACAATACATACTAATAATACAATTAAATATAATTAACTTAATATAAATGACACCAATAAAAGAATGTTTAATAAACAGAAACACTAAAATTAATCCTATATGGTTAATGAGACAAGCTGGAAGGTATTTGCCAGAATTTAGAGATATTAGAAAAGAAAATCCTGATTTTATCAAATTATGCTTAAATCCCGATTTATCAGAGGAAATAACGTTACAACCTATAAAAAGATTCGACTTTGATGCTGCAATAATATTTTCAGATATTCTGATGGTCCCGTATGGCATGGGTCAAACTGTAGAATTTAAAAAAAATTTAGGTCCTAATTTAGGAAGTTTAGAAATAACTGAACTTCAAAAAATTACAGAAAATAGTTTCAAAAAAAATTTAGCTCCAATATATAAATTATTATCAAATTTAAAAGATAGTAAAGATCTTAAAGACAAAGATATAATTGGTTTCGTTGGAGCCCCATGGACATTATTAGTTTATATGCTTAATAAGGTCTCACCTAAAAAAGGATTGCCTAGTGATCTTTTGAAAGATAAAATTTTTATAGATGAACTATTAAATTTATTGGATAAATTTATTAAAATTCATATAGAAAACCAAATAAATGCTGGAGCCACAATTATTCAAATTTTTGATAGTTGGGCTGGGCTTATAAAGAAAGATTTTGATAGGTTTTTATATAATCCAACATTATCATTAGTTAACCATGTAAAAAAGCTTGGTGTGCCAGTTATATGTTTTCCGAGAGACATATCAGATTATGTACAATTTTCTAAAATCGTAAAACCAAGCATGGTAAATATCGATTACAACATCGATGCCAAGAGTTTAGTAGAAACACTAGATATACCAATTCAAGGTGGATTAGATCCAAAATTCCTTCTTACTGAAAAAGAAACTTTAAAAAAAGAAACGTTAAAATATCTAGAAATATTCAAAGACCACCCTTATGTGTTTAATTTGGGGCATGGTATTTTACCTGAAACGAAAGTTGAAATGGTTTATGAATTAATACAAATAGTAAGAGGCTATAAATGAATCAACAACACCCACCTGTCAAATTTGGAAAAACAGGTATATTACTAATTAATTTAGGCACCCCCGACTCTACAAGTTGGTTCGATATTAGAAAATATTTAAAAGAGTTTTTATCTGATAAGAGAGTTATCGAAGTTAATCCTATCATATGGCAAATAATTCTAAATTTTTTTATTCTTACTTTTAGACCTTCTAAGACAGCAAAAGCTTACAAGGAAATTTGGATGAAAGAGGAGAATATGTCACCATTACTCTATTACACTATAAGACAAACGGAAAAAGTATCTGCTTCTTTAAGTGGTGAAAACCTAGTTATAGATTTTGCAATGAGATATGGTAACCCAAGCATTAAAAGTAAAATTAGCAAGTTACACAAAGAGGGATGCGAAAATTTAATAATTTTACCACTATATCCTCAGTATGCTGCTGCTACCACAGCTACGGTTTGTGATGAAGTCTATAGATCATTAATGAATATGAGGTGGCAGCCATCTTTAAAGATAATACCTCATTATGAATCAAATACATTGTATATCGATGCATTGGTTAATTCTATCAATAAAAAAATAAGTGAAATAAATTGGAAACCAGATTTAATTTTAGCATCTTATCATGGCATTCCAAAAAAATATTTTGATAAAGGGGATCCATACCACTGTTATTGTCATAAAACTACAAGGCTAATATCAGAAAAATTTAGTTCAATTAAAATTAAAACAACTTTCCAATCGAGGTTTGGTCCTCAAGAATGGCTCCAACCATATACAGATAAAACTTTAGAAAACTTACCTAAAGAAGGTGTAAAAAATGTTCTTGCAATTTGCCCTGGATTTTCCTCGGACTGTGTAGAAACCTTGGAAGAAATATTAATCCAGGGCAAAGAAAGCTTCATAGATTCTGGGGGTGAAAATTTTGATATGATCCCATGCCTAAATGATAGTGACGATCACGTCAATTTATTAAGTAATCTAATTAAACGAAACATTTGATTAATGAATTATTATCTTCTTTTTAAATCACTACATTTAATATCGGTTATCTCTTGGATGGCTGGATTGTTATATCTTCCAAGAATTTTTGTTTACCACGCTCAAAATAATGATGAGATTAAAACTTCAGAAATATTTAAAGTTATGGAAAGAAAATTATATTTTTACATCATGACACCAGCCATGACCCTATCATGGTTATTTGGTTTACTCTTAATTCACTCTGTAGGATTTGAACAATTGGGTCAAACTTGGATGGTTCTTAAAATTGTATTTGTATCATTGCTTACTCTTTATCATTTTTATTTAGGTAAAATTCTCAATCAGTTTAATATTAATCGAAATAACCGATCTCATAAATTTTATAGATTTATCAATGAAATACCTACAATATTGCTAATTTTGATTGTTTTTGTCGTAATATTTAAGCCTTTATAGGGTTGAAATTTTATTAACACATAATTATACTTTCATTATCACAAATTAACCCCCAATAAATATGAACATTCAAGAACTAAAACAAAAGAGCTCTGAGAAACTTATTACAGAGGCAGAAAATTTAGGAATTGAAAATGCAAGCACATTAAGAAGGCAAGAAATTTATTTTGCAATTTTAAAGAAGCTTGCAGAAAAAGGTGAAGAAATAACCGGAGGTGGAGTATTGCAATTGCTTCAAGACGGTTTTGGATTCCTTAGGGCAATGGAGTCGAACTATTTACCAGGAGCAGACGATATTTATGTAAGTCCAAATCAAATTCGACGATTTGGTTTGAGAACCGGTGATACAGTTGAAGGACCAATAAGAGCTCCTAAAGAAGGTGAAAGATATTTTGCATTACTTCAGGTAAGTAAAATCAATTTTGAAGAGACAGATAAATTTAAACATAAAATAGCTTTTGATAATTTAACTCCTTTATATCCAAATAAACAATTAGTTATGGAAGTTGAAAGTAGTAAAATTGAAAAGAAAGTAGATTTAACCCCAAGATTAATCGATCTTGTAAGTCCTATTGGTAAAGGTCAAAGGTCATTAATTATTTCACCTCCAAAAGCTGGAAAAACAATGATCCTACAAAGTATAGCAAACTCAATAACGGCAAATCATCCAGAGTGTTATCTTATGGTTTTGTTAATCGATGAAAGACCAGAGGAGGTTACAGATATGCAAAGAACTGTTAAAGGGGAAGTTATCAGTTCAACTTTTGATGAACCAGCACAGAGACACGTTGCTGTTGCTGAAATGGTTATTGAAAAAGCTAAAAGATTAACAGAGCATAAAAAAGATGTTGTAATATTACTCGATTCCATCACAAGATTAGGTAGAGCCTATAATGCTGTAGTTCCAAGTTCTGGGAAAGTGTTAACAGGCGGTGTAGATGCTAATGCTCTTCAAAGGCCGAAGCGTTTTTTTGGTGCTGCTAGAAATATAGAAGAAGGGGGATCTCTAACAATCATTGCAACAGCTTTAATTGATACTGGAAGTAGAATGGACGAAGTTATATTTGAAGAATTCAAAGGGACCGGCAATAGCGAGACTATATTAGATAGGAAAATTTCTGAGAAAAGAATATTTCCTGCAATTGATATTACAAAATCTGGTACTCGTAGAGAGGAATTAATATTTGAAAAAAATGATCTTCAAAAAATGAATGTCCTAAGAAGAATTATTGCACCAATGGGATCAATGGATGCAATTGAATTTATTAATTCAAAACTCAAAGATACGAAAAATAATTCAGAATTTTTTAATTCAATGAATAAACCTTCATAATTTAGAGATAGCCTAATTCTCTCATCTCTTTCTCAAATATTTTTTCTATAACAGTTATTGTTTTTGATTTAAGTAAATTTTTGTAATTATTTTTTTTACCTAAGTTGAAAAATGTTTTAAATTTGCCATCTCTTGATGAAAATACTGCTTCTTCAAATCCATGGTTTTCTTCCTGTGTTTTTAAAACATCAAAATTAGTGGTTTCAATTGCTAATTTAAACTTATGCTTATCAATACTCTTTTCTTTTAATATTATTTTATTGGTAAAATTTAATATCTTTCTAAAACTATTTTCACTATCATTTTGCAAATCTTCATATTTAATTAATAATGTGTTAATATTTTTTGAATTTTTCCATGAGTAATAATTATTAGACCAAGAACTTATAAAAGAATAATTTGAATAATTGTTACTATCATTCTCATCTTTTAAATTTCTGTAAATATTATTAATCATTTCAAGCGCACTATCCTCATCGAGTGAATAATGATTCATTAATGAAGTTAGAACATTTCTGGGATCTCTAACTATATAAATAGCCCCCACTGTGTACTCACTAGTAGTAAACTTTCTTCCTTTATATGCGCCATTTATATTATGAGTTTTAAGAAATTGGAATTTATTTTTTTCTTTTAATTTTCTTTGAGCAACCAACCAATTTTCAGAAGCTTCATCGATACTCTTTAATCTTTCATCAAAAAATTCTTTACTAGGAAACTGTTTGATTTTTTTTAGCAAATCAAAACTAAATTTTCCATCGTTTGTATAGTAGTATGCTGATAAAAATGATCTAACCCACGTGTTTCCACTTTTAGGATAAGATGCTAGCCAAATAATCATTGAATTATTTTTATATTAAATTCATATTGTAGCTATAATAAAATGACAATTTACGCACTTTCATCTGGACCAGGGTTATCGGGGATTGCAGTAATTCGAGTATCAGGGCCAAACACTGAAAATGTATTGAAAAATATTACTTTTTTACCAACCCCAAGTCCCAAAATTGCATCTTTGAGAAAGTTTGTAAATCCTCAAACAAAAGAGTTAATTGATGAGGGAATATTATTATGGTTTCCAGGTCCTGAAAGCTACACAGGCGAGGATATGGCTGAATTTCACATTCATGGAAGTAAAGCCGTTATAGATGCCATGAGCATGTGTATTTCAAAAATTAATGGATGCAGATTAGCCGAACCAGGTGAATTTACTAAAATTGCTTTCCAAAATGGAAAGATAAATTTACTTAAAGCCGAAAGTATCTCTGATCTAATTTCATCAGAAACAGAAATTCAAAGACAACAAGCTATAAAAATTATGTCTGGCAAAAGTTCTGAAAAATTTAATTCTTTAAGAGAAAGATTGTTAAAAATATTATCAAATATTGAAGCTAAAATCGATTTTCCTGAAGATGACTTGCCTAGCAATTTGTTACAAAATATACATTCAGAAACCAAAAGCATTAAAAATGAAATAAAAAAAATATTAAATGATCAAAAAGTAGGTGAAAGAATAAGAGAGGGTTTTAAAATTGCAATCGTTGGTCCTACAAATGCTGGAAAATCATCTTTGCTAAATTATTTATCAAAGAGAGAAGTTGCAATTGTTTCTGAAATTGCTGGAACCACTAGAGATGTTATTGAAGCACATTTAAATTTAGATGGTTTTCCAGTTGTAGTATCTGATACCGCTGGCATAAGAGAATCAAAAGATGAAATTGAAAAAAGAGGTATAAAGTTAGCTTTGGAAAGAGCCGAAAGTGCCGATTTAAATTTAATTGTTATAGAGCCTAAAAGTGTTGATTTTTCTAGCTTTTTGAAGAATTTTCAAATAAATAACTCAATTATAGTAATCAATAAGATGGACCTTGGCATAGATCATATTAGAAATGAACTAACAAAATTCAATTCAATTCATATCTCAATTAAAGAGGAAAAAAACATAGACAAACTTATTGATAAGATTAAAGAAAATTTAAAAAATAAATTTATTTCTAATGAAGATATTTATATTACAAGACAAAGACACAGAATAAATCTTGAAAAATGTGTTGAGCACTTATCAAACTTTGAGGAAAAAAATTCTTTAGAAGATTTTGACCAAGCCGCAGAAGATATAAGGTTAGCAACGAGATATTTAGGAATGATTGTAGGAAAGGTTGATGTGGAAGAGGTATTGGGGTCAATTTTTAATGATTTTTGTATTGGTAAATAATCGTTGGTATTACTAACTTATTTAGCTTATTTAAGTGTTTTCTTGTAAAATTTAAGATCGATAATAAATTACAATTATGAAAAATGAATTATCATTTGATGTTGTAGTAGTTGGAGGTGGTCATGCTGGATGCGAAGCTGCTGCTGCATCAGCAAGATCTGGAGTTAATACTGCATTATTTACTCACAGTTTTGATAAAATAGGAGAAATGTCTTGTAACCCAGCGATTGGTGGCTTGGGTAAAGGGCACCTAGTTAGAGAAATAGATGCCCTTGATGGAGTTATGGCTGATGTAGCAGATAAATCAGGTATACAATTTAGGTTATTAAATAGAAGTAGAGGTCCTGCAGTAAGAGGACCAAGAACTCAAAGTGATAGATCATTATATAAAAAATTTATGCAGCAAAAACTTGTAAACTACTGTAATTTAAGCATTTTTTCTGATCCTGTAATCAAGTTCAACTTTGATAATAATAACATAATTGGATTTATAACTAAATCCGGAAAAGAAATTAAATCATCTAAAATAATTCTTACAACGGGCACTTTTTTAAATGGTCTGATACATATTGGTGAAAAAAAAACTCCAGCTGGTAGATTCGATGAAAAACCTTCCACTGGCTTAACTGAACAATTAGAAAAATATTATTTCAAAATTGGAAGACTAAAGACAGGTACTCCTCCTAGATTAGACTCTCGTACAATAAATTTTGAAAACTTAGAGGAGCAACATGCTGACCATGAACCATATTTTTTTTCTTTCTTAACAAAAAAAAGTCTAAATAGACAAATTTCATGTCGGATGACATATACAAATGAAGATGTTCACAAAATAATTTCAAAAAATATAAAACGAAGCGCCATGTACTCTGGCAGTATAAAAGGAGTAGGACCAAGGTATTGTCCATCTATTGAGGATAAGGTAAAAAAATTTGCTGATAAACAAAGACATCAAATTTTTTTAGAACCAGAAGGCTTAAATGATCATACAATTTACCCAAATGGTATTTCTACATCTTTGCCTGAAGACGTGCAGCAAGAAATATGTTGTAAAATCAAGGGTTTGGAAAGTGTAAAAATTTTAAGGCCTGGATATGCTATAGAATACGATTTTATAGACCCAAGAGAGCTTTTTTTAACTTTGGAAACCAAAAAAATTAGAAACCTGTACCTTGCAGGTCAGATTAATGGAACTACAGGGTACGAAGAAGCAGCTGCGCAAGGATTGATTGCTGGAATTAATGCAGCACTTGCATTTAAAGGTAAGGAACCTTTTATTTTAGACAGGTCAGAGGCTTACATTGGTGTAATGATTGATGATCTTGTTACCAAAGGTGTTGCAGAGCCTTATAGAATGTTCACATCAAGAGCTGAATATAGGCTTTCTCTTAGATCAGATAATGCTGATATTAGATTGACTCAAAAGGGTATTGAGATTGGGATAGTAGAAAAGGAAAGAGAGAAAATATATAAAGAAAAGTTTAATCAACTCTCATTAATTCAATCAAATATGGAAAAGTTGATGATTTCACCTACTCAAGCACAGAAATTTAAAGTAAATATTGCGAAAGATGGTGTTAAACGTACTGCTTCTCAGATATTAGGTCAAAAAACAGTAAATATGAATAAAATTAGAGAGATATGGCCAGAAATTGCATATATTTCACGTGAAATTGACGAACAATTAGAAATTAATTCACATTATAAAGGTTATTTAAAGAAGCAAAAAGCAGACATTCTAGCATTTAAAAGAGATGAAAATTTAATAATTCCTGAAAACTTAGATTATGACACTTTCTCAGGGTTATCGAATGAGGTTAAATCAAAATTTAAAAAAATCAGACCCAAAACAATGGGACAAGCTCTCAGAATTGATGGAATTACACCTGCGGCAGTGTATATTTTGTTGTCACATCTCAAAAGAAAGTCTATTAAGCATATAGCTTGACTGATTCTAATACTATAAAAAATAATAAAACTTTATCTTTGAATGTTTCACGTGAAACATTAAGAGAATTAGATATCTATTCAAATGAGATAATTGTAAGAAATAAAAAGATTAATTTAATTAGCAAGAGTACAGAAAAATCAATAAAAAACAGACATATAATAGATACCGCACAAACAATTGATTTTATTAATAAAAATGATATAAAAACATGTACTGATCTTGGTTCTGGTGCTGGATTACCTGGTATAGTTTTGGGAATATTAATGAAACCAAAAAAAGCCCATTTTAAAGTAATTTTTTATGAGAAGAGCTATCATAAGAGCAATTTCATAAAAGAAATGTCAAAAAAATTGAAATTAAACTCTGAAATTAATCAAAAAAATATTTTTAATGAAAAAAATTTAATTACAGATGTAATTATTTCACGTGCGTTTAAACCTTTGCCAATTATTTTTCAAATAGCTCAAACTAATTTTAAAAATTTTAAATACATAATTTTATTTTTGGGAAAAAGTGGAAAAAGAGTTTTGGAAGATGCACATAAGATTTGGAAATTCGACTGTGAAGAAAAAAAAAGTTTAACTAATAGTGAATCTATGATTGTAAAAATTTCAAATTTGAGAAAAAAGAAATTATAGGAGTAATATTTTGTTGATAGTATTGTTATATAAAATAAAAAAATTATAAGTACAAATGGATAAAAGAGTTATTTCAATCATAAATCAAAAAGGAGGTGTAGGAAAGACGACTACTGTTATTAACTTAGCAGCTGGCTTATCTATGAAAGGTAAAAAAATATTAGTATTAGATTTAGATCCACAAGGTAATGCTACTACTGGTCTTGGATTGTCGAATACAGCAGTATCAGACAATACAATTTATGGTGTTCTAAATGGTTCTAAAAAAATTTCTGAGGTCATACAGAATACCAACTTTTCAAATCTTCATTTAATATCATCAAATGTTGATTTATCTGGTATAGAAGTTGAAACAGCAGGGGATGCTCGTAGGGCATTTAAATTAAAAGACGAATTAAGCCTTATTTTAAATGATTCTGGGGCATTATATGATTATATATTAATAGACTGCCCTCCATCATTAAGTCTTCTTACAATTATGGCGTTAGTGGCTTCTGATGCTCTAATAGTACCCCTTCAGACAGAATTTTTTGCATTGGAAGGCCTCACGCAACTGATAAAAACTATTGAAAGAATAAAATCTAACCTAAATCCACAATTGGAGATAAGAGGTATCCTTCTCACTATGTTTGATAAAAGAAACAAGTTATCAGGACAGGTAGAGGCAGAGGCCAGGAACTATTTTAAAGACAAAGTTTATTCAACTGCTGTCCCAAGGAATGTAAGACTATCAGAAGCACCATCTCATGGGATCCCAGTCCTTCTGTATGACAAGATTTGTCCTGGTAGCAAAGCTTATTTTAAATTTACAGAAGAGTTTCTAGAGCAAGATAAACAAGTGGAGTCTGCTGCTTGATAAATCCATTTAAAAATAAGAAAGGTCTCGGCAGAGGACTATCATCTCTTATTGGTGATAGTAATATAAAAACTTCAAATGATAAAATTTCTATTTTTTCTATAATTCCAAATCAAAATCAACCTAGAAAATTTTTTGAAAAAGAATCTTTGAACGAATTAACAAACTCAATAAAAGAAAGAGGCATAATCCAACCTTTGATAGTTAGAAAATCTGAAGATCAAGATGGCAAATTTGAATTAATTGCTGGAGAAAGAAGGTGGCAGGCTGCTCAGTCTGCAGGTCTTCATGAAGTAAGGGTTGTTATTGTTGAGGCCGACAACCTAAAATCATTAGAGTTAGCAATTATCGAGAATGTCCAGAGAAAAGATTTAAATCCTATAGAGGAGGCAGAAAGTTATAAGAACTTAATTGATAACTTTGGATATGATCAAGAAAAAGTTTCTAAGTTTATTGGAAAAAGCAGATCTCATATTTCAAATTCTATGCGTTTACTCTTATTACCTGAGAAGATAATAGATATGATAAGAGAAAATAAAATTTCACAAGGTCATGCAAAAATACTAGTTGGCTTAGAGAACGCCTTATTTCTAGCAGAAAAAATTGTAAAAAAAAAATTATCTGTCAGACAAGCTGAAAATTTAGTAAGTCTTTTTAAAAAACGACCTTATAAAAACAAAAAATCAAAAGATGCAAATACGATTGCAACAGAAAATGATCTATCTGATAAAATTGGTATGAGAGTCTCATTAAATTACAAAAAAAATAATTCTGGAGTACTTTCTTTTGAGTACAAGGGCTTAGACCAGCTTGAGAGATTAATTGATATAATAAAAAAAAATTATTAGTAATTAATTATAAAATCCGAAACTATATTCAGAGAGTTCCTATTGTTGGTTTTTACTAAAGTTTCCACCTCATTTATTTGGCATAGCTTGTCTTTTAAATCATCAATTTTCCACGAAAATGCTTGTTTTTTCACTATTTCTTTATCTTTCCAAAAAATTGGAGGTCTTATCTTCGAAATTACTTCATCTAAATTCTCATTTATTTTTAAGTTTTCAAAAATTTCTATAAGTCTCTTACTTTTACTTAATATTGTTCTAAGTATTAAAATACAATCTTCATCTGAATAATTATTTTCGTTTAAGATTTTAATTATATTTTTTTTATTTTTTGCAAGGTAGCTATCTGCTAATTCATTAACACCATAATTTTCTGCGAGATTAGACAGTTTTTTTACTGCTTCTATACTAATTTCTTTATTTGTATATGAGTAATTTAAAATCTTATTTAATTCTGTCTTAAGATTTTCTCTATTCCCACTTGCTCTCCCTATTAACAAATTAATTGATTCCCTTGATATTTTAATATTATTTTTCTTCAAAAAATCATAAACTATTGAGGTCAAGGCTTTGTCATCATCTTCATAAAAGGGTATTACTGCTAATTTTTTGCTCTTCTCAAATAGATTCCTTAATTTTGATTTTTTTTCTAAAATACCTGATTTTAAAATAATTTTTATATCTTTAATATTTTTCTCAGATATTTCTTTAATAAGGTTAATAATTTTATCACTAACTCTTGATATTACTATAATCTTTTCATCTTCAAAAAGTGAATTTGTCATTACTTCAGTAGCTATTGTTTGGTAATTATTTATAAATTCATTTTCATCATATTTGCTTATATTTCCCTTATAGCTTTCAGTAAAATTTTTCTCAATAATTTCATTTTGTAATCCTTCATTTTTTCCATATAGAAGAATTATATTATATTTGTTGAAATTAATTTTTTTTATTTCGAAAGACTTGAAAATCATTGATTTAATGTTTCTATTGCAAACAATACATCGTTAGAAATATTTTTTGATAAATTCTTAATTATATTGTTTTCATACTGAGAAAGTTCAAATTTATCTTTAATACTGTTATATGTTATCTGTTTTGAAATTTGATCTTCTACAATTTGCTTTCCATCCTTAAAAACCTGATAATCCAAGGCAATTTCTAATTTATAAATCTCTGGATCACCCTTTGTATCAGATGTTACTACCTCTCTTTTCTTTTTTGTTTTTAAGTGTACTTTATAATTTTTATCACCATCAGTATTACTTGTTAAGAAGCCTTTTATTAAATTATTAATTTGTTTATCTCCTTCTGTACTTATTTCTACAAATTTAAAATTATAATTTTTATTTAAATGAACTGGCTGATATGCACAAGATTGTAACATCAAAATTATAACTAAAAACTTAAAAGATTTAATCATTTAATAAAATATTAATTAATTTATCTTTAATAAATATAACCTTGTTAATTTTTTTTTTATCTAAATATTTAAATATATTTTGGTCTTTTTTAGATTCCTCCAAAAGGTCTGCTTGTTCTATTCCTTTTTTAATATTTAAAATAGACCTCTTTTTACCATTAATTTGAACAACAATATTAACTCTCTCATCTTTAAGCAGTAATTTATCAAATTTCGGCCAACTTAATTCTTCATTATATCCAATATCTTCTAGGCATTCACTAGTAAAGTGTGGGATTACCGGGGAAAAACATAAAAGTATCTGTATGTAATTTTTTTTTAAATTTTTCAAATTTCTTTCTGATTTTATATAATTTATTAAATAGTTATAAACTTCGTACATATTAGCAATAATCACATTGTAATTAAACCTCTCAAGATTGTATGTTATTTTCGCAATCATTTGATTTACAAATTTTTCAATTTTCTTGTCATCTTCATTATATTTATCTGAAATTTTATTTTTGATTTCACCATGTAAAATCCAAAGCTTTTGAATAAATTTATATGAAGATACCATTCCTTGATCTGACCACTGAACATCTTTCTCTGGTGGGCTATCTGACAAAATAAATAATCTAACTGCATCTGCACCATAATTTTCAATAATAAATTCTGGATCTATTACATTTTTTTTTGATTTAGACATAGATTCAGAAGGACCAACTTTGACAAATTTATTATTATTTTTTTTTTCTACAAATTTGCCATTTATTTTCTCAACTTCGTCGGGGCTTAACCAGTTATTTTTTTCATCTTTATATGTTTCATGACAAACCATGCCTTGCGTAAATAAGCTTTGAAATGGTTCTTTAATATTAAAATTTTTATTTTCATGATCTATCGCTCTCATAAAAAAACGTGAATATAATAAATGTAAAATTGCATGCTCTACTCCGCCAATATATTGATCAACAGGCATCCAATAATCTATATCTTCCCTGTTAAAACCATAACTATTTTCATTTGGAGAGCAAAATCTTAAATAATACCAAGACGAACATACAAAAGTATCAAGTGTATCTGTTTCTCTTGTCATCTTTTTGCCGTCAATAATTATTTCTTTCCAGTCTTTTTGACTATCTAAAGGATTGCCCTTTACTTTTAGTTCAATATTTTCTGGAAGTTTTACCGGTAACATCGACTTAGGTATAGGATGAGCTTTGCCACTTTCATCATACGCGATTGGTATTGGACAGCCCCAATATCTTTGACGTGATACTCCCCAATCTTTTAGTCTATAATTAACTTTTTTTTTTCCTAAATTTCTCTCTTCTAATATATTTATAGTTTCCAAAACAGATTTTTCTGGAGCTTCCAACCCATTTAAGAAATCAGAATTCACCAATATTCCTGGTCCAGGATATGCTTCTTGCAAAACTTGAAAATTTTCATCTTGATCAAAAGGTCTTACAACTGTTTTAATTTCTAAATTATATTTTTTTGCAAAATCATAATCCCTTTGATCGTGAGCGGGGCAACCAAATACTGCTCCAAATCCATAGTCCATTAAAACAAAATTTGCAAAATAAACTGGCACTTTTTGTTTAGGGTTTAAAGGATTCAATGCTTCTAAATTTGTTTTAAATCCAATTTTTTCACCAACAGCTATAGCTTCTTCAGTAGTTCCTGTTTTGGAACACTCATCTTTAAATTTTAAAAAGTCTTTGTTATCAAGAAAATATTTAGACACTTCATGGTCAATTGAGAGAGCTAAAAATGAAAATCCAAATAATGTATCAGGTCTAGTGGTGAAGCATTTAATTTTTTTGACTGGTAAATCGCCTTCAACATCAAACTCTATTTCACAACCGAATGATTTTCCGATCCAATTCTTTTGCATTGTTTTAACTTTATTTGGCCAGTTTTCCAAGCCATCTAATCCATCTATTAGATCTTGTGAAAATTTAGATATATTAAAAAACCATTGGTTTAATTTTTTTCTTTCAACAGTTGCACCTGATCTCCAACCTTTACCATCAATTACCTGCTCATTTGCAAGCACTGTTTCATCTACAGGATCCCAATTTACATAGTTTTCTTTTCGGTAAACAAGTTTTTTTTCTAATAATTCTAAAAAAAATTTTTGTTGATGTTTATAGTATTCTTCTGAGCATGTAGATATTTCCCTGCTCCAATCAATCGAAAGTCCCAACTTTTTCAGTTGATTTTTCATTGTTTCAATATTTTTGTTTGTCCATTCTTTTGGATCCAAATTATTGTCTCTTGCTGCATTTTCTGCTGGCATTCCAAAAGCGTCCCACCCCATAGGATGTAATACATTAAAACCTTTTAGAGTTTTATAACGTGATAGAACATCACCAATCGTATAGTTTCTAACATGCCCCATATGAATTTTACCTGATGGATATGGAAACATTTCCAAACAGTAAAATTTTTTTTTATTTTTATCTATTTTTGTTAAAAATGTTTTATGCTTGGCCCAATGCGCTTGCCATTTTTCCTCAACTTTTTTGAAATTATATCTTTCCACAACAAAAGATTTTATTGATCTGTTCTTAATTCGTCGTTTATGTATTTTATTTTTTTCTTACTTTGTTTTTCATAAATTGCAGCTTTCGCTAAAATTTTTTTTGTAAGTTCTACTGATAACTGACTCGATCGGTCTGTTACCTTACAATTATTTTGCATTGAGCAATTTTTGTAAAAAACTTTTATTGATAAAGCATCAGATCTAATTTGATTACTTAGAAATCTTATTGAGACCTTAACAGATTCATCTTCTGATGAACCATCGCTATACCAGTCAGTAACAATAATTCCACCACTATAGTTAGCGAGCGCAAGAGGCATGAACTCTAGAGTATCCAACGATGCTCGCCAAAGTTCATTAGAACTTGCAAAATCGAACTCACCAGATTTATTTTTTTTTGCAGAACCCATCAATGTGAAACCTCTACCTTCTTCAATATTTTTTTTCACTCTGTCTTTTGCATTAGGAGGAATTTTTCGAGCGTCTGCGCCTGGTACTTTTCCATTACAAGCGTAAAGAAGTAAAAAAACTAAAAAAAAAGTTAAAATTCTATAATTCATTTTTATTTTGATTATTAAAATCTAGTTAAATTATTAATCTGAATAATAATATCTAATTTTTAAAAAAACTCATGATTTTATGGACTTTTTATGATGTAAATTTGCAACACATTTACATTAAATACAAGTAAAAATACTAAAACTTAAGTGTTATTTGGGTTTTTTGATAAAAAGACCCTGTTTAATATTAAACTATAATTAAGGAGTAATAATATGAACAATATAAAAAAAATAGGGTTAACAGCTCTTGCTGGTTCCCTAGTTGCTAGCTCAGTATCTGCAGCGACAATGTCAGTAACAGGTTCAGCTGGAATGTCGTATACAGGTGGTGACTCAAAAGCAACACAAGGTCAAGGTTGGACAATGGGTGATTCAATCACTTTCTCTGCTTCAGGAGATGTAAATGACATTGGTGTAACATTAACATTAGAGTTAGATGGTGATGATGCAGCAGGTGGTGCAACGGCTAACCAACAATTTGATAACCAGTCAATCGCTTTTGATTTAGGTGATGCTGGAAGTTTAACTTTCCACGGTCATGGTGGAAGCTCAGCTCTTGGTGCTAAAGATGACGTAATGCCAGCAGCTTGGGAAGAGCCATGGGATATTTTACCAAGTGCAGAAACAAATCTAATTGGTGGTGCTGGTGGAGATAACATGTTTGTATACTCATATGCACATGATTCAGGTATAACTGGAACAGTATCATACGTAAACGCAGCTGATGCAGTAACAGATGTTTCATCTACTTCATACGGTATTGAGTTTACTGGTATGGAAGGTTTAACACTTGGTTATGCACAACAAGACGTTGAAGTAACTACTGGTACAAAAGGTGATGAAAGCACAATGTATGCTAAGTATGCAATTGGTGGAATCACTGTTGGTATACAGATGTCAGAAAATGACATGGAGTCTGGAACAGACTACGAGTCAACTGGTATTGGTATATCTTACCAAGTTAACGATGACTTAACTGTATCTTACGGTTCTCATGAGATTGAAGCAGTTGGTTCTGGAAACCCAGATCAAGAAACTGCAGCCATTGGTATATCATACACAATGGGATCTCTAAGTATTGGTGCAGCAGTTCATGATGGTGATAATATCACTAACAGCTCAACTGATGCTAATCAAAGAGAAAAATACAGCTTAGGACTAACGTTTAACTTCTAAGTTTAAAAATATTTTATATTTAAAAGGCCCTAGAAATAGGGCCTTTTTTTTTTGAAAAATATCCAATTCCACCAAATCCATAACATTTAACAAGTTTTAGCTTTTTTAAATTTTCAATTGAAATACCCCCTAAAGCTATTATTTTTTTTTTTGTAAGTTTAGTTATGTTTTTAAATTTATTAATTCCCAAATAGTTTCTATTTTTTTTAAATAAAGACGATAAAAATATTAGCTTAACTTTTTGTGTCTCTTTAACCCTAATTTGTTTTAAATTATGCGCAGATCCAATTAAATCAAAATTCGTTTTAAATTTGTATGATAAATGTTGATAGCTGTTATTAAATGAAGGTATATAAGCTCCATCTAAATTAAGATTTATTGATAGTTTGATATCATTAGATAAGTAAAATTTAATTCCCTTATTTTTGCAATAATTTTTGATTTTTTTTATTTCTTTTAAGTGATCTTTTTTTTTGTAATTTCTAAAAATAATCGCTGTATTATTCTCTAATTTATCAATATTATTTTTATTAAACTTATTTATAAAATAGTATTTCTTAAACTTATGCATGAGACAATTAAAAATTTACTTAATATAGAGACAAAAGTTAAGCAAAAAGTAAGTGATAATAATCTTAAAAATATTCCTAACATAATCGCAGTATCTAAAACTTTCAAAATTGATCATATAAGTCATTTAATTAATCATGGTCATATGCATTTTGGTGAAAATAAAGTGCAAGAAGCTTTAGAAAAGTGGGAAGAAATAAAAAAAAAAAATAACAAAATTAAACTTCACTTAATTGGAAAATTACAAACAAACAAGGTTAAGTTTGCTGTAAAATTATTCGATTATATTCATTCTTTAGATAGTGAAAAACTTGCAAAAAAAATTGCATCATATGAAAATAAAAACTTAAAAATATTTATTCAAGTTAATATAGGAGATGAACATCAAAAATCAGGGATAAATGCAAATGATCTATTAGAATTCTATAATTATTGTAAGAAATTAGGACTAAATATCATTGGTTTAATGTGTATACCTCCTTTAGATGGAGACACAAAAATTTACTTTAAGAAAATGTTAGAATTAAAAAAAAAGTATAGTTTCAACGAATTAAGCATGGGAATGTCTTCAGATTATTTAAACGCTTTAGATTTTGAAGCTTCTTTTATAAGAATCGGATCTAGCATATTTGGAAAAAGATATTAAATTATTTTAATCTTTGTATTTCTTTTAATCAATTTTACTAAAATTAAAAAATCTTTCATTGATAAAGCTACGCATCCGGCAGTTGGATTATAATTTTTTGTTAAGTGTATAAAAATTGCACTTCCTTTATTTTTTTTTGGTTTTCGCCAATTATATTTAATAGGAATTAAATAATCATATTTATAGTCATTTCTAAATAATTTTTCATATTTCACTTTTTTTTTCAATTTAATTTCTTTGTTATAAAATTTGTTATTAATATCATTACACCAACCCATATTTTTTTTAATCCTAATACACTTTAATAAAGTCTTAGGTTTTTTTACTTTATCTCCTCTATAGTAAAGATTCCCAAGTGAATAAAACCCTTTGGGAGTTTTTTTATCACCTTCTATTTTATTTCTAGTTAAGCCCTTTTTACCTATACAGCACTTAAAATTAAAATCGTCAAAAAAAAGACTTTGTTTATTTTTTACAATAATTGTCATATCTTGTAGTTTTATGAACAAACAATATTTATTAATATATAATTATCCAGCTTTATTTAACATCTTCAATGAGTTGAAACATATCCTAGGTTTTGATGTTAAAAATTTAAGTGAAAATGATTTTAAAAAGAAAAACTACATTAATGATTTAATTATTGCTAAGGACAATTTAAATATAGATAATCAAATACTCATTGATAAATTGCCCATAGAACTCGAAAGATTAATAGACATTTTGAATATTTCATTTCTTAAAAAGAAAATAGAGGTTCAGAAAGACATAAAAATCGGCAGATATTTATTCAATTACAATTCAAGAAGACTTTCAAAAAATAATAAAAACATTAGTTTAACAGAAAAAGAGACAACTATTATCAATTTCTTAAGACAATCAAAAAAACCTGTGTCCGTGAAAAACCTTCAAAGAAAGGTATGGGGTTATAATGCTAATTTAGAAACACATACCGTAGAAACCCATGTATATAGATTAAGAAAAAAAATTGATGAAAATTTAAATGATAAAAATTTTATAAAGAGCTCAAAATTGGGTTATTATATCAATAATAGGTAAAAGTATAATTAATATTGAGATATGTTTTCAAGCAAACAACAATTTTATTTATCATGAAGCCAAAAAAAAATTTTATTGCAAAAGATTTATTCTCTAAAAAATACCAATCTAAAGTGGTAAAACCAAAAAAAGGCAAGGGCAGTTTTAAAAGAAAAAAAAAATAATTATTTTAGTATGTCAACATTGAAGCTTATAACTATTCTATCTTCATCAGATTTATTCATCCCTACAGAATGTGGAAGATAAGCTGGGAAAAGTAACAAATCTCCTTCAATAGGTTTAATTTGTGCGCTGATTTGATTAAACTCTGTTCTTTTATCACTTATAGCAATTCTTTCCCTTGCTATTTGATTAGGATTTGAAATGTTAAATGAACCACAATTTTCTGGTGCCTTAACATAATAAGCGGCACTTAAATAATTGTTTGGATGGGTATGTTCTGTATTAAAATTATTTTTTTTATTAATTATAGCCCACATTTCAGTAAGATTAACTTTGCTTGGAGTATAAAACCAACCATACTCTTTAAAAACATCAGCCACATATTTTTGTATATCCATAAAAAAATGGAAAGGTGCATCATCTTTTTTTTTTAAATCAAAAGGTTTTGAATGCCATCCACCTTGATTTGATCTTTTCAAACCGCTTTTATCATTTTTGTATAGATTATAAATATACTTTGACAAGTTTTCGTTATGTTTTTTATGATCTTTGATTCTATAATGAAAAATAGGAAGTGGAAATAATTTTAAAATTTTTTTTTCATCTTCTAACATATTTATAATCTAGCACCAATTTGTTGTATCACTTTTGATGACATTTCTCTTCCTTTATTAAGACTTTCAGATGTACTTAAATTGTTTAAATTTCCATGTAAAAAACCTGCTGCAAATAAATCTCCTGCACCTGTAAGATCTTTAATATTTAAATTTTCTTTGATACTATTTTCGACAATTTCATTACCATTAATTGATATAGCTCCTTTTTCTCCTCGTGTAATAACAATTAATTTTTTTAAATTTTTCGCAAAATCAACCACATCTTTAAAATCTTTTGCATCGATTAATGACATCATTTCTTGTTCGTTTGCAAATGTAATATCTAATTTGTTTCGTACCAAATCTAAAAAATGTGGCTTGTGTCTATCTACACAAAACTGATCTGATAAAGACATTGCGACCTTGTTTGCACTATTAATGGCTTTTTCAAATGCTTTTTTTGGCTCACCTTCATCCCACAAATAGCCTTCTAAAAATATCATTTCAGATTGTTTTACAACATCTACATTTACATCATTTTCATTTATTTTTCCTGCTGTGCCTAAATATGTACACATCGTTCTCTCAGAGTCAGGGGTCACTAAAATTAAGCATGTACCAGTTGGCAATTCTTCTTTTTTCTTTGAGTAAAAATATTCAACATTTTCTGATTTTAATCCATCCTCGTATTTGCTTCCTAATTTGTCATCACTCACTTTCCCTATAAAACCAACTTTGTTACCTAATTGAGATAATCCAACTATAGAATTTGCGACTGACCCACCTGATATCGTTTTTTCAATATTTAAATTTGCTAACATTGATTGAAACTCCTCGTTTTCGAAGATAAGTTTCATCGTTCCTTTTTTTAAACCATTTTGGTTAATAAAATTTTCATCAACCTTACAAATAACATCTACAATAGCATTTCCTATTCCTAAAATTTTCATATCAGGCTTTTTTTGTTTTAACTGGTTTTTTTCTTTTAGGATAACAAGAAGTACAAATTTTACAAGAAATACCGTAACACTCTCTTGCTTTACAATATTCTCTACCATAATAAATTATTTGAAGATGAAGTTTATTCCAATATTTTTTTGGAAATAAACGCTTTAAATCTTCTTCTGTTTGAATAACATTTTTTCCATTAGTTAAACCCCATCGCTGAGCAAGTCTATGTATGTGAGTATCAATTGGAAATGCTGGATACCCGAAACCTTGGGACATAACTACACTTGCTGTTTTGTGTCCTACCCCAGGCAATTCCTCTAACTCCTCAAATGTTTTTGGAACTTTACCATTATATTTTTCAACTAAAGTCTTTGATAAATTATAAACACTCTTTGCTTTAATTCTAAAAATTCCAATGCTTCTTATTAAATTTTCTATTTTTTTTCTTCCAAGTTTAACAAAATGCTCTGGTTTATTGTATTTTGGATAAATATTTTTTGTAACATTATTAACATTTACGTCTGTACATTGAGCCGAAAGTAAAACAGATATTAAAAGTGTAAAAATGTTTCTATGTTTTAAAGGTATGGGTGTTCTTGGATAAGTTTTATTTAGTATTTTTAAAACTATTTTTGCCCTTTGAACTTCATTCATTATTTAAAATTCAGAAGATTTCTCATTGAATAAAGGCCTGGTTTTTTTTTAATTAACCATTTGGCTGCAGTTATTGCTCCATCTGAATATAAAGCTCTGTCAAAAGCTTCGTGGTTTAGTTTTATAATTTCTTTCCCACTTGAAAAAGTAACTTCGTGTTCGCCAATAATTTCACCTTTTCTAATTGAATTAAAATTAATTTTTTTTCCATAAGGAAATTTTTTTTTGTTTAAAAATTTTCTTCCCATTATCTTATAAAAGTCTTTATTTTTCCCTACAGCAATTCCTTTTCCAAGCATTAGTGCAGTACCTGATGGATAATCTTTTTTGTGTTTGTGATGAATTTCGAAAACTTTACTTAGATAATTATTACCAAGTGATGCCGATGTAATCTCAGTTAAGTACATGAGTAAATTAATTCCAAGGCTCATATTTCCTGCCTTTAAAATTGGTATTTTTTTTGAAAACTTCTTTATTAAGGCTTCCTCTTTCTTTGTAAAACCTGTTGTACCAATAACCACTTTTTTTTTTAACTTTGTGGCTATATTTAAAACCTCGAATGTACATTTTGGAATTGTGAAATCTATTATTACATTCGCTTTGCCAAGAGCTTTTTCAGTATTTAATTCAGGTTTAATTCCACTAATTTTTTTGTTAATTGCTCTATTTTCTGTGAGAGCAACCAATCTGGTAGATTTATCTTTAATGGCAGATTTAATGAGCTGTTGACCCATTCTTCCCATGCATCCTGTTATGGCTAGATTAATTTTACCCATTATAGAGTTTTAGATTAGCACTATTGATTAGTTTTTCCAGAAACTTTTAGCTTTTTGAAAGAATTTTTTTATGCTTGGATTAGATTTTTCATTTTCAATTTCTCTAAATTTTTCAAGTAATTCTTTTTGCTCTTTATTTAATGATACTGGAACTTCCGTATTTACTTGAACGTATAAATCACCAAAATCATTACCCCTCATATATGGCATTCCTTTGCCTCTTAGTCTAAATTGCTTACCGCTTTGTGTTCCAGCGGGAATCTTAATTTTAGCTTTACCACCATCGATCGTTGGAATTTCAATTGAAGTACCTAAAGCAGCATCTGCGATAGAAACCGGACATTCAAAAAATAAATTTTCATCAGACCTTTTAAATAATTCATGAGAGTGAACATTAATAAATAAATATAAATCACCACTACCACCTCCTCTTGATCCAGCTTCACCTTTTCCAGAAAGTCTTATTCTTGTTCCATCGTCCACACCTTTTGGTATCGTAACAGATAATCTTTTCGAAGCCTGTTTTTTTCCTTGTCCATTACAACTTACACAAGGATGAGTAATTTCTTCTCCAGCGCCAGCACATTGAGGACAAGTTTGCTGAACTGTAAAAAAACCTTGGCTAGATCTTACCTGTCCATGACCGCCGCACATCGAACATACCCCAGCTTGATGACCAGGTTTAGAACCTGATCCGCTACAAGTATCACATTTCTCAGATGTGGAGAACTTTATATCCTGTTTCTTTCCAGAAAACGATTCTTCCAAAGAAATAGACAAATCATATCTTAAGTCCGAGCCTCTGTTGTTTGATCTTCTTGACCTACGACTCCCTCCAAAACTTTCTCCAAAAAAATCTTCAAATATGTCAGAGAAATGATTTGAGAAATCAAAATTTCCAAATCCTCCTCTTCCACCTCCTCCGTTCTCAAAAGCTGCATGACCGAAATTATCGTAATTTTGTTTTCTCTCAGAATTGGAAAGAACGTGATAAGCTTCAGATGCTTCTTTAAATTTTTCTTCAGCACCTTTATCACCTTTATTTTTGTCTGGATGAAATTTAACTGCAAGTTTTCTATAAGCTGATTTTATTTGATCTGCAGAAGCACTTTTATTTACACCTAAAACTTCGTAATAATCTCTTTTTGCCATAACATGTTATAGACAAATAGTTGTTTTGTTAGGCGCTTTTTTCTTTATTCTCGTCTTTTACTTCTTCAAAATCTGCATCAACAACGTTATCGTCTTTCGTATCTTCTTTCTTTGCGTCTTTTGGAGCATCTTCAGGTTTTGCACCTTGTTGTGATTTATAGATTGCCTCACCTAATTTCATAGATGCCTGAACTAAATCTTGTGTTTTTTTCTTAATTTCTTCAACATCAGTTCCTTTTAATGCATTTCTTAAGTTAGCTGATGCATCTTCAATAGCTTTTTTATCTGCATCAGAAACTTTGCTTCCATGTTCTTTTAAATTTTTTTCAGTCGAATGAATTAATGTATCTGCTTGATTTCTTGCATCAACGGCTTCTCTTTTCTTTTTATCTTCTTCTTTATTTGATTCTGCGTCTTTTACCATTTGATTAATTTCTTCATCACTTAATCCTCCGGATGCTTGAATTTGAATTTTTTGTTCTTTACCAGTGCCTTTGTCTTTAGCTGATACATTGACAATACCATTTGCATCTATATCAAATGTCACCTCAATTTGCGGAACCCCTCTTGGCGCAGGAGCTATGCCAACTAATTCAAAATTTCCTAAAACTTTGTTATCCGATGCCATTTCTCTTTCACCCTGAAGAACTCTGATTGATACAGCAGGTTGATTGTCTTCAGCGGTTGAAAATACTTGGCTTTTTTTGGTTGGTATTGTTGTATTTTTATCTATTAATTTTGTTGATACACCGCCTAATGTTTCAATTCCTAAAGATAAAGGAGTTACGTCCAGAAGTAATACATCTTTTACATCACCTTGTAACACTCCTGCTTGTATCGCTGCACCCATTGCAACGACCTCATCAGGGTTCACAGATTTGTTAGGATCCTTCCCAAAGAAATTTTTTACTTCTTCTATAACTTTAGGCATTCTAGTCATACCACCAACTAATACTATTTCATCTACTTCGTTGGCAGATAAGCCCGCATCTTTTAGAGCAGTTTTGCATGGTGGAATTGTTCTTGAAATTAGATCTTCAACCAAAGCCTCAAGCTTCGCCCTTGTCATTTTTAAGTTGATATGTTTTGGTCCAGTTTTATCAGCAGTAATAAATGGGAGATTTATCTCAGTTTGTGTTGCCGATGATAATTCTATTTTTGCTTTTTCTGCAGCTTCTTTTAGTCTCTGCAAAGCTAGTTTATCTGATTTTAAATCAATACCGTTTTCTTTTTTAAATTCTGAAAGCAAATAATCTACAATAGCATTATCAAAATCCTCTCCTCCTAAAAAAGTATCACCATTAGTTGATTTTACTTCAAACACGCCATCCCCTAATTCAAGAATTGAAACATCAAATGTTCCTCCACCTAAATCATAAACTGCTATTTTCTTGTTTGCTTTTTTGTCTAAACCATAAGCTAAAGATGCTGCTGTTGGCTCATTTATAATTCTTAAAACTTCAAGACCAGCTATTTTACCTGCATCTTTAGTAGCTTGTCTTTGAGCATCATTAAAATATGCTGGAACAGTTATAACTGCTTGTTTTACTTCAGAACCTAAATATTTTTCTGCAGTCTCTTTCATTTTTTGAAGTGTAAAAGCCGAAATTTGTGATGGTGAATACTTTTGCCCCTTTGCTTCTATCCATGCATCACCTTTATCAGAATTAACTATTTTAAAAGGAGCAGTCTCTACATCTTTTTTAACTGTTGGATCGTCAAAATTTCTTCCAATTAATCTTTTAACTGCAAATATTGTATTTTCGGGATTTGTAACTGCTTGTCTTTTTGCAGGTTGACCTATTAATTTCTCATCTTCATCTGTAAATGCAACAACTGATGGTGTTGTTCTTGCTCCTTCAGCATTTTCTAAAACTTTTGCTTGTGTTCCCTCCATAACGGCTACACAAGAATTTGTTGTTCCTAAATCTATTCCTATAACTTTACTCATAATTAATCCTGTTTGATGCTCATATAAGTGTTAATTTTACAACTACAACCATAATAAATAATTAATTTTTTGCCTCTTTTCCCTCATTTTCTTGGTTTTTTTGGTTATTCTGTTTATCCTCGACTTTTTTTTTAGATACAGCTACTAACGAAGGTCTAAGTAACCTATCCTTCATCATAAATCCTTTTTGAATTTCTTGAACTATTGTCCCTTGATCTTTTGTATCGTCTTCAACTTCCATCATAGCCTGATGTAAATTTGGATCCAATTTTTCGTTAATTGCTTTTATCGGTTCAATATTATTTTTTTTGAAAATCGAAATCATATCTTTATTAATAATATCAATGTGCTCTATTAATTTTTTTAGTGTGTCTTTATCTTTTATAGTTTCGTCATTTTCCAGAGTTTGTTTTGATCTCTCTAAATTATCTAAAAGATTTAGTGTTTCTCTCGCAAATGAAAACCCACCATATTCAAAAGCTTCATCTTTCTCTTTTTCAAATCTTCTTCTTTGATTTTCCATTTCAGCAAATGTTCTAGCAACTTTATCTTTAAGGTTTGCAATTTCATCCTCAGGTGGAAGTTGTTGTTCTTCTTCTTTTTTTCCAGTCCCATCTTCAGATGAAAGTTGTTCTTCTTCTTCTTTTTTTCCAGTCTCATCTGGAGCCAGTTTATCTTTACTCAGGTCTGAGTTTTCATCTTTTAAATTTTGATCTTCATTATTTAGCGTTTCTTCTTTTTCCATAACAATCTATATGGTAAGAAATCCATGAAATTCTAGATGTTTAAAAAAAAAAATAAGGAAATCGTAGTAGGGTCAAATAATGACGGAAAAATAAAAGAAATTAAAGATTTACTGCCAAAATACTACATTATTACTTCTCCAAAAGACTATGGCCTCAAAAGCCCCAAAGAGAATGGAAATACTTTTCTAAAAAATTCTTTGATTAAAGCGAAGTATTTTTCAAAAAAAACAAAAAAAATTTGCATTGCAGATGACTCTGGGCTTGAAATTGATTTGCTAAATAATCAACCAGGTATTTATTCAGCAAGATGGGGTGGAAAAAAAGGTGATTTTAATTTAGCTATATCCAAAGTATATCAAAAGCTATCGAGGGTAGACACAAACTGGAAGTTAAAAAAGATCAAAGCAAGATTTATTTGTGCATTAACCATTTATGGTTTAAAAAAATATCCGATTCAATCTTTAGGGATTGTTAATGGTAGAATTTCAAAAAAAAAAACTGGAAATAAAGGTTTTGGCTATGATCCAATTTTTATTCCTGAAAATAAAAGATTAACATTTGGTCAAATGAGTCAAAAATTAAAATTTAAAAACGATCACCGAGCAAAAGCTTTTAAAAAAATTAAAAAATTTCTTTAAAACTTTTATTTTGTATTTCGTAAAAGTTTAATTGATGGGTGATTGTTTTTTTATTTATTTCGAAGATTCCAATTTTTCCTTTAAATTTATTTTTCTTAGTAAATAAATTTTCATTAGCTTTATAGTCATTATTCATTAATAAGTAATATACCAAACCTATTAGATCATAACTTAAAAAGGAAATTTGATTTGGTGTATTTTTAAAGTTTTGAATGTATTCTTTTTTAAATATTTCATAATTATCTTTATTTATCGATGGAAAATATATTGGATGTAATGAAGTTTCCTTTAAAAGACTTTCATCAAACCATTGATTCAATGTAATGTATTTTATTCTTTTTGAAGAGACATCTGTATATAACAACGATGTGGCAACACTTTTTAGACTTTCACTAAAATCAGCAATTATTACTGAGTCAAAGTTTATGAAACCTAAAGTATCCTTTCTCTTTAATTCCTCTATTTTTTTCTTTTTATTTAATGTATTTGAATTTTCTAATCTTTTTATTTCGTTTTCTAAATTTTGTTTTCTTTGTTGATATCTTGTTAAATCTTCTATTTGCTTTGTTAGTAATGTTGGATCTTTGCTATATATAAATTTTTCTTTTAAAACTAAATTCGATTTCTCAATAGCTTCTTCAATTTCTCTTTTATATTCTGTTTCTGGGATTAAAAAAATTGTATTTTTTAAATTATGTTCTCTTAAATATTTTTTAATTGTATTTATTTGTGATATTGCATTTACCCCTGCAGAAATTACATTTTTTGGATTATTTCTAATTTTGTTTGTAAAAGATAAGAATGTTATTTCATTTAATTCATCTAAATACTTATTACTCTCATTAAATACCGGTCCAATAATTGTTTTTACACCATTATTGTAAAGTTCATTTGATACTTTCAGTGCATCTATTGGGTTTGCTTTGGTATCTTTAGGTATTACTGTTATTCTGTCATCATTAATTTTATTTAACGCCATTCTTGTAGATTTAAGAATTGAATTGCCAATATATGAATATTCACCTGATAGAGGTACTATTAAACCTATCTTAATTTTCTCTGTCGATACCGCTTTAAGTTGAGATAAAACGATTATAAGAAAAACTTTTAAAATTATGATATATAATTTCTTCATCGTCATTAAATGTATAATTTTGAATTAAATGATAATTTAAAACCTGGGCTATATTGTGTTTCAACACCAATAGGAAATCTGGGGGATATTACTTTAAGAGCTATATACATACTTAATAAATCAGACCTGATTTTGTCAGAAGACACACGAGTTTCAAGTAAACTGTTATCTAGGTTCAATATAAATACAAAATTATTGTCTAATCACAAATTCAATGAAAAAAAAAATATTAAAAATGTATTAAATTTATTAAAAGAAAATAAAATAATTTCTATAATTTCAGATGCGGGTACTCCAACAATTTCAGATCCTGGCGGAATCTTAATAAATGAATGTATTAAAAATAAAATTGACATATTTCCTGTTCCAGGATCCTCAGCTGTTGCTGCAGCTGTTTCTATAAGCGGTTTTTCAAACAATTTCTTTTTTTGTGGTTTTTTGCCAGATAAAAAGTTGCAAATTGATCAACTTTTTCAGAAGATTTCTAATTTAAATCATTCAATTGTTTTTTTTATTTCACCCAAAAAAATAAAAAAAATTATAGCACAAATTCAAAAATATTTTAGTGATAGAGATATTCTAATTGCTAGAGAAATGACAAAGTTACACGAGGAATATATTAGAGATAAGGTTAAAAACCTCAGCAATATTAACATAACAGAAAAAGGTGAGATTACTGTAGTTATATCAGAAAATTTAAATTTAGAAAATAGGTTACAAGTAATCGAAGAATCAGTTAAAAAAAAAATTATCAAACTTTTAAAAAAAATGTCAATTAAAGATATTGTATTAAAAATTAATCATGAAAATAAAATTTCAAAAAAAATCGTTTATGATTTTTGCTTAAGTAAAAAAAATGAAATTTAAATATCCTACAATATTATTAATATTTATATACTTAACAGGATGTGTAGGCTACTCCTCTACTGGTGTATTGGGAACAGGTGTTTCTATCGCAATGGATCCAAGAACTATAGGTACTCAAATTGACGACTCCTTAATGCAAAAAAATCTAAGAGCTAAACTAATACTAATGGATAAAGGATATTTGCTTAACATTAAAACGAAAGTTTTAGATGGGAGAATTTTCATCACTGGCAAGGTTGATACTGTTGAAGAAAAACTGAAAATAACAAAATTGGGCTGGGAAATTAAAGGTGCAAGATCAGTTAAAAATGATTTAAAAATTAAAGAAGAGTTTAATTTTAAACAAACTGCTAAAGATGTACTAATAACTTCGCAATTAAGAACCGCCTTAATAACAAACAAAAAAATTAAGTCTGCAAACTATGATATCGATACTTACAAGAAAATTGTTTATATTTATGGGATATCCCAAAATGAAGATGAAAGAGCTGAGGTTATAAACGAAGCCAGGCAAGTTCTAGATGTGGAAGATGTTGTTACAAGCATTTTTTTAGTAGAGGATTTGAGAGTAGTAAAAAATTAATTTGGTTTTTTGTAATTGATTACACCAGCGGAATATGCTGCAACAGATGCTAAATTTAATATGTCAGATGTTGATGATCTTAATGGAGCAATTTCAATTGCTTGACCTAAACCGATTAATAACGGTCCGATAACTTTAGCACCACCTAAGGTTTTCATTATTTTATAAGTTATAGCAGCACTATGCTGTCCAGGCATGATTAATATATTTGCGTTGCCAACAATCTCAGAGAATGGATAAAGGTCTTTATATTCATCACTTAGGGCCACATCAGGCTGCATATCTCCATCAAACTTAAAGTTGACCTTTTTATTTTTCAAAATTTCTACTGCATCTCTTATATGTTTTGTTCTAGCAGTAATAGGTTGACCAAAAGTTGAGTGTGAAAGAAAAGCAACCTTTGGTTCAAAACCAAATAATCTTGCAACTCTAGATGCAGAGATTGCTATTTCAGAAAGTTGTTCAGATGTTGGATATTCGTGAACACTTGTGTCTGCGATGAAGACTGTTTTGCCTTTATTTACAATCATGTTCAATCCAAACATGATTTCTCCCGGTCTAGGATCTATTACTTTTTTTACTTTATCAAGAGATTGCCCATACCTTCTTGAATTTCCAGTTACCATTGCATCAGCATCACCACATGCAACCATGCAAGAACCCCATATAACTCTATCATTTCTAACCATTTTATCGCAATCTCTTTCAAGCAATCCCTCTGTTCTTTGAAGTTTTTTAAATAGGTAATTCACATACTTTTTTCGTTTATCGCTCAAAGTAGAGTTCACAATCTCAATATCAAAGTTTTCTCCATAACCAATCTCTCTAAGTTTTTCTTTAACCACTTTTTCTTTAGCAACCAAAATCGGCGTTCCCAGTCCACTGTTTTTAAATGCTATAGCAGCCTTTAGTGTATTTTCATCTTCACCGTCTGCAAATACAACTTTTTTATTTGTTTTTTTAATTTGGTTATTTATTCCCTGCATAATCGTTACTGACGGGTCAAGTCTTTGCTTTAATTGCTCTGAATATTGATCAAAATTTTCTATTTTTTTTCTAGCAACACCAGACTTTATAGCAGCTTTTGCTACTGCTACTGGTATTACACTTATTAGTCTTGGATCAAAAGTAGATGGAATAATATATTCTTTTCCATAATTAGGTCTTTCGCCACCCATTGCAGCCGCAACTTCGTCAGGTACAAATTCTCTTGCAAGTGAAGCAATAGCATTAGCTGCTGCAACTTTCATTTCTTCATTAATAGTTTTTGCTCTAACATCTAATGCTCCCCTAAATATGTAAGGAAACCCAATCAAATTATTCACTTGGTTTGGATAATCGGATCTACCTGTTGCTATAATTGCATCACTTCTCACTTTTTCTATATCCTCTGGTTTTATTTCAGGATCTGGATTTGCGCATGCGAATATAATTGGATTTTTAGCCATTTTTTTAACCATACTTTTTTTCACAACACCTGCTGCGGATAAGCCTAAAAATACATCTGCATTTTTCATCGCATCATCTAAACTTTTATCTTTTGTTTCTACTGCAAATTCTTTTTTCCAAGAATTAATATCTTTTCTATTTTTATTTATTACACCTTTTGTATCTAACATTTTGATATTATTTTTTGGAATACCCGAGCTTCTAAATAATTTTGCACATGCCATAGCTGCAGCACCTGCACCATTGATAACTATTTTGATTTTTTTTAAGTTTTTTTTTGCAATATCAACTGCGTTGATTAGTGCTGCTGTTGTTATGATTGCAGTCCCATGTTGATCATCATGAAATACAGGAATATCTAGAATTTTTTTTAATTCTTCTTCAATTATAAAACAGTTTGGAGCTGCAATGTCTTCAAGATTTATACCACCAAAACTTTTTGAGATATATTTTATTGAATTAATTATCTCTTTTGTATCCTCTGTGTCTATTTCTAAATCTATCGAGTCAATATCTGCAAATCTTTTAAATAGAACAGCTTTACCTTCCATTACTGGTTTTGATGCTATCGCACCCAAATTTCCTAGCCCTAATATTGCTGATCCATTACTAATAACTGCAACTAGGTTTCCTTTTGTAGTGTATTCATATGCTAACTCAGGATTGTCTGCTATTGCTTTTACAGGAGCAGCTACACCAGGAGAATAAGCCAGAGCTAAGTCTCTTTTTGTAGTTACAGGTTTAGATGAAATGATCTCTATTTTGCCAGATTTGTCATTAGTATGAAAATCCAAAGCTTCTTTATCAGAATAATGTTCAATTTTGTTTTTTTTCATTATTTGTTAGATATACAAAAGGATTAAGTTACTAATATGATTTATGAATTTAATTAAGTCAACAGGTACATTTAGTCTGTTTGTTATACTAAGCAGAATTTTAGGATACATTAGAGATTTTTTTATAGCTATTTATCTTGGTTCAGGACCAATTGCAGATGCTTTTTTCGTAGCATTTAGAATACCAAACACCTTTAGAAGATTGTTTGCAGAAGGTACTTTTAATGCAGCATTTGTTCCATCTTACACATCAGAACTTTTATCTAGTAAAAAAAAAGCTCGAAAATTTGCAGACTCTGTATTTAATTTATTGGTCCTAGCACTTTTAAGTCTAACAATACTTATCGAGATTTTTATGCCGAGCTTTATAAAATTGATCGCTCCTGGCTTCTCAGATATAGATGAAAAGTTCAAGTTAGCAGTTGATTTAACAAGAATTACTTTTCCATTCTTACTTTTTATAAGTTTAGCTTCTTTTTTTTCATCAATTTTAAATTCTCACAACAAATTCGCAGCCGCAGCTGCAGCCCCACTTTTTTTAAATATAATATTAATAATATGTTTCCTTTTTATAAAAAATGATACTGATTTAGTTTACTATCTAAGTTACGCAGTAACATTAGCGGGAATTATACAATTTATATTTTTAATTATTTTTACTAGAAAATATTTTTACCCAAGTTTTAAATTCAATTTTCAAATAGATAATAAAATTAAATTTTTTTTTAAAAAACTCTTGCCTAGTATATTTTCGTCTGGTGTTACTCAAATTAACATATTAGTTGGAACAATAATCGCCTCTTTCCAAGCAAGTGCTGTTTCATATTTGTATTATGCTGATAGAATATACCAGATAAACTTAGCAATAGCAGGGATTGCAATCGGTATAATTATTTTACCCAACCTAAGCAGATATGTTAAAAGTAAAAACAAAATAAAATTGGAAATTTTACAAAATAAGTCTTTGGAGTTGAGTTTATTTTTAAGTCTTCCTGCTACTCTAGCATTAATTTTTGCTTCTGAAGAAATTGTTTCTGCCCTTTTTGGTTATGGCTCTTTTAATGAAGAAAGTGTAAAAAATTCAGCTCTTGCATTATTTTATTTTGCATTAGGTCTACCTGCATTCTCATTAATAAAAATATTTTCGAGTTTTATATTTGCTAGAAATGATACAAAAACACCTTTTTACTTTTCATTGATTTCTGTAATTTTGAATATTGTTATTAGTGTATCTTTATTTAGTAAAATAGGTTTTATTATAATTCCTATAGCAACAACTATTTCCTCATGGTTGAATGGATTCTTACTAATGGTATTTGCCATAAATAAAAATTACTTTAACTTCAACAACTTGTTTTTTATACAGCTTTTTAAAATATTAGTTTCAAATTTAATTTGTTTGGGATTATTTAAAATATTAATAAATTATTTTGATAATTATTTTATATTTTCAAATAGTTATAAATTTTTAGCAATTATATTATTAGTTCTTTTAACTTTTGCTTTTTATTTGCTGATTTCAATACTCATTAAAGCCTTTAAAATATCTGATATTAAATTAAACTATTAAATTATGTCTAAAAAAATTTTTTCTGGAGTTCAACCAACGGGAAATTTACATCTTGGGAATTATATAGGTGCAATAAAGAATTTTGTTGATTTACAAAATAACAAAGACAACAACTGTATTTTTTGTGTTGTTGATCTTCATGCTATTACAGTAATGCAAGATCCAAAAGAGTTAAAAAATAATATTAGAGAGACGGCGGCAGCATTTATCGCAAGCGGTATTGATCCAAAAAATAGTATAATATTTAATCAATCTTTAGTTCCCGCACATTCCGAGGGTTCCTGGATTTTAGGATGTGTTGCTAGAATGGGTTGGCTCAATAGAATGACACAATTTAAAGAGAAAGCTGGAAAAGACAAGGAAAAAGCTAGTGTTGGTCTATATATTTATCCTGTTCTAATGGCCTCTGATATTCTTTTATATGATGCTACTCATGTGCCAGTAGGAGATGATCAAAAACAGCATTTAGAACTATGTAGAGATATAGCACAAAAATTTAATAATGAATATAAATGTCCAGATCTCCTAAGACCTCCTGAGCCTCTCATACAAAAACATTTTTCAAGAATAATGAGTTTGAAAGATGGCACAAAAAAAATGAGTAAGTCAGACATTGCTGAAGGAAGTAGGATTAACTTAACAGACACAGAGGATCAAATTATTAACAAAATAAAAAAAGCAAAAACAGATAATGATACTTTACCTGGAAATGAAGATGGACTTGAAGGTAGACCTGAAGCAGAAAATTTAATGGGTATTTACTCTAGCTTGAGCAATCAAAATATTACTCAAACATTAAATGAATTTGAGGGAAAAAATTTTTCTGATTTAAAAAGTAAACTTTCTGAAAAAATTGTGACTAAACTGTCACCTATATCAAAAGAAATCCAAAAATTGTTGTCAGATAAAAAATATATAGATCAAATTTTATTTGATGGTGCAGAAAAAGCGCAGGATATTTCCTCAAAAAAAGTAAAAAAAATAAAAGAAATAGTCGGTTTTTAATCATTTAATATTTTGAAATAAACACTATATAAGAACTATGTTTATACAAACTGAAAATACACCAAATCCAAACTCATTAAAGTTTTTACCTGGCAGGAAGGTATCTAATAATGGTCCTTTAGAAGTTTTAAATCAAAAAGATACAAATAATTTATTGATAAAGAACTTATTACAGATAAATGGAGTAACTGGAGTATTTTTAGGTGAAGATTTCTTTTCTATAAATAAAGAAGAGAATAAAAAATGGGAAGATATTCAGCATATTGTTATATCTTATGTAAATGAACATTACGCAAATGGCAATACTTGCATTATCGATAAAACTAATGAAGAAGAACAAAAAAAAAATTTTTCAGAGATCGAAAAAAAAATTATAAGTATTTTAGATTCTAAAATCAGACCTGCTGTCGCAAGAGATGGAGGGGACATAAAGTTCCAAGAGTTTAAGGATGGAAAAGTTAAAGTTTTGTTAAAAGGTAGTTGCTCAGGCTGTCCATCTTCAACTCTCACTTTAAAAAAAGGTGTAGAAAACTTACTTTGTCATTATATTCCTGAAGTTAAAGAAGTTTTAGCTGTATAAATAATTAATAATAATTATATTGAAACCAATGGTTAGACGTACAAAAAATCAAAAAATTAAACATAAACCATCGAAAAACAATTTATTTAGATTTTCAGCAATAAGTCTATTAGTGATTTTCTCATTTTTTACATTACCTACTATAAACAATTTTTTAGATGAAAATTTAAATTTCAAAAAATCTGTAATCTCAAATGCTGGCATAAATTTTGATCAAGAACTAGAAAGAAGAAAAAAAATCCTTGATGGAGATAAAGAAACCAAAACAAATAAACTGAATCTGAAAAATATATTTGCTGATATAGACTTTTTCAGTACAGATGATGAAGGAAAAAATTCAATAAGATTTGATGCAAGAACAATTGACCAATTGTTCAAAGATACAAATTATAATCTTGATATAGTTCGCGAGACTAAGTTAATTAACATTGGCAATAAAATTGACCATCTTCCAAAAGAGATTAAAAGTATTGAGAGTTCAAAAAAGAGAAAGAAACTATTTATTCAAATAGTTTTACCGTTAATCATAGAAGAGAACGCTAAAATTCGACTTGATAGAAAGGAATTATTCAGAATATTAAGTAAGAATATCAACACACAAAAGGAAAAGAACTGGTTAAAAGAGAAATTTAGACAATATGGTTTAAAAGATGGAGATTTTTATTCTCTGAAAGTAAGAATGGATGAAATACCTGTATCTTTAGCGCTTGCTCAAGCTGCTAAAGAAACTGGATGGGGGACATCGAGATTTGCTCAAGAGGGTAATGCATTATTTGGACAATGGACTTGGAGTGGCGAAGGTATTAAACCTGCAGGAGTAGACAAAGATGCAAAACATAAAGTTGCAAAGTTTGCTGTTCTTAAAGCATCAGTGAGAGCATACCAACGAAATTTAAACACTCATAGTAGTTATATCGAATTTAGAAAAGAAAGAGCAATCCAAAGAGACAACGATGAAAAATTAGACAGTTTAAAGTTGGTAAATTATTTAGATAAATACGCAGAGACAGGGCAACAATATATTGATGTGTTAAAACAAATTATAAAGCAAAATTCCCTTACAGATTTTGATGATGTAAATGTAATGCCTACAAGCAATAAGACTAAAAAATTAATTTAATTTTGGACAAATTGGAAACCTAAAAATCTCCACCCGTTTTCATCTTTTAAAGAACAATTAATTCTCCCTCTTCTCTCAGCAAATTTTTCAGCAAAATTAATATTTAAA
>CACIRJ010000007.1 GCA_902588975.1 uncultured Pelagibacteraceae bacterium | reverse complement strand
CCTGTTCTAATTGATGGTTGCCAAGGAGCTCCACACTTAAAATTAGATATGCAGGATATTGATTGTGATTTCTATGCAATATCTGGACATAAAATGTACGGACCAACTGGAATAGGTGTTCTATATGCTAAAAAAAAATGGCTTGAAGATTTACCTCCATATCAAGGTGGAGGAGGAATGATAAATGAGGTTAAAAAAGAAGGGATTACTTATGGCGAATTACCTAACAAATACGAGGCTGGCACAATGGCCACAGCTCAAGTTATAGCTTTTAATGAATCCATAAAATTTATGGAAAAGATTGGTATACAAAATATCGAGAAACATGAAAAAGAACTATTAGATTATGGATTGGAAAAGTTAAAAAAAAATAATTCAGTTAATATTATAGGAAATCCAAAAGAAAAAGGTGGAGTTATATCATTTACTATTGAAGGTGTTCATCCGCATGATATTGCAACAATTCTTGATGAAGATGGAGTAGCTATTAGAGCAGGGCATCACTGCTGCCAAATTTTACATGATAAATTAAATTTACCTGCAACTGCAAGAGCTTCGTTTGGAGTTTACAATACAAAAGGTGATATTGATAAACTTGATGAAGCAATAAATAAATGTAAAAAAATTTTTAACTTATAATGGACTTAAAAGATTTATATCAAGAAATAATATTAGACCATGGAAAAAATCCAAGGAATTTAGGGAAGTTTGACAATTATAATAAAGATGCAAAGGGAAATAATCCTTTATGTGGTGATAACGTTCATGTTTATCTAAGATTAAATGAAAATAAAAAAGTTGAAGATATTGCATTTGAAGGACATGGTTGTGCTATTTCAATGGCATCAGCATCAATTATGACTGATATGGTTAGAGGCAAAGAGGAGAAAGAGGTAAAAGAAATTGTAACTGATTTTTTAGGAATGATAAAAGAAAAAGATTCTTTAGAAACTAATATTTTAAAAGATGACGAAAAAACTAAATTAATGAGTTTATCTGGTGTTAAGCAATACCCTATGAGAGTAAAGTGTGCAACTTTATCTTGGCATACTCTCACTTCAGCATTAGATAATTCAGATCAAATTGTAAAAACAGAAGAATGAAAATGGATCTTAAAGAAAAAGTAATTGCTGAAATAAAAAAAATTTATGATCCTGAAATACCAGTTAATATATACGAATTAGGTTTGATTTATGATATAAATATTAATAATTCTGAAGTAAAAGTTAAGATGACTTTAACTTCTCCAAATTGTCCAGTAGCCGAAAGTTTGCCTAAAGAAGTTGAAGACAGTATATTAGAAATTAAAGAAGTTTCAAAAGTAGATCTTGATTTAGTCTGGGAACCACCATGGGATAAATCAATGATGTCTGAAGCTGCAAAACTTGAATTAAATTTATGACAAAACAAATTATAACATTAAGCGATAACGCAGCTCAAAGAATAAAAGAAATCATGTCTAATGCTGAAAAAGACTCTTTAGGAGTTAGAGTTGGAGTTAAGTCAGGTGGGTGTGCAGGGATGTCTTATGTTATGGAGTACACAAAAGAGGCTAACCCAAATGACGAAGTAATAGAAGATAAGGGCGTAAAAGTTTTTATAGATTCTGCGGCAGTAATGTATTTACTTGGAACAGAAATGGATTTTAAAAAAGAAAAATTTTCTTCACAATTTGTATTCAATAATCCGAATGAAACGGAGAGATGTGGATGCGGAGAATCCTTTAAAATATAGTATTTAATATACACATATCAGCATTGCGTTATTTGCATATCTATGATAGAATCATTAATATGAACACTTTTGAGCATAAAAACCTGATTAATTCTGAAGTTAAAACTCAAAAAAGAAAATCTTTATTCAGAAGTTTAATTAAACCAGTAGATGCGGGCGCACACGGCACCCTCAACTACGTGGTTAAAAAAGGTTTAGGAAAAAATAAAATAGCTAAAAAATAAAAAGCTATTTAACAACTATAGTACATATCAAACTCAATTGGATGAGGTGTATGTTCAAAGTTGTGTATCTCCTCAAATTTAAGAGCAATATAAGCATCAATTTGATCGTCAGTAAATACTCCACCTTGAGTTAAAAACTTTCTATCTTTATCTAAACTTTCCATTGCTTCTCTTAATGATCCGCAAACAGTTGGAACTTTTTTGACTTCCTTCTCTGATAAAGCGTAAAGATCTTTATCAAAGGATTTGCCTGGATCAATTTTATTTTTGATACCGTCAATTCCCGCCATTAACATTGATGCAAATGTTAAATAAGGATTACCAGATGCGTCTGGGAATCTAATTTCACATCTTGCTCCTTTTTTGCTTAGAGTTATCGGAATTCGACAAGATGCTGATCTGTTTCTTGCAGAATAAGCAAGTAATACTGGAGCTTCAAAACCTGGAATTAATCTTTTGTAACTATTTGTTGTAGCATTTGAAAACGCATTAATCGCCTTAGCATGTTTAAGTATTCCACCAATATAATAAAGTGCAGTTTGTGACAAACCTGAATATTTATTTCCAGAAAAAACTGGAGTTTTACCTTTCCAAACTGATTGGTGAACGTGCATTCCTGATCCATTATCACCTTTTACAGGTTTAGGCATAAACGTAGCAGTTTTACCAAATGAATGTGAAACCATTTGAACTACATATTTGTATAATTGAACATTATCTGCTTGATCAACCAATGTACCAAAAAGCATTCCAAGTTCGTGCTGACTTGGAGCAACTTCATGGTGATGTTTTTCAACTGTGATACCTACGTCTCTTAAACCTTTCAAGTATTCGCCTCTTATATCCTGAGCACTATCTACTGGAGGGACTGGAAAATATCCACCTTTAACTCCAGGTCTATGACCCATATTCCCATTTTCATAACTTTTTCCAGAATTATATGGTCCCTCTGTACTATCTATCGAAAAACTTGTTTCGTTCATATCGTTTTTAATTTTTACATCATCAAAAACAAAAAATTCTGGCTCTGGACCAAAGTAAGCTTTATCACCTATGCCAGTCTTCTTTAAATAAGCTTCAGCTTTCTTCGCTATCCCTCTTGGGTCTCT
Organism: uncultured Pelagibacteraceae bacterium; assembly: GCA_902588975.1. GTDB lineage: Bacteria > Pseudomonadota > Alphaproteobacteria > Pelagibacterales > Pelagibacteraceae > Pelagibacter. The sequence goes on along the minus strand of CACIRJ010000007.1, from coordinate 65,579 downwards.
TTCATAAGGATTTCTTTTAATTGCATCTAATATGTCGCAAAATAAAACAAGAGTATTATGAGATGTAAATGGATCTACGATTTGTCTGTTTAAATCTGGTTTTAATATCATGTCAGATTCATTTATTGCTTTCCATCCAGCAATAGATGATCCATCAAAAAATACTCCATCGGTTAACATGTCCCCATCGACTACCGATGCATCCATAGTTAGGTGCTGTAATTTACCTCTTGGGTCTGTAAATCTTAAATCGACAAACTCAATTTGCTTGTCTTTCATCATTTTTAGAACTTTGCTTGCGCTCATATAATCTCCTGTAGAATTAAATATCTGGGTTAATTACCAATATTGTTATAATAAAGAATACATATAATGAGGATATCACCTATGCAATTTAAACATATTATTATACCAATAATTTCAGTACTTTTTTATCAATCATAAGTTGAATATGACTTTATTAAATAAAGAACCAGTTAAAAGAGCAGAGAAGCGTCTTAAAGAGTTTGATGAAAATTTATCAGTTTTAGAATTAGAAAATTCAGCAAAAACAGCAATAGATGCTGCAAATTCATTAAAGTGTGAAGTTGGAGCAATTGTTAAAAGCCTGCTTATTAAGATAGAAAATGATTTTTTACTTTGTTTAGTTTCTGGTGACAAAAGATGTTCGATAAATAAATTAAAAAAAATTTCAGAAAAAAAAAATGTAAGAATGGCTTCTGCTGAAGAAGTTAAGTCTCAAACAGGATATACAATTGGAGGCGTATCTCCTATAGGTCATATAAATAATATTCCAATATTTGTAGATAATTCTTTGAGTAGGTTTAAAGATATTTTTGCTGCAGCTGGACACCCTAATGCAATTTTTAAGATCAATTATGAGAAATTAATTCAAATTACAAATGGTGATGTGAAAGATATTACAGAATGAGGCAAGCTAATTTAACAGATTATATTTTATTAACATTATTATCAATAATTTGGGCATCTGCTTTTTTTAATATAAAAATTGCAACAGAATCTTTCGGTCCAATGACAATTGCTTTTTTGAGAGTATTTTTTGGATCTATACCAGTACTAATTTTATGTTTTTATAAAAAAATAGTAATTGAAGCATTTTCAAAAGATTGGTATTGGTTCATGTTAATAGGACTAATAAATTTAGTTATACCATTCTTTTTAATCGCTTACGGGGTAAAATCTGTACAAAGTAATTTGGCAGCAATTTTGATGTCTACTACTCCTTTGAGCTCTACTATATTAGGTCACTTTTATACAAAAAACGAAAAATTTAATGTTGCCAAAACTATAGGAATATTAATTGGATTTGCAGGAATTGTTTATTTATTTTCTGATAATATTTTAATTGATGAAAATAACTTTCTTTCAGCAATATTAATTTTGGCAGGATCAACATGTTATGTAATAGGTGGAGTTTTAACACTTAAAATTAGTAAGAAAAAAAACGAAAACGTTACTGGATCAATATTAATTTGGGCAACTATGATTTTATTTCCTTTAATGTGTTTATTAGAAACTCCATGGGAAAATATTCCATCATTAAATTCAACTATGTCAGTAATTTATCTTGGTATAGTACCAACAGGGGTTGCATGGCTTTTAAGGTTTAAAATTTTGAAAAAGAATGGTTTAATTTTTCAATCTCAGGTCTCATACTTAATCCCAATCTTTGGAATTATTTTAGGCTATATATTTTTAAATGAATTAATAACTTACAAGGTATTAATATCTTTATTGGCTGTAGTTGTAGGAATTTATTTTGTTAGAAAGGCAGATACAAAAATTATGATTTAAGTGAAGATATAGAGCTAATATGCTCTGGTTTTGTCTCACAACACCCACCTAAAATTGTTGCCCCGCCTTCTATGAATTTTTTTGATAAATTATAAAATGCATTTGCATCAAAATTATCTCTTTTTCCTAAAGATTGATTAGGATTTACTCCAATTTCATTAGGTTTTGCTGTATTAAATGTCTGAATTGGGCCTGGTTCATCAACTCCCCACAAATTTATTTTAAATCCAAATGGAACTTTACAATTAAAAAATTTATCTAACACTGATAATGATATTTCTGGGGAAACACATGCACAAACTACACCAAGTGTATTTTCATGTTTAATAATTTCAATTAATTGGTCAATTTTTTCTTCTGAGGGTAGGTCGCCATTTTTTTTTAAATGTATTCCAATTAAAATTTTTTTGTTTAACTTTTTAGATATATTAAGAGCAGCTTTAACTTCATTAGTGCTGCTAACAACATCTAAATATAAAAAATCAGTAAATTCGCTTAAAATATCAGCTTGTTCAAACATATCTTCCTCTATTAATTTGATATCGCGATTATCAGTTATATAAGTGTCTCTTTGGCTTGGAATTGATCCAGCTACTAATACATTTTTCTTTGATAAATCTTTAGCTTGGATTGCAAGTTTACATGCAATTTCGTTTAATTTTTTGAATTGATTACCAACATTATTTTCTATTAATCTAAATTTTCTACAACTAAAAGTGTTTGTAACTATTACATCTGAGCCTGAGTTGATATATGATAGGTGAGTATCAACTAACATTTGATGATATTTTTCATCTAATAAAGCGCTAGCAGACCATAAGGTCCCCATAGATACCATTCCTTTTTCAAATAATAATTGACCCATGCCACCATCTAATATTCTTATTTTTTTAAAAAAATTGTTATCCATTTTTTTTATCCCTTGTAGCTATAAATACTCCAACAGTTGTTATTAAAAAACCAATTATGTCAGTAAATGTTAATTGTTCATTTAAAAATATCCATGCCATCACTGCTGAAGTAGGAGGTACTAAAAAAAATAAAGTAGTAGTTTTGCCCACAGTACCCCTTTTGATTAAAAACATAAGAATAGTAAAAGCCCCAAATGAAACTAATATAATTTGGTGAGACATACCTAATATAAAACTAGTTGTAAAATTTATATAAGCATTTTCAAATATAAACATTAACAAAAGATTAAAAAGGCAACCACCAATTGCTTGATATGCATTGTTAATTGACAAAGCTAAATTTCCACTCAATTTTTTTTGCCATAATGTTCCAGCCGTTATTGCAAATAAAGCTAAGACTGTAGCTAACAATCCTAAAGGAGGAATTTCTTTTCCAAAATCAATACCTAAGACAGTGACAGAACCAACGAAACCTAAACTGATACCTACCCACTGTTTCCAAGATATTTTTTCTCCAAAAATTGGACCAGATAAAATATTTGTTAAAATTGGTTGAAGTGTAACTATTAAAGCTACAATTGCAGCTGGCATCCCAATTGAAAATGCATACCAACATCCACCTAAATAAATTCCATGAAATAAAATACCTGTTGAAATACTTTCAATAATATTTTTTAATTTTCCAAAAATTTTATCATTACTGAAATAAGCAAATACGAGAAAACCAATTGTTACAATCCCAAATCTAAATGCTAAAGCCGCAAATGGAGAAGCGTTTTGAACAATTTCTTTCCCAGATATGAATGCCGACGACCATAATAAAATAAAGAGCAAAGGAAATGATTTTGTCATGGTAAAGATATATGGCGTATTATCTAATTTTTGTTGTGAATTCTATCCATTTCTTGAAGTTCGACTTCAAGTTTGTCTAATTCTTCACCACCAGCCATCATACTAAGAAGCTTTTCTCTAGAAATATCTTTTTTTTGGAACGTGCCCATGCTTTTTCCTCGGTTAAGTACAGTGAAACTATTACCAACAGGGTAAGCATGATGTACATTATGAGTAATTAAAATTACAGCCAATCCCTCAGATGCAGCTTTTACAATATATTTTAATACCATTGATGCTTGATGAACTCCTAAAGCAGAAGTTGGTTCATCTAAAACTAAAACTTTTGCTCCAAAATATATAGCTCTTGATATTGCCAGGCATTGTCTTTCACCACCGGACATAGTTCCAACTGCTTGGGATGGATCTCTAACATCAATACCTATTTGTCCCATTCTATCTGCTGCTATTTTATTTGCTTTCTCTACATCAAAAGTTTTAAGGAAAGGAATACCTTTTTGAGGCTCTCTTCCCATAAAAAAATTTCTAGTAACACTCATTAAAGGAACTAATGCTAGATCTTGATAAACTGTTCCTATACCAATATCCAAAGCATCTTTGGGTGAGTCAAAAACAATTTTATTATCTTCAAATATAATTTCTCCTTCATCAGGTTTATGAACACCCGCTAAAGTTTTAATTAAAGTTGACTTTCCTGCTCCATTATCTCCAAGTAAACACATGATCTCACCTTTTTTTAATCTCATAGTGACATCTTTGAGCGCTATTACCTTCCCAAAAAACTTACTAATATTATTAAATTGAACAAGATAGTCAGACATTATTTACTCTCAGTTACTTTCTTTCTGATATAATTATTAAATACTACTGCTATTAACATCATTGCTCCTAAAAAAACTTTAAACCAATCAGTATCAACATCTGTATAAAATATTCCCATAGATACAGTCCCAAATATAATTGCACCAAAAGCAGCACCTATTGCAGATCCATATCCGCCTGTTAAGAGACAACCACCAACAACAGCAGCTGCAATAGCTTCTAGTTCTTTTAAAGTACCCCTCATAGTATCTGCAGAACCCGCATCTAATACTTGAATACAAGCAAAAATAGTAGAAGCAACTGCTGTACCGATAAATAGACTTATTTTTACCCTTCCAACAGGCACACCCACATTTGTTGCTCCAACCTTATCGCCTCCAGATGCGAAGATCCAATTACCGTATCTTGTTTTCATCAATATCCATGTTGCAAACAATGTTAATGCAATAAACCAAATAACTGATGGAGGTATTCCAGTTGCAAGAGGAGTTCCATCAGTTCTTAGTTCAATTAATTTTAATGATCCTAACCAAGTAAAAAGCCATTTAAAAGTATCTGTAGCAAATAACCATGCTAATGGATCATCTTCAATTAATACTCTTAGTCCTGGAACTTGAGTTCTACCAGTAATCAATCTTGTTATTGCTAATGTCAAACCTCTTAAAATAAAAAGCATTGCAAGTGTTACAATAAAAGATGGCAAACCAGTTTTGACAACCATTATGCCATTAAAGTATCCAACCAATACTGCCATAGCGAAAGCAAAAACTATACTCATCCATAAAGGCCAACCCCAATAAATTGCAGGAATTGCTATACAAATTCCAGCAAAGCCAATCATTGATCCAATTGACAAATCAAATTCACCGCCAATCATTAACATCGCAGCTGCTATTGCTATAATTCCTAAATTAGCTGAAACATCTAGGAAATTAAGCATTCCATAGGCACTAAACATACCGGTATCGCCAGCTACAATTCCAAAAAATATAAATACAAGTATTGAGCCACCTAATGCACCTAGCTCAGGCCTATTCAATAAAACTCTTAGTGGTGATATTTTTTTTAGACGTTCGTCTTCATTAAGACTACCTTTTGATGAAATACTTTTTGATTTTAATGACATTTAAATTTTGAAAAAAGGCCTGACTAAGTTTTATAGTCAGGCCTTAAATATAGATTTTATCTATAACCTTGAGCCGCCCATTTAATTACTTTAGCAGCATTATCAGGAGTAACAAATCCAGGTCCAGTCATAACTACACCTGCGGGCATTGTTCCCCATCTCATGTATTGAGCAAAAATAGCTATAGGCAAATAACCTTGTAGATATTGTTGTTGGTCAATTAAAAACTCTACTTTACCTGCAGCAGCAGCTTTTAACATATTAGGTGACATATCAAATGTTCCTAATTTAACATTTCCAACTTTACCAGCAGCTTCTAAAGCTTTTAGCGCTGCTTCACCAGATAAACCAGCTCCTAAAGTTAGAATAGTGTCATATCCACCACCTAACTTTGCAGCAACAGCTTTTTGAATTTCAGTTGGGTCATTTGATGTTCCAAGAATATCAACAGATCCACCAAAACCTTTTTTGAAACCTGCACATCTTCTATCAAGCGCTACGTTTCCAACTTCGTGGTTAACACATAAAGCTTTTTTTCCTCCAGCAGCCTTCATTTTTTGTCCGCCACCAACGCCAGCTTCAAATTCAGTTTGACCTACGTGTGCACTAATTCCTAATGATGCATAGTCATCCGAACCAGAGTTCATAGAGACCACTGGTATACCAGCAGCTATTGCTGCTTTAACAGATTTTCCTAATGCAGCTGCATCAGGTAAAGTAATTACAATACCTTTTGGTTTTTGTGATACAGCGTTATCAATTAGTTTTGCCATTTCAACCATGTCAAAAGTTCCAGGCGCAGTGTATTTGCAAGATACTCCCATATCTTTACAAGCAGCATCAACTCCATTTTTAGCTACCGACCAAAAAGGGTCATTAGCTTGTCCATGTGAAACAACAATTATATCAGTTGCTAATGCTGATACAGACATCATTGCCCATGCAGCAACAGCTAATATAAAGTTCTTTATTGTTTTCATTTTTAATTTCCTCTCTTAAATAAAAGTTAACTTTTAAACATTAAAGCTAACATAAATTTATTTAGATTGTAAAGAAGCAGGTTGTATTCAACCTAAAGTTGATTTCTAGTATTTTATTTTTTCAAACTTTTTTGATTTTAATGATCTGATAGCACTTTCTGCAATTTGAATTGAAATCTTTCCATCAATAAAACCACTTTTAGGTCTCGAATTTGATCTAAATAATTTCGCTAGATCATTTAATTGTTCTTTGTATGCTTGATCGTATCTTTCTATAAAAAAATGTTTAAAGCGTGAACGTGCATTTGTACTTTTATTAGAATACAAACTAATCTCATTTTCTTTGATATTATCAGAAATAATCATTCCTTTACTTCCAAAGAGCTCTACTCTTTGATCATATCCAAAACTACAATGTCTCGAATTACTTATAATACATTGAACACCATTTTTTGTTTTCAAAATTGCAGTAGCAAGCTCAAAATCTTTAAGTTTATTGAAGTATTTATTAGAAATATTACTCCCAGTAGCAAATATAGAAACAAATTCATCTTTACCTGCATAATATCTTGCTAGATCGAAATCATGGATCATCATATCTTTAAAAATACCACCTGAAGCCTTTAAATAATTTATTGATGGAGCAGCCGGATCTCTGCTAGTAATAATAATTTTCTCTAGCTTTCCTATTTTGCCTTTTATTAAATTACTTTTTAGAGAACTGTGACCTGGATCGTATCTCCTATTAAATCCAATTTGAATTTTATGATTAAATTTATTTATTTTTTTTTCGTAATTTTTAATTTTTTTTAAATTTAAATCTAAAGGTTTTTCACAAAATACTGTTTTATTACTTTTTATACTTTCATATATAAATTTAAGATGAGTTGATGTAATAGAAGATATAAAAATACAATCAATTTTTTTATCTTTATATGCTATTTGAGGGCTTTCAATATTTTGACAATTTAGATTTTTTGAAAGTTTTTTTGCAATTTTTTTATTAACATCAAAAATATATTTAAGATTAAAATTTTTATTATTTATTAAATTATTTGCATGCATTAGTCCTATTCTTCCCAAACCGAATAATGCTACGTTAATTAAATTTTTACCCATTGTTTTTTTAATGATGATTTCTTGCATGCATCAATGAATTTAGCAGTCTCCAAACCTTCTTCTTCGTTAGGAAAATAAAATCTTTTTTTTGTATTTGTTTTTAAATATTCAGCAAATTCCTTATATATATTTGCAAAAGCATCTAAATATCCTTCAGGGTGACCAAATTTTACTCTAGAAAATTTTTTTGAAAAATTTGCCTTTGTATATCCTCTTTCTAAAAACTTTACTGCTCCTTTGCTTGGATTAAATTTTAGATAATTTGGATCATTTTGAACCCATTCTAAACTTCCTTTAGACCCATATACTCTAATTCTTAAACCATAAACACCACCTTTAGCTGTTACACATGTCCATACAATTCCTTTAGCACCATTATTAAAATTAACAAAAACTTGTGCGTTATTATCCATATTAACGTCCTTCGAATATTTACTTACATCGGCTATCAGTTTTTCTCCTTTAAGGCCTGTAATATAAATTGCTAGATGATATGCGTGTGATCCTATTTCATTGAGAACTGCTGATACACCAACAATTTTTTTATCAACTTTCCATTTAAAAACCTTTTTTGAATTTGTTTTTGAAATTTTATTACCATCTGTCCAATCCTGAATATATTCAACATTTATATATTCAACTTTTCCGATTTTTCCTTTTTCCACTAAATTTTTTGCTTCTCTTACCATTGGATAAGATGAATAGTTGTGAGTCAGTGCATATTTAATTTTTTTGTTATTTTTAATCGCTTTATATAGTTTTTTTCCCTGCTCAAGATTTCCAGCAAATGGTTTGTCTGAAATTACATGTATATTTTTTTTTATAAAATTCTCTGCAATAATTTGATGACTTGATGGTGGAGTCATTATTGCTACAACATTAATACCATCTTTTCTTTTCGCTTCTTTTTCAGACATCTCCTTGTAATTTGAATAACATCTCGATTTGTCTAAACCTATACTTTGTCCAAATTTCCTAGATTTATCAACACTTCTAGAAAATACCCCTGCAACGATTTCGTATTTGTCATCATATCTAGATGAAATCCTATGAACATGTCCGATCCAAGATCCAGGTCCTCCTCCAACAATTCCAAGTTTAAATTTTTTAGGTTTAATTTTTTGAAGCATCTAATATCATAACAAAACTATTATTTATGTCAGTAAAATTAGGTATAGCCCCAATAGCTTGGAGCAATGATGACATGCCTGAGCTTGGTGGTGATACTTCGCTTGAACAATGTCTTTCTGAAGCTAGTGAAGCAGGATTTAAAGGAATAGAGTCTGGTGGAAAATTTCCAAAAACATCAAAAGAATTAATTCCTATATTAAATAAATATAATTTAAAATTATGCTCAGGTTGGTATGGAGCAAATTTAAGAAAAAATACTTTTGAAGAGGAAAAATTAAAAATTCAAAACCAATTGAAACTATTTCAAGATTGTAAAGCACCCTGCATGGTTTTTGCCGAAGTTTATGGTTCTATTCAAGGTGATCCAAATATAAATTTGTCTAAAAGACCTAGAATGGATTTAGACGAGTCTAAAAAATATTATAAAAAAATTTCAGAAATGGGAAAATATCTAGAGGATCAAGACATGCCCCTTGCTTACCATCATCATATGGGAACTTGCATTGAAAGTGAAGAAGATACAAGAAGATTATTAGAAAACACAGATGGTAGTGTCAAACTAACTTTAGATACTGGACACATGTTATTTGCAAAAGGAGATAGTTTGAAAATTTATAAAGAATTTAAAGAAAGAATAATTCATATACATTGCAAAGATATGAGAAAAAACGTTTTAGATAATTCGTTAAATCACGATTATAGTTTTAGACAGGCTTTTTTGGAAGGAGCCTTCACTGTTCCAGGAGATGGTTGTATTGATTATAAGCCTTTTTTTGAATTGTTAAAAAAACAAAATTATTCTGGATGGTTAGTTGTAGAAGCGGAGCAAGATCCAGCAAAAGCAAATCCTTTTGAATATGCTAAAATTGGGTACAAATATCTAATTGAAACTTTAAAAAGTGCAAATTTAGAAATTGAAAATAATTAGTTATCTATATAAAGAAGTTAATTCATTATTACCAGCAGCAACACATGGAGATTTAAAACAAGTACCAACTATCCATTCTGATCCTGGTTCTGCTAAAAAATTTGATGACATTATAAAAATAACACCCATTTCTACTGACTGACCAGCTTTTCCTTCTGCTTTTATTCTCGGATCAGGGTCTGTTTTAACTTTATTGTCATCTGAAAACGGATTTTCAATCTTAAGATTATCATTTATATGATTAACAACCTTTTCAGCTATCCATTCAGCATTACATGGATCACCCCAAACTGTTATCTTCCCTTCATCGTTATTTCCACAATTATTAATTTCGCCATTAATAAAATCGACAACTTTTTTATGATTTTCTTTTACTAAATTTGCACGAGCTTCAACTTCAGGCCTTGTACTCGCTGTCCATATCAACATTCCTACCACATAAACAGCTGATATAATGATAAGAAACTCTAACAATCCAAAATTTTTTAATTTTAAGCTCATGAGATTTTTACTATTTTTGACTTTTCCAATTTATTATCAAAAAAATCAATAATATTTTGGACTGTTTCAATACCCATTCTAGACAAACATTCTTCGGTAAATACTGCTGAATGAGGGCTTAAAAATGCTTTCTCATTTTTTAGCAACGGATTATCTACAGATGGAGGCTCCTTTTCAAAAACGTCAAGCCCTGCACCAAAAATTAAATCTTCGTTTAATGCCTTATTAAGATCATACTCATTAATAATACCACCTCTTGCAGCATTAATTAAAATACAATTTTTTTTCATTTTTTTTATCATTTCATAATTAATTAAATGTTTTGTATTTTCGTTTAGAGGCATATGAATTGAAATTGCATCCATTTTATTTAAACTCTCATTTAAATCCTTAATTTTAGTACCACCAACTTTTTTAATTTCCTCTTCGCTGACAAAAGGATCATAAACAAAAATATTCATTTCTAAACCCTTACATTTTTTAAGTAAACATTTTCCAATTCGACCAAAACCTGCAATTAAGATACTTTTATTCCATAACTCAATTGTTTTAGGAAGCTTAGTTCTATCACTGAACTTTCCAGTTTTTACTGTCTCGTTGTACATATTATTTCTTTTTGCAATGCTGAATAGCATGAATAAAACATGTTCTGCTACTGCTTGAGCATTTGCTGTAGCTGTTATTGCTAATGTGATATTGTTTTGCTTGGTTGCTTCAAGATCTATATTATCATAGCCTACACCATGTCTAGATATCACTTTTAAATTCTTAGCTGAGTCTATTATTTCTTTTGACAATTTAGATGTTCTAATGCTTATTCCATCACAGTCTTTTATTTTATCTTTCAAAAATTCTGCATCTGTATTATCTACAACTTCAAATTCAAAATTTTTATTTCCTTTAAGTAAATCAATACCATGATTATGTATCGATCCTATTATTAAGATTTTTTTCATACGTAAAAGTTTATACTTTATTTATTAATAGGCTTTAGATAATTCTGATTTAACTGTGCCTTTTAAATTTTCAACTGTATTTTTTGCACCCGCACTTATAAATCTGGAGTCTGCTCCAACTGTTACAAATTGAAAACCTTTTTCAATCATTTTTTTTGCATAGTCAGTACTTCCGTTATGAATTCCAGCAAATATATTGTTTTTTTTTGCATGCTCTAATATTCTAAGTATTTCTGAATAAGCTTTAGTATCTTCACCTTTATCAAAACCAGGCTTTTCTCCTATAGCCAAACTTAAATCAGCAGGCCCTATGTAAATACCATCAAGGCCTGGGGTACTCATAATTTCATCAAGATTTTCTAAAGCTTCTTTAGTTTCAATCATAGCCATTTTTAATATTTCATCGTTTGCATGATCTCCATAATCAGGCCCTCCATAGATTAACCCTCTCATTGGACCAAAACTTCTATATCCATGTGGTGGATATTTACATGCTTGAACAAATCTTTCTGCTTCTTTTCGATTACTAACCATTGGGCAAATTATTCCATAACATCCAGCATCTAAAATTTTCATAATTTGACCAGGTTCATTCCAATTAACTCTTGCCAAAGGTACGACATCTGTCGCTGAAATCACTTGCATCATTGGCATTGCATTTGTGTAATCAATGAGCCCGTGTTGCATATCAATTGTTAATGAGTCCCATCCTTGTTGAGCCATTATTTCTGCTGAAACAGTACTTGGAATTTGCAACCAACCATTGATTACAGCATTGCCATTTTTAATTATTTCTTTGGCTTTATTTTTTCTCATTTACTCAGGTTTTGAGACCCATATGGGTATACTTTATATTAAGGTAATCTTTTATAGCCATAGATCCACCTTCACGACCATAACCGGTTTGTTTTATTCCACCGAATGGAGCTTCAGCAACTGCAACAGCCGCTGTATTTACTGCAACACAACCGGTTTCCATCATCTCTGATGCTCTATTAGCTTTGTCCATTGAGTTTGTATATAAATAGCTACAAAGTCCGAGGTCATTATTATTTGCTCTCTCTACTACTTCGTCAAAATCCTTGAAAGTTAAAACAGGTACTAAGGGACCAAAAGGTTCTTCTTTCATAATTGTAAAATTATCCTGCACATCATCAAATACTGTTGGTTCAAAATAATAACCTTTATTAAATCCTGAAGGTCTACCCCCACCTAAAACAACTTTTGCGCCTTCACTCTTTGTAGTTTCGACTAATTTTTCAATTTCTTCCAAACGTTTTGCTGTTGTTAAAGGTCCTAAGTCAGTGCCTTCATCCATTCCATTTCCAATTTTTAATTTTTTTGCTCTATCAACAAAAGCATTTACAAATTCTTCTTTTCTTGTTTCTTGAATGTAAAACCTATTTGGAGATATACAAACTTGACCATTGTTACGAAATTTTGCTGTTATTGCCATATCTGCAACTTTATTGATGTCAACATCATCAAATACTATAAATGGAGAATGGCCACTTAATTCCATTGTAACTCTTTGAACTTTATCAGCAGCTTTTTTAAGAATTAATTTTCCAACACGTGTTGAGCCGGTTATAGAAACTTTTTTTATTATATCTGAATCAAGTAATTCATTTGATATTTCAGCTGGGTCTCCAGATAATAAATTGACTACTCCATCAGGAACTCCAGCATCTTTACAAATATTTACAAGTTCCATAACTGCTCCAGGTGTAATTACATCTGGCTTACAAATAACTGAACAACCAGCAGCCAGTGCAGTTGAAATTTTTCTAGACGCTAAAACTATAGGAAAATTCCATGGCACAAGTGCTGCTACAACACCTACTGGCTGATAGTAAACATGAACTCTTGTTTCTGGAAATCTACTTTGTAATGTTTCACCATAAATTCTTTTAGTTTCTTCTGCATTCCATTCAAATATATCTGCTCCACCACCAACTTCTCCAATTGCTTCTTTAAGAGGTTTTCCAACTTCAAGTGTAAGCCATTTAGCCAATACATCTTTTCTTTCACGCATCAAATCTGCAATTTTTCTTATTACATAAGACCTTTGCCATGGAGTAGTATTTTTCCAAGTTTCGAGTCCTTTCTCTGCTGATTTTAATGCTTTTTGAACGTCAACAGACGATGCTTTTGATGCTTCTCCTAAAACTTCTTCTGTTGCTGGATTGATAACTTTATAAGTTTCTTTTTTTTCTGCTTGTTGCCACTGACCATTAATGAATTGACCAAAATTGCTATACATATTTTTTAAATTGTGTTTAATTGTTAAAAGTTAAAGATTTATATATAGAATAATGAAAAAAATAAAGCTCACTTGTGCACATGCAATAATAAAACATCTTATTGCTCAAAAAATTTTAATAGACGGTAAAAAAGAGCAGTTATTTGCTGGAGCTTTTGGTATTTTTGGACATGGCAATGTTGCTTGTTTAGGACAAGCTCTACAAGAAAATCAGGATAAATTACCAACTTATAGAGGGCATCATGAGCAAAATATGGCACTGACTGGAATAGCGTATGCTAGAGCCAAAAGAAGAAAACAATTTTTTGTTGCAACTAGTTCAGTTGGACCAGGATCTACAAATATGGTTACAGCCTCGGCTGTTGCTATGAGCAACAGATTACCAATTTTATTTTTACCTGGAGACACATATGCAAACAGAATGCCTGACCCAGTTCTTCAACAAGTTGAGCATTTTAATAATCCTGGCATTACTCAGAATGATGCTTTCAAACCAGTAACAAAATATTTTGATAGAATTACAAGACCAGAACAAATTTTACAAACATTACCTCAAGCAATCCAAACAATGTTAGATCCAGCAGATTGCGGACCAGCTTGCTTATCATTATCACAAGATGTTCAAGGTGAAACATATGAATATCCTGAAGAATTTTTTAAAGAGAGAGTTCACAACATTAGACGACCAAGACCTGATGATTTTCAAATAAAACAAGCAGCTGAGCAAATTAAAAAATCCAAAAATCCTTTATTGATTTCAGGTGGAGGGGTTTTCTACTCTGATGCAATGGAAGATCTAAGTAATTTTGCAATTAAACACAATATACCAGTTACACAAACAGTTATGGGCTACTCTACAATGAAGAGAGACCACTCTCATTTCTTAGGTCCCATAGGTGGTCTTGGTGGCAAAGCAGCAAATAATTTAGCAAAACAAACTGACCTAGCTATTGCTGTTGGAACAAAATTAGCTGATTTCACAACTGGGTCGTGGGCAAATTTTGAGAACCCAGACTTTTCACTTGTTAGTGTTAATGTCTCTAGATTTGATGCTAGCAAACATTTGGCGCAATCAGTAATAGGTGATGCAAAAGTAAGCTTACAAGAGCTATCAAATGCTTTGGGAGATTGGAAAGCACCTGATGAATGGCATAAAAAATCAAGAGATGAATTAAAAAATTGGAATGATTATGTAGATAAAGAAAGTGGTCCAACTAATCAAGAACTACCTAGTTATGCACATGCTGTAGGAGCAATATATCGTAATTCAGATCCAACGGACATTGCTGTTACTGCTGCAGGTGGATTAGTTGGAGAAGTTGTGCAAATTTGGAGGCCAAAAGAATTAAATACACATGAAACCGAATGGGGTTTTAGCTGTATGAGTTATGAAATTTCTGGTGCATTAGGAGTTAAAATGGCAAACCCAGATAAAGAAGTAATAGCTTTTGTAGGAGATGGATCTTATTTACTTTTTAATTCAGATATTTATTCATCAGTTATAACAAATAATAAATTAATAATAGTTTTATGTGATAATGGAGGCCATGCCGTTATTAACAGGCTACAATTGTTTAAAGGCGGAAAAGAATTTAATTGTCTATTTAATAGTTCAAAAGCTCCAAATCTAGTACCTGTTAATTTTGCTAAACATGCAGAGAGCATGGGTGCAAAATCTGAGGAGGTATCATCTATTTCTGAATTAGAGGAAGCATTTAAAAGAGCTAAAAAATCTGATGTAACTTACTTAATTTCAATAAAAACTCATTCTTATGAGTGGTTAGAAGGATCTGCTTACTGGGAAAGTCCTACTTTAGAAATGCCATCATCAGAAGAAAATGAAGAGGCATTAAAACTTCATAAAGAAGGAAAATCAAAGCAAAGACAAGGTGTCTAAAATTCATGAATAAAGTTTTTAAGGTTGGTCTCATAGGATGTGGCCATATCGCAGAAACATATTTTAGGGGACACCAATATTTTAATAATTTCAAAATCGTTGCTTGTGCGGATATTAATCAAAAAGCAGCTGAAAAATGTGCGAAATTATACAACATCAAATCAATGACTGTTAATGAAATACTTAAAGATAAAGATATAGAGGTAATTTTAAATTTAACAATTCCTCAATCACATTATTCTGTGTCAAAAAAAGTATTAAATGCAGGCAAGCATGTTTATTCAGAAAAACCATTAGCAACATACTTTCAAAAAGGAAAAGAGTTAGTGGCTTTGGCAAAACAAAAAAAATTATACATTGGTAATGCGCCAGATACTTTTCTTGGAGGAGGTGGACAAAAAGCAAAGGAATTAATTGACTCTGATTTGATTGGACAAATCAAACTTGGAAATGCAATCTTTGCATTTCCTGGTGTTGAAAACTTTCATCCAAAACCAGAGTCTTGGTATAAAAAAGAGGGAGGTCCAGTAATAGATATGGGTCCTTATTTTTTTACAACGCTTGT
The DNA here is from genome assembly GCA_902588975.1 of uncultured Pelagibacteraceae bacterium. Lineage (GTDB taxonomy): Bacteria > Pseudomonadota > Alphaproteobacteria > Pelagibacterales > Pelagibacteraceae > Pelagibacter. The sequence continues at coordinate 49,713 of CACIRJ010000007.1, read as the reverse complement.
TAATCTTTTAGGGCCAGCTAAACAGGTACAAGGAAGAACATTAACGGCTTTTAAAAGAAGAAATTATAGAGCAGGTCCAAATAAAGGAAAAACATTCAAGGTTGAAACACCAACTACTTATTTAGCAACAATTCAATTTCATAATGAAGCAATTATTCAAGTCACTTTATCCTTTGATGTTATTAATCATCAAAGAAATCATATGGAACTTTATGGAACCAAAGGATCAATTATTGTTCCTGATCCAAATATGTTTGGTGGATCTGTTTATATTTCTGTTACTGAAGGTGGTCGTTGGGGTGAACATAAAACCGATAAAATGCATTTAGGAAAAATAAATATTACATCTGCAAGCGGTAGATCCAATGAGTCACCAACAAATGCAAACTATAGAAGTGTTGGCATGTCTGAGATGTTATATTCAATAGAAAAAAAGAAAAAACATCGATGTTCAGGAGAGCTATCTCTTCATGTTTTAGATATAATTGAATCTACTATGAAAGCTGCAACAACTGGAGTACCTCAAAAAATAAAAACTAATTGTGAAAAGCCAAAAAGATTTACGGAAGAAGAAGTAAAAAAACTTCTCTTATAGATCATGAAAGATATTGCAATTATTGATCCGTATCCAAGAACTATGGAGCTTATTTTTTCAAAACCAAAATTAAATGAGTTAAAAAATAAATTTAAGCTTATTTTCGCACCAAAAACAAATAAACAAAAATTTTATATTAATAATATTCATAAAGCGAAATTTATAATTGGACAGCCTGATCTTCCTAAATTTTTGTTAATGAAAGCAAAAAAGTTGAAAGCAGTAATAAACGTTGAAAGTAACTTTCTAGATAATATGGATTATAATTATTGCTTTGATAAAGGCATTCATGTTATTGCAACTTCACCCGTTTTCTCAAAACCAGTTGCAGAGATTGCACTTGGATTTACACTCTCTCTTCTTAGAAATATTCATGGAGCAAATCAGGATTTCATTAATAAAAAGGAAAAGTACGGATTAGATGGAAATCTTAAGTCTTCATTGTTATCAGAAAAAAAAATTGGATTATTGGGATTTGGAGATTTAGGGAGAGCTTTGGTTCCATTATTGAAACCATTTTCGAGTAAAATAAATATCTATGATCCTTGGATACCAAACAAAAAAATAATTAATCAAGGATATAAACCAATTACTTTAAAAAAAATGTTTAAAGAATGTGAAGTTATTTATGTACTTGCTGCAATTACTACAAAAAACAAAGGACTGATTGATAAAAAATTACTCAATCTTATGAAATCAAACTCACTTTTTATACTAATGAGTAGAGCTGCAGTCGTTAATTTTAAAGATTTAAAAAATAGACTTAAAAAAGGTGATATTTATGCAGCACTTGACGTTTTTCCCGAAGAACCAGTTAAAAAAAATGACCCAATAAGAAAATTAAAAAATGTTTTATTCTCAGCACATAGAGCGGGTGCTTTAGACGAGGCATTCAAGGAAATGGGCAATATTGTTTTTGAAGATATGAAATTAATTTCAAAAAATCTTAATCCAAGATTTTGTAAAAGAGCTCTAAAAAAAACTGTTCATCTTTTAAGGTCAAAACCTGTTGCAATTAATTAATTTTTTTTTTAATTTAAATTAAATGACTTCAACAAATAAATTGCTTTTAGAGGCTAAAGGTATCACAAAGTATTTTGGAACAATAACTGCTTTAGAAAATGTAAATTTAAAAGTGCACGAAGGTGAATGTTTAGGTGTAGTGGGAGACAATGGTGCAGGTAAATCTACACTAATGAAAGTATTATCTGGTTTGTACAAACCAAGTGCAGGTGCTTTATTTTTTGAGGGTAAAGAACAAGTATTAGATAGTCCAAAAGACTCTCAAAATTTAGGTTTAGAAATGGTTTATCAAGATCTTGCATTGGCAGGTAATTTACCTATTGGAGAAAATATATTCTTAGGAAGAGAGCCAACAAAAAATATTGGCTTCTTAAAATTTCTGGATTTTAAAAAAATTCAAGAAATGACAAGCGCTCACTTAGAGAAATTAAAAATAAATGTTAAAAGTGCAGATCAGAAAGTAGAAGAATTATCTGGGGGACAAAGACAAGCTGTTGCTATAGCTAGGTCAACAGCATTTAATGCCAAAGTTGTTATAATGGATGAACCAACTGCTGCTTTAGCAATAAAAGAAGTTGGAAAAGTATTAGACCTAATTAACAAATTAAAAAGTACTGGCGTAGGTGTTATAGTAATAAGTCATAGAATGGATGATATTTTTACTGTTTGCGACAGAGTAATGGCACTTTTTCAAGGAACAAACTTTGCTGAGTCTCAATTAGATAAAACTTCAAGAGATGAAGTCATTGGTTGGATTATGGGAAAAAAATAAAATGGACGATAAGGAAAAAAAACAAGATAGCTTATATGTAAAACTTATTCCATATTTTGAAAAATACGGGATTTTACTATTATTAGTTATCATGATCTTGGTAATGCATATTTTGCAACCAGATGTCTTCTTGTCTTGGAGAAATGTAACAAACGTATTCAAACAAATATCTTGGCAATCAATGTTAGCTTTAGGTGTTTTTATGGTTATTGTGACTGCGGGTATAGATCTATCAGTTGGCTCAATAATGATGCTTTCATTGATGATTTTAGCAATAGTAGCTAAAGCTGGAGCACCTTGGTTTGTAGTTGTTCTAGTACCTTTGTTTGCTGGATTTTTATGCGGGTTGATAAATGGTTTGGGGATAACACTTTTAAGAATGCCTCATCCTTTTATAATGACTTTAGGAACTCTTTATATTTTTAGAGGAACAGGAAACTTAATATCAGGCGGAACACCCATAAGTGGATTTACCGATGAAGTTAGGTACTTAGGTCATGGTAGAATTGATCTTACTTGGTTAGGATTAGAGAAATCTCAATATCTCCCCGTAAGCTTAGTTTTAATCGCTGTTGTATATTTTGTTTTTTGGGTTTTCTTGAATCATAGTCGAACAGGAAAGTGGATTTATGCAATTGGTGGCAACCCAAGCGCAGCAAGAGCTTCAGGAATTAATGTTAATAAAATTTTAATAATTGTTTATTCACTTTGTGGATTTTTATCAGGTATTGGAGCATTAATTTTAGCAGGAAGAACAGACTCTGGTTATCCTAATGCAGGATTACAATCTGAATTGGATGCTATCGCAGCATGTATAATTGGTGGAGCTAGTTTCTTTGGTGGTAGAGGAACTGTTCTTGGAGTTTTTGCCGGAGTAATGATTATGGGAATTTTAAGAAATGGACTTAATTTGATGGATGTAAGCTCTTTCTGGCAACAAGTATTGATTGGCTCGATCATTGTATTAGCAGTTTACGTGGATGTTTTAAGAAGAGATTTCGGCACGAGAAAATAAACACGTTAAAGTTGAATAGATGCTATCATAAGAGACCTTGTAAACAGTTGAATTTTTTTTAAAAATTTTATTAAATTAAGCTTTAATAATTATTAAAGGGGAAATTTATGAGAGAACTATCAAGAAAAATTGTTGTTTTAGTTTCAGCAATTTTTTTATCGATAAGCATGATTTCAGCTTCTTTTGCTGATGGTCATGGTAAAAAAATCTTGTTCAGCATTAAAGGCCCTGGGTCTGGAAATCCTTTCTGGGCCTCTGTTACAAAAGGTGCTGAAGAAGAAGCTAAAAAATTAGGTGTTAAGTTAATCTTGGTTGCACCACCTCAAGAAGGTGATGTTCAAGCACAAATTAACCAAGTTGAAGACCAACTTGCTAAAGGTGTTGATGCTTTAGCTCTCGCACCAGGAGATCCAAATGCATTTGCTCCAATTGTAGATGACGCTATCAAAAGTGGTGTTCCGGTTGTATTCGTAGATACAAAAGGGATCAATGAAGGTGTTACTTTTATTGGAACTAACAATATGAATGGAGCAGAATTAGCTGCTAAATTCATTTGTGACAAAACTCCAAAAGGTTCAGATGTTGCAATTTTGACAGGTATAGAGTCTCAATCAACAGCTTTACTAAGAAGAGATGGTGCAATTAAAGGATTTAAAAATTGTGGTTTAAATATAGTTGCTACTCAAACAGCTGAGTGGGATACTGCAAAAGGTAGATCGGTCACTGAGTCTATCATTTTGAAAAATCCAAACATCAAAGCAATATTTGCTTCAAATGACAATATGGGCTTAGGTGCTATGCAAGCTCTTAAAGATGCAGATATGAATGATGTTGTTGTTGTTGGTTTTGATGCAACTCCAGATGCTGCTACAAGTATCTTAAAAGGTGAAATGACTGCAACTATTGCTCAGTTCTCATATAACATGGGTGCTTACGGTGTTAAATATGCACTTGAGCTAGCTAATGGTGGAAGTATTGATCCAAACATTGATACTGGAACACAACTAGTAACAAAAGAAAACGCTAACGATTTTAAATAATCATTAGTCTATAACATTTAAAAAGGGTGGAATTTTTATTCCACCCTTTTTTTTTATGTAATATAATCTTTTAATGTTAATAAATATTAATCCAGTTTTAAGTCCTGAATTACTTTTTAATTTAAGATCCATGGGTCACGGTGAAAAGATTATACTTGCCGATGCTAATTTTCCCGCAAACTCAATGAACAAAAATGTAATTCGATTAGATGGGGTAGATATTAAAAGTGCAGCAAATGCAATTTTATCTGTTTTTCCATTAGATAGTTTTGTTGTATCTCAAGGTGGCTCTCCTGCACTTAGAATGGAAGTAGATGATAAACCAGAAGAACTAACTGAAACTCATAAAGAATTTATTGAAGCAGTAAAAAATAATTCTGGTCCACAATGGAAAGTTGGATCAATTTCAAGACAAAATTTTTATGAAGAAGCAAAAAAAGCATATTGTATTGTAACCACTACAGATGCTCGACCTTTTGGATGTTTTATTATTACTAAAGGAGTTATTCTTCCTAACGGTAAAGTCTGGTCTTAATTAAATGAAATCTATATGTGTATTTGGAGTATTTGTTGCAGACTTATGTTTTATTGGTGAAAAAATTCCTGAAGTGGGACAAACTATTTTAGGAACAAAACACTTAATAGGGCCTGGTGGAAAAGGATCTAACCAAGCCATCGCTGCAGCAAGACTTGGAGGAAACATAAGTTTTATTACAAAAATAGGTGATGATAATAATGCTGAAATGGCACTAAATTTATATAAATCCTCTGGAGTAAATACCGAATATATTATTAAAGACAAAAATCAATCGACTGGTGTTGCTGGTATCATGATTAATGCTAATACAGGTGATAATGCAATAAACATCATACCAGGTGCTGCTGGCACTTTAAATAGTTCTGATATAGATAATAATTTAAAAGCAATTGAGAAGTCAGATATATTCTTAACACAATTAGAAACACCATATGATGTTACTAGTTATGCTTTACAAAAAGCTAAAGATACTGGATCAATTACTATTTTAAATCCAGCTCCGGCTTCAAAAATATCTGAGAGTGACTTTAAAAATATAGATTATTTTACACCAAATGAAACTGAGGCTAGTTTTTATTTAGAAAAGAAAATAGAAACAAAATCTGAAATAGAAAATGCAGCTAAAGATTTTTTAAAAAAAGGAGTAAAAAACATTTTAATAACACTAGGTTCAAAAGGAGTTTATTTTTCAAATGGAACTGAAAGCCATTTTGTAAATGCTCATAAGTTAAAAAACGATGTAAAAGATACCACTGGAGCAGGTGATGCATTTAATGGAGCTTTTAGCGTAGCATTAGCTAAATCCTTAAAAATTGTTGATGCATTAGAATTTTCTAATAAAGTTGCTGGTATTTCTACAACAAAAGAAGGAGCTGCCAATTCTATGCCAACACATCAAGAGGTCGAGGTTTACTAAATATGAAATATAATGCTGATAGTAATAGATATTCAGAAATGTTATACAGAACCTGTGGTGATAGTGGAGTTAAATTACCACTAATTAGCCTTGGGCTTTGGCATAACTTTGGAGGCAAAGTTCCACTTTCAAATATTAAAAAAATCTTATTTTACGCTTTTGATAGAGGTATTACTCATTTTGATTTGGCAAACAATTATGGCCCACCATATGGAAGTACTGAAATTAATTTTGGAAAAATAATAAGTAAAGACTTAAAAAAATATAGAGACGAACTTATCATATCATCCAAAGCTGGTTACGATATGTGGGAAGGACCTTATGGAGAATGGGGATCAAAAAAACATATTATCGCAAGTTGCGATCAAAGTTTAAAAAGAATGAAAGTTGATTACTTTGATATATTTTATTCACATAGATTTGATCCAAACACACCTTTAGAAGAGACAGCGGATGCCTTAGAAAGTATTTATAAATCTGGAAAAGCTCTATATGTTGGTATTTCATCTTATTCCTCCAAAAAGACAAATCAAATTTACAAAATTTTAAAATCAAGAAATATTAAGCTGTTTATTCATCAGCCATCATATTCATTAATAAATAGATGGATTGAAAAAGATTTAACTAAAACAATAAGCAAACTTAAAATTGGATGTATAGCTTTTTCTCCACTAGCTCAAGGAATGCTATCAGATAAATATTTAAAAAAGATACCTAAAGTTTCAAGAGCAAGTGATATTACATCATACTTAGATAAATCATTAATAACAAAAAAAAACTTAAAGATTGTTTCTGATTTAAATAAGATTGCAATTAAAAGAGGACAATCTTTATCTCAAATGGCAATTTCTTGGGTTTTATCAAATAATTGTGTAACATCTGCTCTAATAGGAGTTAGAAGTTTAAATCAATTAAAAGAAAATTTGGAAAGTCTAAACAAACTTAGTTTTTCAGCCTCTGAAATGAAAATAATTAATAAAACTGCAAAAGATGGTAATATTAACATTTGGAAGCAGTCAAGCTCATATTAAAATGTATATTGGTATTGATTTAGGTGGAACTAAAACAGAGTCCATTATATTAGATAAAAAAGGTAATGAGTTAGAGAGAATTAGAAAATCAACCCCAAAAAATTACAACGGTACACTTGATATAGTTTGTGAATTAGTAAATTATTTAGAGGATAAATATAAATCTAAATGTAGTGTAGGTGTAGGCTCTCCTGGGGCTCTTTCCTTTGAAAACGATTGTATAAAAGGTGGTAATTCAACATGGTTAAATAATAGACCTTTAAAAAAAGATTTAGAACTTAGATTAAATCGAAATATTTTTTTAGAAAATGATGCAAATTGTTTTGCATTGTCTGAGTCAATTGATGGAGCAGGAAAAAATGATGATGTTGTTTTTGGAGTAATAATTGGAACAGGAGTTGGTGGTGGTCTCGTTATAAACAATAAAATTATCAATGGTCATAATAATATAACTGGAGAGTGGGGTCATAATCAAATGCCATTGGGCTCAAATGACAAATGGAATAGACATGATTGTTATTGTGGAAAAAAAGGATGTATAGAAACTTTTTTATCAGGCCCAGGTTTCTCAAGACATTTTTATGATATGTTTAAAATTAATCTCGATGCTAAAATTATACAAGATAATGCTAATAATGGAGATGAAAAATCTTTAGAATTTATTTCTCAATATCTAGACTATCTAGCAAGAGGACTTTCCCAAGTCATAAATATTGTTGATCCTGGAGCTATAGTTTTAGGTGGAGGTGTTTCAAATATGAAGCAAATTTATGAGAATATAAATCCTAAATTAAAAAAATATGTGTTTAGCGACACTGTAAATACAAAAGTATTAAAACATATTCACGGTGACTCTAGCGGAGTAAGAGGAGCTGCTGATCTAGGAAGATCTGGCGAATTAAATCAATAAAATATGAAAAAAGTTAAAATTGGTTTCATTGGAATAGGTTTAATGGGATATCCAATGGCAAAAAATCTCCTAAAATCTAAATATCAAATCAAAGTTTTTAATAGAACTAAAAATAAAGCCCTTAAATTAAAAAAATTTGGCGCAGAAGTATGTAATTCTTTAAAGGAAGTTGTTTCAGACCGAGATCTAATAATTACAATGTTATCTGATGATAAGGCTATAAAAAAAATATATTTCAACTCAGAATTTTTAAAAAATTTAAAAGTAGGATCTACTGTTATAGATATGAGCTCTGCAAATCCAAAAACAGCAATTAATTTATCAAAATTATTAAAAAAATATAAAATTAATTTTTTAGACGCACCAGTTTCAGGAGGTACAAATGGTGCAGAGAATGCAGAGCTTGCAATAATGGTTGGTGGAGATAAGAAAGTTTTTTCTAAAAATTTAAATATACTTAAGAAATTAGGCAATCCTGTTTTAGTTGGAAAAAATTCAGCAGGTCAAATAGCAAAATTAGCTAATCAAATAATAGTAGGAATTACAATAGGATCTGTTGCAGAAGCAATAAAACTATCTCAAAAAAATAACGTAAATCCAATAAAAATTATTAACGCATTAAAAGGAGGATGGGCTGACAGTAAAGTTTTACAAACTCATGGACTAAGAATGATTAAAAATGATTTTAAACCAAGAGGAAAAAATTTTTCACAATTAAAAGATATGAACAACATCCTTGATTGTGCAAAAAATAAAAAGCTAAAATTACCTTTGTCTAAAATAGTAAAAAAAATGTATAACAGTCTTGTTAAAAAGGGTTTAGGTAATTATGATCATAGCTCGTTATACAAAAGCTATAAATAATTATTGGAGATGAAATGAAATTACTAAGAGTAGGAGAAAAAAATAAAGAAAAGCCAGCTATATTGGATAAAGATGGAAATTTGCGAGATATTTCCAAATATATAAATGATTTAGATCCAACTAATTTAAATTTTGAAACATTTGAAAAAATCAAGAAAGTTGATTTATCATCGCTTCCAGAAATTTCAAAAAATACTAGATTTGGTTCATGTATAACTAAACCAGGAAAATTTATTGCAATCGGATTAAATTTCTCTGACCATGCCGCAGAAACTGGAGCAAAACCACCAACAGAACCAATTGTTTTTATGAAAGCAACTAGTTCAATTAATGGACCAAATGATGATATTGAAATTACAAGCTATTCAAAAAAACTAGATTGGGAAGTTGAGCTAGGTTTAGTTATCGGAAAAAATGCTAAAAATATTCCAGAAAAAAATTCACAAGATTATATCTTAGGCTATTGTTTAGTGAATGACGTAAGTGAAAGAGAGTGGCAAATAGAAAAAATGGGACAGTGGGTAAAAGGTAAGTCGCACGATACATTTGGTCCTATTGGTCCATACCTTGTGACCAAAGATGAAATTAATGATGTAAACAACCTAAATATGGAATTAGATTTGAATGGTCAAAGAATGCAAACGGGTAATACAAAAACAATGATTTTTAATGTAGATCATATTGTTTCATATGTTAGTAGATATATGTCCCTTCAACCAGGAGATATTATTACCACGGGAACGCCCCCAGGAGTTGGAATGGGAATGAAGCCACAAAAATTTTTAAAAGCAGGTGATGAAATGAGGCTTTCAATTGAACTTCTTGGTGAACAAAAATCAAAAGTAGTAGCAATTTAATCCAAATATAATCTCTTTTTTGATATAATAAATTGTGATCAAAAGAGACCTATACTACGAGAGAATTCCTACAAAATCTTTAAGAGAGGATGTTAGGTTTTTAGGAAATTCATTAGGAAATGTAATTAAAGAACAAGAAGGGAAAAGCTTTTATAATCTTGTTGAGAAAATTAGAAAGTTGTCAAAAGCAAATAAAATCCAAAAAAGATCATATAAAAAAATTTCTAGTGAAATAAAAAGTATTAATCCTAAAAATACTTACAAGCTTGCAAGAGCATTTAATCATTTTATGAATTTTATAAATTTAGCTGAGTCTATTGATGCATCTAGACAACTCAACCAATATGAAAATAAAAGAGACGGTAAAAATCAAAAAAATATTTTTATAGAAGAAATTTTTGAGAAATTATTTAAAAATAAAAAAATTAATAATAATAAAATATATGATTTTGCAAAAAATTTAAATATTGGAATAGTTTTGACAGCCCATCCAACAGAGGTCAAAAGAAGAACTTTAATTCAAAAATATCATAAAATTACAGAAATACTTGAAGAAAGAGAGTTATTTAAAGATCACTCTTCAAAAATAAAATCTTTAAATAAAAAAATTCATGATGAATTTACCATTATCTGGAATACAGATGACTTAAAAAGATCAAAACCGTCTCCAGCCGATGAAGCGCGATGGGGTCTTGCAATAATAGAGGATAGTCTTTGGGAAACTATTCCAAAAGTCTACAGAAGACTAAATGATATATTTTTGAAAAATATGGGTAAAGGTTTGCCAAAAAATTTTAATCCTATTGAGTTTGGATCATGGATGGGTGGTGATAGAGACGGAAATCCAAATGTAACTTCAAAAGTAACAAAAGAAGTTTTGTTATTATCAAGATGGGAAGCGGCAAAATTATATGAAAAAGAACTCACTAAATTAATTAGATCATATTCAATGGAAAAGTGTTCAAAAAAAATTCAAAAACTCACAGGAAAATCATTTGAACCTTACAGAGTTTTCTTAAGACCTTTAAGAGATAAAATGCGATTTACTCATCGAGCAATTGAACAATTTATAGTTAACAAAAAACCTTTAGACTATAACAATTTGCTAAACTCAAAAGAGGAAATTTTAAAACCTCTTAGAATTGTCCGTGAGTCTTTAGAGGAAAATCAAAGTGAAAATATTGCAAGTGGTGAATTATTAGATTTAATGAGAAGAGCAAAATGTTTTGGAATTAATCTGGCAAAACTAGATATTAGACAAGAATCATCTAGACACTCACAATTAATTAATGAACTTGTTAAGAAAAAAATTAAACATAATTATTTAAAATGGAGTGAGGAGGAAAAAATTAAATTTTTATCATCTAAGATGAAAAAGAAATCAAATTTCATAAAAAACTTTAATTTTAAAAATAAAGAAAACAAAGAAGTTTGGTCAACATTTAAAATTTTATCTGAAGAGCCGCCCGAATGTTTAGGGGCTTATGTTATTTCAATGACATCATCTGCATCTGATATTCTTTCCGTTTTATATTTGCAAAAAGAAGCAAATATTAAAAATAAATTAAGAGTTGTCCCTTTATTTGAAACATTAGATGACTTAATTAATGCAAAATCAATAATGGCCAGCTTGTTTTCATTAAAGTGGTACAGAGATTTAATAAAAAATAAACAAGAAGTCATGATTGGATATTCAGATTCAAGCAAAGATGCTGGAAAAATTTGTGCAAGTTGGCATCAATATAAGGCTCAAGAAGAAATTATTAAAATTGCAAAAAAATATAAAATAGATGTTACTTTCTTTCATGGAAGAGGTGGTTCAGCGGGTAGAGGTGGAGGTCCAATTCAAGCTACTTTAAAATCTCTGCCACCAAATACAGTTAATGGAAAAATCAGAATAACAGATCAAGGAGAAGTTATTCAACAGAAATATGGATATCAACCATTAGCAATTTATAATTTATGTAGCTATATAGGAGCGGTAATGGAGGCAACATTAACCCCACCGCCAGTACCTAAAAAAGATTGGAGAAATCTAATTGAAAAAATGTCTGATATTTCAAAAAGTTCATATAGAAAAAATATTAATCAAAGTTCAGATTTTATTAAATATTTTAAAACCGTTACGCCACATGTGTCCTTAGGAAAACTTTCAATTGGATCAAGACCGTCTAAAAGAAAGAATATCGATAATATCAAAGGTTTAAGAGCAATACCCTGGGTATTTGCTTGGACACAAATAAGACTAATGCTCCCTGCATGGCTTGGAAGTGCAGAAGCTTTAAGATATTCATCGATAGAAAAATTTGAGAAAACACTAATAGATATGGAAAAAAATTGGCCTTTCTTCAATTCAATGATGGATATATTGGATATGGTAATTTCAAAAGTGGACCCAGATATTTCAAAAATATATGAGGAATACTTAGCTGATAAAGATTTAAAAAGAGTTGGAAAAAAACTAAGGTTCCAATTCGAAGTTATTAAAAAATTAAATAAAAAGATTACGCCTAAAGAAATTATAAATGAAAGAAAAAAGTTTAGATCAGGAGTTATTGTAAGAAATATTTACACAGAAGTATTAAATATAATTCAAGCAGTAGTTATGAATAAAATCAAAAACCAAAAATTAAATTCAGATAAAAAAAATGATCTTAATGATGCATTATTAACATCTATTGCAGGTATTTCAGCCGCAATGAAAAATACTGGTTAAATGATAGAATTATTTGTTGCATTTGGAGCTGGATTGATAAGCTTTTTATCTCCATGTGTACTTCCATTAATACCTGGATATATATCTTATATTTCTGGAAGCTCTTTAAATGAGTTATTAGAAAAAAAAACAATTAATATATTCCCTATAGTTTTATTTACTTTTGGTTTTTCCATTGTTTTTATAAGCTTTGGAGCTACCGCAACTTTTTTAGGTTCTTTAATTTTAAGTAACTCTTTTGAATTAAGAATTATTGCAGGAAGTATAATAATCATTTTCTCCCTTCATATTATGGGATTAATTAATATTAAGTTTTTAAATTATGAAAAAAGAATTAATACTGAGATTAAATCAGGAAATTTTAGCTCAATATTAGTTGGTATGGCATTTGGATTTGGATGGACTCCATGTATTGGACCTATTTTGGGATCAATATTAGCTTTAGCTTCAATTGAGCAAAGTTTGAACCGAGGCATATTGTTACTTGTGTTCTATTCACTTGGTTTAGCACTACCATTTATTGCATCAGGTTATTTGATTCAACGTTTTATGGTTGTTACAAAAAATCTAAAATCAAAAATGATAACTATTTCAAGAATTGGTGGAGGATTATTATTGATAACAGGAATATTAATGATTACAAACCAGTTGCAAGCTTTAGGATTTTACATATTAAAGTATTTTCCTATACTTCAAAAACTTGGATAAAAATGAAAATATACCAAATCGATTGCAGTGCTAGAAAAGAAGGTTCTACCTCAAGGATGCTTGCAAAAAAAATACTTGATAAAGTTAAAAAAGATAATGATGAGGTCATTTATAGAGACCTAGATGACGAAATGCTTTTTATATCCGGCTTAACTGAGTCTGGAATGAAAATTCCAGAGAATGAGCAAACAGATGAACATAAAAAAATGTTTGAATTATCTGATAAGTTAGTATCGGAGTTAAAAGAATGTGATGTAATTATTATATCAGTGCCAATTTATAATTTTGGTCCACCAGCAACCCTTAAAGCTTGGGCTGATCTTGCAGCCAGAGTAAAATTGACATTTAAATATGGGGATGACGGAAGAAGAAAAGGTTTATTAGAAGATAAGCAGGTATATTTAGTAATTACTTCTGGCGGAACAAAAATACAAGGTGAAGAAGACTTTTTAACCCCGTGGTTGATACATATGTTAAATTTTTTTGGTATTAAAAAAATCGATATAGTTGCAGCAGATCAAATGGCACTAGATTATGAAAAGTCGATAAAAAACGCTGAAGAAAAAATAAAAGAATTATTTAAAGATTAAATTTTCTTTTTAAATGTCTAAGTTTACCTTCTGTACTGTCGAAATCAATGTAGCATCCTTGTAAATATCTATCACCTTCGTTAACATCATACTTTGTTCTTCCATGAAGTAATCTATGATTGTCCATCATTAATAAATCTCCAGTTTCTAATTTAAATTCAACTTTATATTTATCAGAGTTATATAATTCAGAAATTTTATTTCTAGCTTTATAGAATAAATCCAATTTTGATTTTTCTAATATCGGAGCATAATCTAATCTTGGACTAAATCTAACTTGTTTAAAATTATTTTTTTCATCCAATTTAATTAACTCAGACATATCTTCCAGAACAACTGTATTGTCTATAAATTTAAATTTTACTTTAACTGAAGATAAAATTTCATAATATTCTGGATAATCCTCTTTGATTTTTTCACTTACTGTGTAACCATCAACCAAGGTAGAATTTCCTCCACTCACATTATTTGTAATACAATGCAATAATTGAACACAAGGAACTGGTTTTCTATACGGATTATCTGTATGTGGAGATAATGCTAATGATGTATAAGCCAAATCATTTGGATTAGGCACAGATCTTACATTAAAAAATTCCCCAAAATTTGTTCTTCTGACACTCCCAATTGAATTTGCAAATTTAATAATAAAATTATCTTCAGTTGGAACATTTGTTAAAACTACAAAACCATATTTATAGAATGATACTAATAAATCATACATGATTTTTTTTTCAAAAATATCATTTTCAAATTTAAATTTTTGAAAATTATTAAAATTTGAATCCCATTTAATTTTATCAATTGAAATAGGATCAAGATTTTGTGATTTATACTCATTTAATATTTGATCTTCTTTTATTTTATAATTGGTTCCATCATTGAAAAATAAATTAAGTAATCCATCTTCATTCTCAATTTTTTCTATATCAATGTTAGTATTTATAGAATTTGGATCAAATAATCTTTGTTGATTTCCTTTATCCAGAGCATCTTCGTTATTTATTCTTTCTCTAAGCCAAAATGGATGTATTTCTTCTTTATTATTTCCACTATTTATAAATACTTTTTTAGAATCGATTTCTATTTTCATATACCTGGATTCTTCTATCAAATTCTAAAATTTTCAAGATATTTTATTTGAACTAGTTGTATATTTTAATTATTACTCATCAGATAAATGACCTTCAAAAAAACAAAAGATTTCAAGATTTATTACACCTTTTTGAATAAGCTTGCTAAGGATTTAACTAATTTTTATTACACTAAACTTAACAAAACTTTTACAATTAATAACAAGTTAAAAGGTAAAGGTTATGATCCCGTTACCAGTGCCGATAAAGCTTTTGAAAAATTTATAAGAAAAAAAATTAATGATAAGTTCCCAGATCATCAAATTATTGGTGAAGAGTTTGGAGCAAAAAAGACAAAAAGTCTATTTTCATGGATAATTGACCCAATTGATGGGACAAGATCATTTGTCGCTGGAAATCCTACATGGAGCAATTTAATTTCTTTAAATTATAATGACGCCCCTATAGTTGGTTTAGCAAATTTTCCAAGAATGAAAAGATACTATTTAAATCAAGATGATAAATCTGCTTTTGTGTTTGAAAATGGAAAAAAAAGAAAATTAAAAGTAAACAAAAAAATAAAATTTGATTATTTGAAAGTAGCTGCTGCTTTTCACGGAACTTTATCTTTTCAAAAACAAAAAAAAATAATGAAATTTATCAAGAGAATGCAGTTTCCATGTTTCGATGCACTAACATATTGCCAATTAGCAGAGGGAAGACTAGATATTGTAGCTCAATGTGCAAACAAAATTTGGGATATACATCCGATAATACCAATTATTAAAGCATCAGGTGGAATAATTACTACATGGGATAATAAAGATGCTTCATTAGGTGGAAACATAATTGTTTCAAATAATTTATCAAATCATAAAAAAATTTTAAAATTACTCAAGCCAGCTACATGAAAAATATAATTGTTCTTCAACACATTAAAATTGAGGATCCTGGTTATATTAAAGATTTAATGTTAAAGGATAAAGTTCATATTAAAACTGTAGAACTTGACGAAGGAGAAAAAATACCTGATGATTTAACTGGATTTGATGCAATGTTTTGTATGGGCGGACCAATGGATACTTGGATGGAAAAAGATTACCCTTGGTTAATAGAAGAGAAAAAAAAAATCAAAGAATTTGTAGTAGACTTAAATAAACCATATTTAGGTTTTTGTTTAGGTTGTCAATTATTAGGAGAGGTAGTTGGAGGTAAAGTAGTTAAATCAAAAAATCCAGAGATAGGTATTTTAGACATTAATTTTTTAAATTGCAAAAAGGACGATTTATTATTTAAAGAATATCCTGATATTATTAAATCACTGCAATGGCATTCATATGAAGTTCAAAATCTAGAAAATAATAATGATATAACTCTTTTAGCGTCATCTCCTGAAACGAAATACCAAATTTTTAAATATAAAAAACATGCTTACGGTATTCAATTTCACATAGAGATAAAAGATACCACTGTAGGAGAATGGGGATGTGTGCCTGAATATAAGTCTGCTTTAGAGAGTCAGTTAGGACAAGGAGCTCTTGATAAATTTGATAGTGATGCGAAAGACAACATTCAATCTATGAACAAATATTCTAAAATTCTTTACGAAAACTTCAAAAAAATAGTGAATTAAATCACTTTAGTTTACATAATTAATAAGTTAGATTTTTATTTTAATAATATAGGAGAGAGAAATGAAGTATGGGTATTTTATAAAAATTTTATTGGCTTTTTTTCTAGCTTTTGCTCCAACACAAGCGTTTGCAAAAACTATTAAATGGTCAATGCAGGGTGATAGTTTAACACTTGATCCTCATGCTCAAAACGAAGGTCCTACCACTCAAGTATCTAGACAAGTATACGAAGCTCTAGTTACCAGAGGATTAGATATGAAAATTGGACCTCAACTAGCAACAGAGTGGAGAACTCAAGGTCCTAATACTTGGATCTTTAAATTAAGAGAAGATGTTAAATTTTCTGATGGAACTCCATTTACATCTGAAGACGTTGTATTTAGTATTTTAAGAGCAAAACAAAGAACATCTGATTTTAAAGAATATATTAGTACAGTATCAGGTGTAAAAGCAGTTAATGACTACACAGTAGAAATTACAACAAGTAAACCAAATCCAATTCTTTTAAACCAACTTTCAAACATTTTTATAATGTCAAAAAAATGGAGTGAAAAGAATTTTGCAGTCATGGCGCAGAACTGGGATGCTGGACAAGAAACATTTTCAGCTACAAATGCTATGGGAACTGGACCATTTAAAATTACATTAAGAGAACCAAATACTAAAACAGTTTTCAAACGTAATAAAAAATGGTGGGGTACTATGAAAGATGACAAAGTAACAGAAATTCATCTACTACCTATAAAAAATGCAGCTACTAGAGTTGCAGCTCTTTTATCTGGTGAAATTGATGTTGTTACTGATGCACCTGTGCAAGATTTAGCTAGAATTAAAAATTCACCTGCTCACAAAGTTGAAAGTACTGCTCAAATGAGAACTATATTTCTTGGTATGGATCAGGGAGCAGATAAACTTAGAACAGGTAATACAGGTGATAATCCATTCAAAAAGAAAGCAGTTAGACAAGCTCTTTATCAAGCTATAGATATTGAAGCTATTAAGAAAAAAGTAATGAGAGGTTTAAGTGAACCTGCTGGAATAATTACTTTTCCAGGAGTTAACGGATACACAGAAGAACTTGATAAAAGACTTCCTTATGATGTAGCTGCTGCAAAAAAACTTCTAGCTGATGCTGGATATCCGAATGGATTTGAAGTAGAGCTTAGATGTCCAAATGACAGATATGTAAATGATGAAGCTATATGCACAGCTGTTGTTGGTATGTTAGGTAAAATCGGTGTTAAAGTAAATTTATTTGCCCAAACAAAAAGTAAGCACTTTAAAGAACTAAAAGATAATCAAGGTGACTTTTATATGTTAGGTTGGGGAGTTCCAACTTTAGATAGTCATTATGTTTTCCATTACTTATACGAAAGTGGAGCAAGCTGGAACAGAGTTAACTTTAGTAACTCTGATGTAGATGCTGCGATAAGAGTTATGGAAGGTGAAGTTAACCTAGATAAGAGAAATGCTGCGATAGCTAAAGCTTGGAAAATAGTAAAAGATGATATTTCTTATCTTCCTTTACATCACCAAGTTATATCTTGGGCTGCAAAAAAAGATGTTAATGTTCCGATAAGACCGAATAACGAGCCGTTATTCCGTTTTGCGAGCTTTGACTAAATAATTTATTACAAGCCCTTTTTAATTAAAGGGCTTGTATAAAAATAAAATTTCATAAATTGATAAAGTATTTTTTTAAACGATTATTTCAATCTGCAATGGTTATGCTTGTCGTAGCCTTTGTATCTTTTTCTCTTTTTAATTTTGTAGGAGACCCAATAAATAACATGGTGGGTGAGGAAACATCAGATGAAGAAAGAGCTGAGTTAAGAGAAACCTTGGGTTTAATGGACCCAATTCATGTACAATTTACTAGGTTTATAATTAATGCCTCTAAAGGAGAATTTGGAATATCTTATCAATTAAGAAGACCTGTATCAGAATTAATCATTGAAAGATTACCTGCAACAATTGAATTAGTTTTAATATCTGCTCTAATTGCATTGGTTTCAGGTACTTTATTGGGAGTATATACAGGCATAAAAAGAAAAGGTTTTTTGAGTGATTTTATACTTGCAGTTTCATTATTAGGTGTTTCTCTTCCAACTTTCGTAATTGGTATTTTATTTATTTATCTTTTTGCAGTTATATTGGGTGTTCTACCATCTTTTGGAAGAGGTGATGTGGTAGATTTAGGATTTTGGTCGACAGGCTTTTTAACCATATCAGGTTTAAAAGCAATTATATTACCATCAGTTACTTTAAGCCTTTTTCAAATGACATATATAATTAGACTCGTTAGAGCTGAAATGATGGAAATACTTCAGACTGATTACATAAAGTTCGCAAGAGCCAGAGGTATTAATGAAAAAAGCATCAATTACAAGCACGCACTTAAAAATGGACTAATTCCAGTAATAACTATTGCTGGTATAAATATTGGAACATTAATTGCATTTTCAATAATTACTGAAACAGTATTTCAATGGCCAGGTATGGGATTTCTTTTTATTCAAGCTGTTCAGTTTGTAGATATTCCAATCATGTCAGCGTATTTAGTTTTTATAGCATTCGTTTTTGTAATGATAAATTTTATAGTTGATATTTTGTATTACTTTATAGATCCAAGGATTAGGGTTAAAGGAGATTCAGCTAGTGGATAATAAAGCTTTAACAACATGGGATAAAATAAAAGATAGTGAAATTTATTTTAGTTTTATAAAATCTCCTACAGCAATAGTTTCATCGATCTTATTAGTAATAATATTTTTCTGTTCATTTTTTGTAGAATTCATCACACCTTATAATCCATTCGATCCATCCTCTTTATCTTTAATGGATGCATTCACTCCACCATCTTGGACTAGTGATGGAAAAGTAGAATTTTTACTTGGTACTGATGGACAAGGAAGAGATATGTTATCAACTATTCTTTATGGATCTAGAATATCTTTGATTGTTGGTTTCTCAGCAATTTTATTTAGTTTAATTTTAGGAGTTGGATTAGGTCTTACTGCTGGTTTTTTTGGTGGCAAGTATGAAATGATTGTTATGAGATTAACAGATGTTCAGTTAACAGTTCCAAGTATTTTGATGGCTCTTCTGGTTGATGGTATTGCTCGAGGTATAATTTCGCGTGAACTTCATGACGAGATGGCAATATATGTTTTAATTTTTGCAATTGGTATTTCAGAGTGGCCACAGTTTGCAAGAGTATCAAGAGCAGCAACTTTAGTTGAAAAAAATAAAGATTATGTTTCAGCCTCAACAATTATTGGAGTTTCTAATTTTATAGTAATGTTTAAACATATTCTTCCAAATATAATGAGACCGGTACTTGTTATTGGAACTATAGGTCTTGCATTAGCAATCATTGCAGAAGCCACATTGAGTTTTCTAGGTGTTGGCGTTCCCCCAACTACTCCTTCTTTAGGAACTTTGATTAGACTTGGAAATGATTTTTTATTTTCTGGTGAATGGTGGATTACCTTTTTCCCAGCAATATTCCTAGTTGTTTTAGCTTTTTCCATTAATCTATTAGGAGACTGGATGAGAGACACACTTAATCCTAAATTGAAAAAATGAGCTTTTTAAAAATACAAAATTTAAGCGTGGATTACAAATTGAGAAAAGAGACGGTTCATGCTGCAAAAGATATTAATATTGAGATAAAAAGAGGAGAAATTGTAGGATTAGTTGGGGAATCTGGGTCTGGAAAAAGTACTGTAGCAAATGCAATAATTGATTTAATTGACGAACCAGGGAAAGTATCTGAAGGATCAATTTATTTAAGTGACATAAATATTCATGAAAATAAAAAAAATATTCTAAGTTTAAGAGGAAAAAAAATTGGATTTATTTTTCAAGATCCTCAGACATCTTTAAATCCTATCTTAACAATTGGACAACAACTTATTGAAACCATCCAAACTCATTTAAAACTCAGTAACTCAGAAGCAAAAGAAAAATCAATAAATCTTTTAAAAGAAGTAGGCATAAAAGATGCTGAAAAAAGATTTAATGATTACCCTCATCAATTTTCAGGAGGCATGAGACAAAGAGTTGTTATATCGCTTTCTTTATGTTGTGAACCAGAGTTGTTAATTGCAGATGAGCCCACAACTGCACTTGATGTATCAATACAATCACAAATATTAGAACTTATCAAAAAACTGACTAAAGAAAGAAATTTAGCAGTTATATTAATTACACATGATATGGGAGTTATAGCAGAGACTACCAATAGAGTTGCTGTCATGAAAAATGGTAATTTGGTAGAATTGGGAACAACAAAGCAAATATTAACAGAACCAAAAGAAACTTATACAAAAAGTTTAGTTAGTTCTGTTCCTCCCACAAATAAAAAGATATCCAGATTTAAAATTATAGAAAAAGAAAATAATAACCAGGAAAATATTAATTTAAAAATTTTAAACAGATGGAATAAAAGAGAAATTTCAAAAAAAGATTTAGTTCAAATAAAAAATCTTTCTAAAACTTTTAATGAAGGTTTTTTTACAGAAAAATCTCAAAATAATGTATTAGCAGTTGATACTGTTTCATTTAATATACAAGAAGGAAAATCTTTTGGACTTGTTGGTGAAAGTGGCAGTGGAAAGACTACAATTGCAAAAATGATTGTTAATTTATTTAAACCCACCTCAGGTGAAATTTATTTCGATGATGTATGTATTAATAATATAAAAAGTAACAAAGAATTACTTAAATTCAGAAAACAAATTCAAATGATATTTCAAGATCCCTACTCTTCGTTGAATGGTAGGCTTAAGGTTAAAGATATCATTGCTGAGCCTATAAAGTTACATGATACAAATATTAGCTCTAATGAATTAAATGAATATATAAATGATCTTTTAGACTCGGTAGAGTTGTCTAAGTCTTCAGCTGAAAGATATCCGCATGAGTTTTCGGGAGGACAAAGACAAAGAATTTCTATTGCAAGAGCGTTAGCAACAAAACCAAGATTATTAGTTTGTGATGAACCAACATCTGCTTTGGATGTGAGTATTCAGGCTCAAATACTAAATTTACTTAAAGATTTACAAGAACAACTTAATTTAACTATACTTTTTATAAGTCACGATCTACCAGTTGTACGACAAATGTGTGATGACATTGGAGTTTTAAGGAATGGAAAACTATGCGAGGTTTCTGAGACAGAAGAGTTGTTTAAAAATCCAAATCATGAATATACTAAGGAATTATTAAGATTAATGCCTAAAATAGAAACAATTTACAATTAAGGAGGTGAAATGGCAGTTTTTAATATGATTGAAGAAGCTGATGCTACAGGAAAAGTGAAAGAGGTATTTGAAGATATAAAAAAGAAGAGAAATACTGACTACATAAACAATTTTTGGAAAATGTTAGCTAACAACCCAGAAACTTTAGAGAGAACTTGGACTTCTATACAGCAAGTGATGAAAAAAGGTGCTTTGGATGAAATGACAAAAGAGCTTATTTATGTTGCAGTTTCAATGACAAATAGTTGTGAGTATTGTATTAAATCTCACAGTATCGCTGCTAAATCTAAAGGTGCTACTACTGAGATGTTAAGCGAACTTATTGCAGTTGTTGCAATGGCAAATGAAACTAACAGACTTGTTGAATCATATCAGGTAAAAGTTGACAAAGTTTATGAATGATAGAGCCAAAGCAATATTAGATTTTTGGTTTGATGATATGGTCGTTGAAAAGCGATTTAAAAGAGATGATAATTTTGATCAATTAATTAGAGACAAATTCAAAGATGATCATGAAAAAGCTACTTTAAATGAATATGATGATTGGCAAGATGAACCATTAAGCACTCTAGCTTTAGTTATTTTATTGGATCAATTTTCCAGAAATTTATATAGAGACGATAAAAAAGCTTTTGAGTTTGATCATAAAGCAAGACTGATTGTAAATGATGCAGTCTATAACGGGTATCTTGATCAAATGGATGAATATCAACGTTTTTTCATGCTATTGCCATACATTCACAGTGAAGAAGTTATAGATCATGATAGAGCATATAAATTGTTGGATAACTATTTATTTAATCATCCAAACTATAATGAGATAAAAAAATTTTGGAAAGATCATACCGCTGCAATTAAACGATTTCATAGATATCCTCATCGAAATAAAGTTATGGGGAGAAAATCTACACCAGATGAGTTAAAATTTTTGGAGAGTCCAAATTCCTCTTGGTAACTATTCTATTGGATAATCCCAAGCATCTCCACCAATAACCTTTGATATAGCAGAAAAATCTTTAGAACCGTTTCCATCTTCACAAAACTTTGAATATATTTCTAATGCCATCTCTCCTAATGGAGTAGATGCATTTGCATTTTTAGCACATTCATTTGCAAGTTTTAAATCTTTGTTCATCATACCTGCAGAAAAGCCAGGCTTATATTTATTGTTAGATGGAGTTCCTTCAATTAATCCAGGTAAAGGTGGATAAACTGAAATAGGCCAACTATTTCCGGAAGCATTTTTCATTATTTCATGAACTTTTTTGATATCTATATTCAATCTTCTTGCTAACATTAATGACTCTGATGCAGCAATCATTGTTATTCCAAGAGACATGTTGTTACAAATCTTTGCACCGTTTCCACTTCCTATCTCTCCTGCATGGTATATGTTTTTACCCATTATTTTTAAAATTGGTAAAGCTTGATTAAAAGCATCATTTGATCCACCGACCATAATATTTAAAGTAGCTTTTTGTGCACCCATCACTCCACCACTTACTGGTGCATCAATCATCTTAATACCTTTTTCATTTGCTTTTTTTCCTATTTCTTTAGAAGTATCTATATCGATAGTTGAACAATCTATTAGTAGACAATTTTTAGAAACTTTATCTAGAACACCATTTTCTTTTAAATAAACTTCTTTTGAATGTTTACCTTCAGGCAGCATAGTGATTACAACAGATGTTTCACTATTGATTAGCTTTCCAAAATCCTTCTCAACATCAAGATTATTTTCAACTGCTTTATCAATCATTTCTTTAGAAACATCAAAAACCTTAATTTTTTTCCCAGCATTCTTTAAATTACAGGCCATTGGGTTTCCCATATTACCAACTCCTATAAAAGCTATATTTTCACTCATATGACATCCTCTCTATTTAGTAATTTTTTCCACTAATTTATTAACCAAAGGTGCAACAAAAGTCGTTGCAACTAATGCAACCGGCAAACTAATAGACCAAGCTTTGAAAAATCTTTTATAATAAAATTCATCATAACCTGTATTTATAAATGTAATAATTAGGGTCATTAACAAACTCATTCCTAAACCCATAAAAAAAACGAAAAGAATTTTAGAGAATTTTTTTGGAAACATTATTTATATTTGTCTTCAATATCGTAATATTCGTTGAAGCCAACTATATCTCTTAAGTCTGAAAATTTAGAAACATTTTTATTATAAACTTTATTTTTCATATTATTCAAACATTCTTGCATCGTTTTTACTGATGCACTCATAAGGGTTAGAGGCATTACAGCAATTTTATAACCAATTTCCTCTATTTCATTAATTTCCAATAATGGGGTTTCACCATCTTCGATTAAATTTAACATATGATGACCTGGAACTTCTTTAATAATTCTTTTCATATCTTCTTTATTTTTAACAGCTTCAATAAATAAAATATCAACACCAAGTTTTGAAAATGATTGCATTCTTTTAATTGCATCATCTAATCCTCTAGTTGCTATGGCATCAGTTCTTGCCATTATTAAGATATCTTTATTTCCATATTCTCTTGCATCCACCGCAGCTTTAATTCTTGAGTTTGCTTCATCAAGATCGACAACATCTTTACCCTTTGTGTGACCACATTTTTTTGGCCACTTTTGGTCTTCAATCATCACACCAGCTGCTCCTGCATCCGCATATCCTCTTACAGTTCTAAATACGTTTACTGAATTTCCATATCCAGTATCCCCATCAAATATTATTGGAATTGATGTAGCATTACATATATTTCTTACTTGTTCTGCCATTTCAGAAAAAGAAATTAAACCTGTGTCTGGCATACCAAGTTTTGTTGATGAAACACTGAAGCCAGACATAAACCCAACTTTCAAACCTTCTCTTTCAATTAATTTTGCTGATAATGCATCAAAGCATCCAGGCATTACAATTATTTCTGGTCCATTTAATAATTGTCTTAGTTGTTCTGCTTTATCTTTTGATTTTATTTTTGAAAACATATTTATAATTTAAAAGGTATATATAATGCTAGGTCAGGGAATAAGTAAATAACAAATACTGTAAATAACATTATAATGACAAAAGGTATCACACCTTTAGCTATTTCTGACATTTTTGCTTTACCAATTGCTTGGAGAACATAAATATTTAGTCCAACCGGTGGTGTAATTAATGCACACTCAATCATTAGTGTAAAAATTATTCCAAACCAAATTAAATCAATATTCATTGCAGCGATTGAAATCGAAAATATAGGCATCATGATTAAA
This sequence comes from uncultured Pelagibacteraceae bacterium, assembly GCA_902588975.1. GTDB lineage: Bacteria > Pseudomonadota > Alphaproteobacteria > Pelagibacterales > Pelagibacteraceae > Pelagibacter. The sequence goes on along the minus strand of CACIRJ010000007.1, from coordinate 24,915 downwards.
ATTAATGAAAGGGTTTCCATTATGAATCCTAAGATTAACAAAGTAATACAAACAACAAGTATAAATAAACCAGTCTCATTAATATTAGTAACTATGAAAGATGATAAATCTTGAGGAATTCTATAAAGAGAGATTGCTTTACCAAAAACTTTTGCTCCTGCAATAATTATAAATATTGTAACTGTAGTTTTCATTGTCTCCAAACCAGCTTCGATAAAACCTTTAAAATCTAATCTTTTTTTAGCCACAACATAGATAAATGATATTAAAAAACCAATACCACCTGCTTCTGTTGGTGTATAAATTCCAGCATAAATTCCACCTAGCATGATGAAGGCCATTAATAATATTGGCAAACCTCTTTTTGTGTATTTAATTTTTTCTTCTAAAGTACTGGATACATTTTGAACTTCTTTATTAAAAAATTTCACGTAAAAAACTGAAAAGATAATAAAAAATAATGCTAAAACTATTCCTGGCCCAATTCCTGCAAGAAACATACTTAGTACAGACTCTTCAACAACAAATGCATAAACAATCATTGGAATTGATGGAGGAATTAAAATCCCTAAAGTTCCACCCGCTGCCAAAATACCTAAAGTAAAGTTTCTGTGATAACCTCTATTAATCATTGCAGGAAATGCTACAGTTGAGATTGTTGCTGCAGTAGCCACTGATGATCCAGATATAGCAGCAAAAATACTGCAAGAAACTATAGTTGCTATTGCTAAACCGCCTGGAAAATTTCCAACCCAGCTTTGAGCAAAATTAAAAAGATCTTCTCCAACACCTGCTTTTAATAATATATTAGACATCATCAAAAACATCGGAACAGCTAATAAAATAAAGTTATCTGCCACACTGTAAAAAGTTTGTGGGATCATTAAAGGAGAAATATCTCCAAATAACATTAAACCCAATCCTATAGAACCTAAACCAAATGCTATTGGCACTCCTAAAAAAAGCACAAAAAATAACAAAAATAAGATTATTGCTACTGTCATTTAATTATATCTTTAATGTATTTAGGTACTTCGAAAAGCACTCTTAATACCAAAAATGCAAAACATAATGGTATCGCAAATTCTGTAAGAAAGGATGGAACATCTAAAATTGTAGAGCTTGTTCTTCCAACTTTAAGAGAGTCGTAAGCAATTAACCATCCATAATAAAGTACAAATCCACTAAAAATTAAAATGAATATTGCACTTATTAAATCTAATATCTTTTTTCCTTTATCTCCTACTTTGTCATATATAACTGTTATTCTGATAAAATCATTTTTATGAAAAGTATAAGTTAAAGCTAAATAAGTAGCCCAAATTTGTAAAAATCGAGAAATTTCGTTTACCCAAATAGTAGGTGAATTAAATATGTATCTCATGATAACTTCATAAGAAACTATAAAGCCTATCATAATAAATAACGCTGAAGCTAAATAGCCAGAATATTTTACAATTTTGTCGTAGGTATTCATTTGAAAACCCCGCACTTAAGTGCGGGGTATTTATACGATTTAAAGTTTGTTTGCAGCTTTTACAAGTTGATCACCAACTCCACCAGCTCCACCTGTTCTAGAAATGTAATCATCAATAACAGACGACGATGCTTTTTTAAGAGCAGAAACTTCAGAACTACTTAGGTTTACAATGTTCATTCCATTTGCTTTTGCTTCTTTGTAAGCGCCAGCCTCGATGTTAGCCATGTCATCTCTAACAGCTTTTTCAGCTACTTTTGATGCTTCAGCTATAGCGTCTCTTTGTTTTTGAGTTAATGAGCTTAGCCATTTATCATTAGCAACAACAACGAATTCGATATCGCCATGATTTGTAACTGTTAAAGTATCCATTACTTGATATAATTTTCTAGATTTTACACCAGATACACCAGTCATACCTGCATCAACTGTATTTCTTTGGTAAGCTAAATATTGCTCAGATCCAGATATTAATGCTGGTTTACCACCTAAAGAACTCACAAAAGCTCCAAGTGTTTTTCCAAATACTCTAATTTTTTTATCTTTAAAGTCAGCCGGAGTTTTCATCGGACCACCATTAGATAACATTATTGCTGATCCATAAGCTTGATAATAAAGTGGAACTGCTCCAGTCTTTGCTATTGCAGGATCAAGGATAGCTCTTATCTCAGATCCAGCTTGAGTTGCTTTTCTTACTTTTTGTTCTGAGTCAAATAAGAATGGAAGATAGAAAACATCAACTTCAGGATTAGTTCCTGCAAATCTTGTTATAGATGCAACACCAGCTTCGATCGCTCCTGAACCTACAGCTTGCGGAACCTCTTTATCCTTGTAAAGTTGTGCAGAGTCGTAAATCTCTACTTTAATGTCTGATCTTGATTCTAATTCTTTTTTAAATACCAAAAGGTTCTGACCTAAGTGAGCCTTTAATGGTAATTGAAGCGTAATTCTCATTTTTGTTTCTGCCAAACTTGCACTGGCAAAAGAAACGAAAATTAGAGAAAATATTATTCTTTTAAAGATTTTCATGTTATTTCCCTCTTTTTTGTTAAATGAGACTATTTAAGTCGACTTTAAAATTAAATACAATATTAATAATCATCAATGAATTGGATAATTGTTGCTATTTCTGGGGCTTTTTTTCAAAATCTTAGATCAACTTTACAGAAAAAACTTAATCAAAAAGTATCTACTATTGCATCAACCTATGTAAGATTTGCTTTTGCGTTACCATTTGGGACAGTTTTATTTTTTTTGTATTTCCAAGATTTAAATGTAATTCCTGAAATCCTAAGTCAAAAAAAATTTATATTTAACGTATTTTTAGGTTCAATTTTCCAAATAATTTTTACATTTGTTTTGCTCTATTTATTTAGATTTGCTAATTTTGTAGTTGGAACTTCATTGAGCAAGACTGAAGTTATTCAAGTTGCAATTTTTGAATATTTAATAATAGGGGATAAATTAAATAAATTTGGAATAACAGGAATTATTGTATCTACAATTGGAGTAATTATATTATCGATTAAAGATTTAAGTTTATTTCTAAAAAACTTATTTTCAAAAACAACTTTAATTGGTTTATCCGCAGGACTATTCTTAGGTTTAAGTGTTGTATATTTTAGAGCAGCAGCATTAACATTGGAAAATTTTAGTAATAACTTTGAAAAAGCTATAGCAACACTATTTTTTGGTCTAGTTATACAAACAACATTAGTTTCTATTTATTTAATTATATTTGAAAAGTCACAGTTTAAAAAATTATATGAAAACAAGTATGAATGTTTGACAGCAGGGTTAGCTGGATTTCTTGCAACATTATCTTGGTTTTATGCTTTTACGTTAATACAGTCTTCATTTGTTAGAGCTATTGGCCAAATAGAATTATTATTTAGTTATGTGTCTTCAAAGTATATGTTTAAAGAAAAAATCAAAATTACAGAAATTTTAGGGATAATTATATTTGTAGTAGGTGTGCTAATTTTATTACTTAATAAGAGCTAATTAATTCTTCCAAGATAATTAACCATTACAACACCAATAATAATTAAAAAAATCCCAATCAAACCGTATATATTTGGTATCTGGTTATATTTAATCATCCCGAAGACTAAAATAGCAGCCACTGTTGTCCCACTATAAGTGGCATAAGTAAAACCTACTGGTATCATAGACATAGCTTTTGCAAGTCCATACATAGTTATACACATGAAAGCTATTGATAATATCGTTGGAGTTAATTTTGAAAATCCATCTGAAATTTTAGCAAAACTATTTGCAGCAATTCCTGTTGATATAGCTAATACTAAATAAATATAACCAGATAATGGTTTCATTTATTTGTTCCTAATAAGTTAACTATTAAGACACCCGATATAATTAAAATCAATCCAATTATTGTATAAAAATTTGGTACTTGATTAAATTTTATAACACCAACAGCAGCTGTTGCAATTATACATAAGCCTGCAAAAGAGGCATATGTTATTCCAACTGGTATACTTTTCATAACTAAAGACAAAGTATACATGCATCCAACAATTGTTACTGCTGTGATTATACTAGGTATTAATAATGTAAAACCTTGAGCACTTTTAGCAAAACTATTTGATGCCGTTCCAAGAATTACTGCGATTAATAAAATTATATAAGCAGTTATATTATTCATTTGCCTTCGACCATTTTATTGCATCTTCCATTCTATCATCTCCCCAGAATATTTCATTTTTTACAACAAATGACGGACTTCCAAATATTTTGTTTTTTCTAGCTTTTTCTGTATTTGATAAATAAATATTATTTATTTCCTCAGAGCTTGCCTCTGAAACAATCTTTTCTTTATCTAAGCTTAGTTTTTTGCAGATTTCACTCAAGTTGGGTTCAACAGCAGGCTCTTTTCCTTCTTGAAACCATCGTTTATACGTAAGCTGAACGTAATCTACACCCCAATTATTTTTTAAACCTAATATTGCAATTTTATTAGCTAAATCAAATTCTGTTAAAGGGTAAGGGACTGGTGTTTTGGCAAAAAATCCATAATTTTTTGCTCGTCTTTCTATGTCCCTCCACATGTAATCTACTTTATTTTTTTTTTCTTTAGGAAACGGAACATTGTTCATTTCTTTCATTATTGCTCTCACACTAAAAGGAGTCCAGCTAAACTTAATTTGATGTTGTTTTTCTGCTTCTAGTGCTCGAGTAACGGAAAGATAGGTATAAGTACTTCCAATAGAAAAATAAAAATCTATGTTGTTCACTTATTTTGGCATTGGCGTTGCGCCAGTCTCTAAACTAATCATTTTACCATCTTGGTATTTGTAGACTGCCATAACTGCTTCTACATTACCATCATCAAATGTTACGAACGCATGGTGAACACCAACTTCATCATTTTCATAAACAATTCTAGTTTTATCTTGCTTGATATCACCACTCATTGCCCATTTGATAACATCACCTTTAGTTAAAACACTCCCTGATTTATGCATTGTAAATTTAAAATCATCATGCAAAAGTTCGTTCATTGCTGCTTCATCTTTATTTTTAATTGCAGCACTATATTTTTCTAATATTGACATTTTTATCTCCTTTATGCTCCTTTAATTATCAATGTATTTGATACTGTATTATCTAATCTAATTTGTCTGATAGGTTTATATATTTCTGAATTGTACCACTCAAAAACTTTTTCATAAGATGGGAATTTAATTACAACAGTTCTTGGATATTTCCACTCACCTTCAATGACTTCATTTTCGCCACCTCTTATTATGTATTCGCCGCCAAACATTTGAGCAGTTGGAGGAGCTTTTTCCAAATACTCTTTGTAATTTTCAGGATTTAACACATTTATATTTAATATGATATATCCTGAAGGCATTACAAACCTTATTACAAAAATTATTACATATCTACTTTATTTAATTCGTAGACAGTGTAACTTTCCATAACTTCATTCATAATTGGACCTGATACTGGATTGCTTCCATCTATAAAAGCTTTAAGGGCAGCTTTATCTGTCACAAAAATTTTAAACATTACTGTTTTTTTGTCAGGTGCAACTGTTCCTATTGTTTTTGAAACATTTGCAACTTTTGATCTCTCTGCCATTCCAGCATCTGATTGCATAAATCCCATAAACTTTTCTAGCATCCCTTCTTTAAGGTGAGCTACGACTAATGTCTCTGTTTCCATATTTTATCCTTTCTATTTATTTTTCTATTTTACTGGAGTCATAATTTTCTGACCTTCAACTCCAATTGCAACTACAATCGCTTTAACTGGAACATTTCCAATATTTTTCGACTCGTGTACAATTCCAACATCTTCAACAAATGCATCACCAGCTTTGTATATTTGAGTTTTTCCTTCATGAATTAATTCAATTTCACCTTGCTGGATCATAATTAGAACTGGAAATGAATGCGTATGAGGAGTTACTGGAGCTCCTACAGGTACAGTAAATTCAAAAGCAGTTATCTTTGCTTTTCCAGAAGGATATACAATATCATTTCCCATTCCTGTTTGACTTGTTGATAGAATTCTCTTTACATGGCTATCTGCGTAAATATTAGTTGTAAATAAACTTAAAACTAATATTAAAATTATTTTTTTCATAAAACCTTTCTATTATTATGAGATTAATTTTTATAAGAATGTAATGGTTTTATAACAAACCAGATATGCGTGATTATATCCAATCGGGATAAGGTAAACCTTTTTCAATTAAAAAAGGTTTATTAAACATCTTTGAGTTGTATCTATCTGATTTGTCGCAAAGAATAGTTACAATAGTTTTCCCTGGGCCTAGTTTTTTACCCAATCTTATTGCGCCTGCAATATTTACTCCACAACTTGTTCCAAGACTTAAACCTTCATTTTTGATTAAATCATATAGTATTGGCAAAGACTCTTTATCTTCAATTGAAAAGGCTCCATCTATTTTTGCTTCTGCAAAATTAGCAGTTACTCTGCTGGATCCAATTCCTTCGGTTATTGATCCACCTTCAGCTTTTAACTCGCCGTTTTCAATGTGATTGTAAAGAGAGGATCCCTTTGGATCTGATAGATAAATTTGTATATCTTTATTTTTTTCTTTTAAAAAACTACTTACTCCACCAATTGTTCCTCCAGTGCCAGAAGAACATACAAATCCATCAACTTTACCTTCTGTTTGCTCCCATATCTCAGGACCAGTTGTATCGTAGTGACCTTTTGAGTTTGCTGTATTATCAAATTGATTTGCCCAAACAACTCCGTGATTATTTGAACTTTTTAGCTCTTCAGCCAATCTAGCAGCAACCTTAACAAAGTTATTTTCATCTTTATAAGGTTTTGGTGGAACTAATTTTAAATCTGCACCAATATTTCTTAAAGTATCTTTTTTTTCTTGAGTTTGATTATCATTCATTACAATAATCGTTTTGTAACCAAGTGAATTTCCAATGAGGCATAAACCAATACCAGTGTTTCCTGCAGTTCCTTCTACAATTATTCCACCTTTAGATATTAATTTTTTTTGTTCAGCATCCCTTATTAAAGCAAGTGCTGCTCTGTCTTTTACAGATCCTCCTGGATTTAAATATTCGGCTTTACCATAAATGTTACAGCCAGTTATTTCAGATGCAGCTTTTAGTTTTATTAAAGGAGTATTTCCAATTGATTGGATAAAATCATCCCTGTAATTTTTCATTATTCTTTTTCCTCATTGCCATTTGTAACAGCATAAGGTTTAAATTCTTCAGTTGCTGTTCCAACATTCTTAGCAGGTATTCCTACCATAACAGCATTTTCAGGAACATTTTTTGTTACAACTGCATTAGCTCCAATTCTTGCATTTTTCCCTACAACTACAGGCCCCAAAATCTGTGCACCTGAACCAACGACTACATTATCATGAAGAGTAGGGTGTCTTTTAATTTCTCTTTGATCATTGGAATTTATGCTTGGAGATATTCCACCTAAAGTAACCATATGATAAATTGTTACGTTATCTGCAATGTCAGATGTTTCACCTATAACAACGCCCATACCGTGATCAATAAATAAATTTTTACCTATCTTAGCTCTTGGATGAATTTCAATACCAGTTAAAAATCTAGAAAATTGAGAAATTATTCTTGCGATAAGATCAAATTTTGCAGTAGCAAAAAAATTTGCAATTCTGTGAAAAAATACAGCCTTAACGCCAGGGTACGTTAATATTACACTTAACTTAGATCTTGCTGCTGGATCCCTATCAATAATTGATTGCAAATAGTCATTCATAAACTGCCTATATAGTTATTAATGTTGGAATTTAAAGTTAATTAATATTGTCTAAAGTAAGCCCTTTTACATTAGCTGGCACTGCGACATCCATCATTTTTGGATTTGCAAGATTTAGATTATTCATTATATCCGCGTATTCTTCCTTTGAACTTACTTGTAATCTTGGATTATTATTTTTTTCATTTTCAATAGTGGAAAATTTCTTGCCATTATAATCATGAGCTGGAAATACGAGAGTTTTTTCGGGTAATTTTAATAATTTATTAAATATAGAATCATAAGCATCGTAAGCATTACCATTTTGAAAATCTGTTCTACCACTTCCATTTATTAAAAGTGTATCTCCAGTAAAAACTCTATCATTCATCAAAAAACTATAAGAGCAGTCAGTATGACCAGGAGTATAAATTGCTTGAAGTTCAACTTCTTCAACTTTAATTTTTTCACCATCTTTAATTCTTAGATCTATCACTTCTGATTTAGATTTTTCTCCCATAACTCTTATACAGTTTGTTCTTTTATTTAATTCATTTAATGCTGAGATGTGATCAGCATGAATGTGAGTATCAATTACTTTTACAAGTTTAAGATCTAAATTATTTAATATAGTTGAATACTCATCAGAATGTTCAATGACTGGATCAATTATTAATGCTTCTCTACCTTCTCCACTTGCAATTATATAAGTGTATGTAGAAGATTTTTGATCGAAAAGTTGTTCAAATATCATAAATACTTAACTTTATAAAAGTTTGCTTAGTAAAACAATCTTTCATATAATATTTTTTTTATAAGGAGGAGACAATGTTAAAAATAAATAGTATGTGTCCTGATTTTCAAGCTAAAACAACTGAAGGAGATATTTCTTTCCACGAATGGTTAGGCGATAGTTGGGGAGTTATTTTTTCACACCCTAAAGATTTTACACCAGTTTGTACTACAGAACTTGGTGCTTTAGGTTTAATGAAAGATGAGTTCGATAAAAGAAATGTCAAAGTAATTGGTTTAAGCGTTGATGGGGTAGAGGATCATAAAAAATGGCTAGATGATATTAAAGATGTATCTGGTACAAAACCAAATTATCCAATTATTGCTGATGAAGATTTAAAAGTAGCAAAATTATTTAATATGTTGGAAGCAGATGCTGGAACAACATCAATGGGTAGAACTGCAGTTGATAATGAAACTGTAAGAACTATTTTTGTAATTAGACCTGATAAGAGAATTGGATTATATCTTACATATCCTATGGCAACTGGAAGAAACTTTTTAGAGATTTTGCGTGCAATAGACTCTATGCAGCTAACAGCTAAACATAAAGTAGCTACTCCTGCAAATTGGAAAAAGGGAGAGGATGTTGTTATTTTGCCAGCGATTAAAGATGACGAAGCTAAAAAAATATATCCAGATGGATGGGAAACTGTAAAACCTTATCTAAGAAAGGTCCCAGATCCCTCTAAGTAAATTGGATAAAAATATTTTAAACCGACAATCTCAGCATTGGGAAACTAATTTCTCAAATAAGCCTGAGATGTTTGGTTTAGAACCAAGTTTACCTGCAAAAAAAGCTTTAAATATTTTCAAAGAAAACAATTGTTCTAAAATTGTTGAGTTAGGAGCAGGCCTAGGAAGAGATAGCATTTACTTTGGAAAAAATTCGATAAATGTTACCGCATTAGATTATAGTAAAAATGGAATAAAAGTTATCAATGAAAAAATAAAAAAAGAAAATCTAATATCTTCAATTTCTGCATTAAAATTTGATATTAGAGAGGACTTACCATTTGAGAGTAATTCAGTCGATGCTTGTTATTCACATATGCTTTATTGCATGGCTTTAACTCAGAAAGATTTGGACAAACTTAATAGCGAGATTCATAGAATTTTAAAACCAGGTGGAATAAATATTTATACAGTCAGAAATACTGATGATGGGGACTATAAAAAAGGAATTCATAGAGGAGAAGATCTATATGAAATAGATGGGTTTATTATCCATTTTTTTTCAAAAGATAAAATACTTAATTTAACAAGTGGATTTAAAAACATAAGTATTGACTATTTTGAAGAAGGATCGTTTCCAAGAAAATTATACTTTATTTGTAATAAAAAAAATTAAATTTATTTTAAACTTTTATATTTTTTCATACAAACTTGAGCTAACAAAAGATTTGGATCAACAAATATTTTAGAGTCTTTTGCTTTTTTAAAAGATTTGTAAGCAAAAATAGCTATTGGTAGTTCTGTACAACCAAGAATTATTTTTTTACATTTTTTTTTCATTAAAAATTTAACCGCTGGTCTTAAAGCTTTTTCAGCATCTTTTACTTTACCTTTTTTTACATATTTAATAGCAGTATTTACTGAACTCTTCTGTAATCTTTCACTCGGACTTATCAGATTATAATTTTTTTCAAAATATTTATGGTAGATTTTTGTGTCTAAAGTAGCCTCAGTACATAACAATCCTATAGTTGAATTTTTCTTAAATTTTTTTTGTGTATTTAAATATACCTCTTTTGGCATACTAAGAAATGGCACTGATATTTTTTTTTGAATATCTTCATGCCAGTAATGTGCTGTGTTACAAGGCATTACAATAAACTTGCATTTATTTTTTTCCAGCATTCGACAACCAGCAATTAATTCTTTTAAAACATTTTTGTATTGCTTTAAATTCTCTGCTCTTCGTGGTGTATTTGATTTATTATAGAGGACAAACATCGGATATTTTTGATCTAATTTTCCTCTGTTTAATTTTGCAAGCTTATCACAAAAGTCTAAGCCCGCTTGAGTTCCCATGCCACCTAATATTCCAATCATAATTTAAATAATATCTTCTATATTAAAATTCAAAACATCTATATACATATTTAAATTACAGCAGAAATATATTATCGCTAAATATGAACAGAAATTTATCCTTACTTACGTTAAGTCAGATATTTGGTTTTACCACTGCAACAATAACAGTATTTCTTAGCGGAATAGTTGGCTCTCAAATTAGCTCAAATCAATCTTTATCAACCTTACCAACCGCTTTATTCGTAGTTGGAACAGCAAGCTTTACTGTTTTAGCGGCAAATATTATGAGTAAAATTGGAAGAAGAAATGGTTTTGTCTTTGCGGCTATCGGAAGCTCTTGTTCAGCACTACTTGCTGCTTTTGCAATCAGTCAGAAAAGTTTTAATTTATTTTGTCTATCTTGCTTAATTCTTGGAATGGGAGCTGCATTTAATCATCAATATAGATTTGCAGCAGCTGAAAGTGTTGAAAAAGACAAAATACCAAAAGCAATTTCTACTCTTCTATTGGCAGGGATTGTGTCAGCATTTTTAGGCATAAGTCTTGCAAATTACACTAAAGATTTAATCCAAGATCAATTGTATGTAGGTTCTTATCTTTTGCTATCTTTACTTTCTTTCATGCCTGGAGTTTTTTTATTTTTTTTTAAAAATGTAGAAAATGTGCAGGAGGATAGTCTAAAGGAAGGAAATATAAGAAATCTCAAGTTTATAGTATTACAACCAAGATTTTTACAAGCAATTACTGCAGCTGCTTTTGCTTATGCAGTAATGTCATTTTTAATGACAGCAACACCTTTAAGTATGCATGTTATGGAAAATATGAGCTTAAAAGAAACTGGGTTAGTGTTACAATTTCATGTAGTTGCAATGTTTTTACCGTCGTTAATAACAGGTAATTTAATAAAAAAATATGGACACAGTGCAATAATTTATGGTGGAGTTTTATTTTTTTTTATTACAGTTCTTATAAGTTTATTTGAACAGACATATCTTAATTATATGCTCTCATTAATTTTTCTAGGTCTCGGTTGGAATTTTTTGTTTATATCAGGTACCAGCTTAGTAGTTTTGACTTATAACAAAGAAGAAAAATTTAAAGTACAAGGGATAAATGATTTAATTGTTTTTTCAACTATGGCTTTGGCCAGTTTATCTGCTGGAATTTTACTAAATTCTATAGGATGGAAAATGATGAATATTATTTGTATACCTTTTTTAATATTAATTATTTTAGTAAGTTTTGTTGCTGATAAAAAATCAGCTTCTTAAACATGTCTTTCCTTTTTTTAGGTTTTTTTACGGGCTTAACATTAATTTTTGCAATAGGACCTCAAAATGTTTTTGTAATAGAGCAAGGACTAAAGAAACAATATATATTTTTAGTTTGCTTAGTCTGTGCATTATCTGATTTGATTTTAATTTTCTTAGGTATCTTTTTATTTAATTATTTTTCTAATTATTTTAATAATGTAGTGGAGCTGATTTTAAATATCCTTTTAATTATTTTTTTATCTTTTTTTATTTATGGAAAAATTAAAGAAATATTTAAATTTAGATCTTTAGAATTTAAAAATAATGTCATAGCACAGAGCTCATTTAATATCTTTATTAAGACCTTAGGTTTTACATATTTAAATCCTCACGTATATTCTGATACAGTATTTTTTTTAGGAAATTTCTCAAAATCCTTTAATATTGAAAACAAAATTTACTTTGGAATAGGCGCTTCTATAGCTTCTTTTTTATTTTTCTTTTCTTTAGGATACTTATCTAAGATTTTTTCAAACAAATTAAATAATAGAAGCTTTTGGAAATACATAAATATTTTTATTATAATATTTATGTCAGGTATAGTTTTTTACATTATTAGAGATATTATTTATTAAAGATTTTTGTTGATAATTTATTAACCTTTAAATGGTTCCCATCAAATCCGTATTGAGTGTGATATTTTCCAGGAAATGCAACACATTTTATGTCTGCACTTAAAGCAGAATTTAAACTTTCTTCTGTATCTTCAATCGCCACACATTCGTCTGAGTTAATATTCAAGTATTTTAAAGCATAATTATAAATATCGGGATATGGTTTTTCTCTTAATATGAATTCATTGTTGCCGATAAAATCAAAATCTTTTTTTTCAATTTTTCCTCTTAACGAATTAAAAATAGAATTGATATTGTTACTCGTTGTTGAACTAGCAAGCCCAATTTTTATTTTGTTCTTTTTGCAAAATTGAATTATTTCTTTTACACCGTCTCTTGGCTCAACTTTGTGTTTGTTTAAATACTCATTAAAAATTTTGGTTTTTAAATTTCTTATTTTTTTTCCATCTATTTCAACACTAGTTTCTTTTGCGTAATCATTAATTCTTGTAGTTCCACCTGATTTTGACAATAGTTTTCTGTATATATCTTCATCCCAGAACCAGTCTAATCCACTTATTTTAAAAGCTTCATTAAATGCATCTCTTTGAAGATCTGATGTTTCAGCTAAGGTTCCAATCGAACCAAATAAAACAGCTTTGTAACTCATTATCCCTTCACAGCACCAGCTGTTAATCCACTGATTACTTGTCTTTGGAAAAACATAACTAACATAAATAAAGGAGCAGTAGCTGAAACAACTGCTGAAACAGCCCACATTAAATTACCTTCATGTTGATTTGTTCCAAGATAACTTTGTATTTTAGGAACCATAGTATGATTTTCCTGATTCAATAAAAGAGCAGTCACTGTAAAATCGTTATAAGCAAGCATTAAACTAAATAATCCAGCTGTTATTACTCCAGGCCACATAACTGGCATAATGATATGTCTAAATGCTTGAAAATAAGAACAGCCATCAATTAAAGCACTTTCATCAAGTTCTTTAGGAACAGTTTTAAAAAATGAATACAACAACCATAAAGTAAATGGTTGATTTATTGCAACAAGGACAACGATAGTCGTGGGTAGTATTCCCCAAATTTGTAATTGAAAAAACGGAAATAAATAACCAGAGACCAATGTAATATGAGGCATTGCTCTAAAAATTAATGCTGCAATTAAAATCCAAAATGCATAATTTCTTGTAGACCTAGATAAAGCATAAGCTCCTAATGTCCCGAGGAACAATGAAATGGTTACAACAAAAAATGTAACTATAACTGTGTTCCTAGATGCCTTCCAAAACTCTCCTTCAGTCCATGCTTGACTATAAGCATCTGTTGTAAACTTTCCTCCAGTTTCTAACAATGTATTGAATGCTGTAATAGCATACCACCAGTCGGCTCTTGAAAAAAAGTCAGCTCTTACTTTAAATGACCCCCAGAAAGTCCAAATAAAGGGAAAGCATGCAACCAACAACCAAACTATTATAAAGGTTGTATTAAAAATTTTTAAAGCATTTGATCTTTTATCAAGTCCGTATTCCATTTATCTCGCTGTCCTAAATTCCTTCCATGTTCTTATTAAAACTGGTGCTAAAAGTATGGCTATCCCAACAATTGTCATCATTGAGGTGGCTGCTGCCGAACCAAATAATATTACTTCCTCATTAACGAGGTTATCATAAATTAACCAAGACAAAGATTGAGCACTTCCTTCAGCACTGAAACCAATTATAGGCTCAAAAACTCTAAAATTATCCATCAATGAAATAAGAGCAACAAATGTAACTACAGGATAAATATGAGGCAAAACAATATGTCTTACTCTCTGCCATCTTGATGCTCCATCAATAATAGCTGCCTCAACAGGTTCTTGGGGAACAGTTTGTAAAGCTGCATAAAATACTACAAAAGCAAATGGTGAATGGTGCCAAATTCCATAAATTATTATAGTTATCCAAGTAAGAGTTTTTGAGGATTTTAACGATAAATAAGGGTCATCCATTAACATTTGCAAATTCGCGCCAATAATTCCTTCTGCATCTATCATCCAAAATAAAACTAAAGAACCCACCAATGGAGTAACAATCATTGGCAATATGGTTCCAAATATTAGTGGCCCTCTAATTCTTCTAGTTACTGCATTAAGACTTAATGCAATTATAAAACCTAAAAGTAAGACGTTAGGCGTTACAAACAAACAATAAGTTAAAGTAAAAATTAGAGCCTTGTAAAAGGGTAGGTTGGTAACTTGATCTACAAATTCCCCAAAACTATTTGTTTCATTCCAAAATTTTCTAATTTCTTCTATTGCAAGATGATTTCTATCGACATAAGTCCCAAATCCGTTGAATTTTCCTAAAGGCTTTTCTTCTCGAATTTTTGAGGTTTTTTCTTGGTCAACAACTATAGAAACTGTACATCCAAAAGGATCACATTTTTTTACTTCCTTAACTACTTGGTCGTGCTGCGCATAAAATGATTGTATCCCTGTTGAAATAATAGGTAGACCTATAAATAAAATCATTGCCAATCCAGTTGGCAAGAAAAACCAAAAAAAAGTTTTGTTAGGCATTAATGTAATAAGTGGGGATTTGATCCCCACTTAAAATTTATTGATTATAGAAAGCCTTGTTCTTTTGCTTTACTCATGTAAGCTGCTTCTACATCTTTTAAAGCTTGTTCTGCTGACTCTTTACCTTGTAAAAATTCAACAATCTCACTTCCTAATGCACCATGCATTAAACCCATTTGTGGTAACATTGGATATGGTTTAGCTTTCATTTTAACAGCTTCGATAACTCCAATTGATTTTGGTCCAGGCTTAAAACCTTCAATTAACCAAACAGCTTGATCCGCTGCATCAGCAACCATCTTTTTGTTAGCAGCTGCGTGTGCCAAAGCTCTAAATGTTGCTTCAGCATCAGCGTCAGATCTATTTTTTGCTAATGTGAAACCGTCCCACCATAAAGTCGCCGCTGGTATGTTTCCTCCAGCAACTGTTGCTGGTCCAGTTAATTTAGTTGCAGCTGTAATTTTTGCATCACCATCATCATCAAGCAATGTTCCTGATCTTGATGCCCAAAGAGTCATTAATGCAACATTTCCAGATTCCCATTCAACTTTGATAGCTTCACTATCGTGAGTTAAATAATCTGGGTTACTTAAACCTGCTAATTTTTTTAGCATATTTAATGTTGCTACACCTTTTGCATTGTTAATGCTTGGTTGAGCAGTTCCTGCTTTAAAGAATTCTCCTCCATGTCCAATGTACATGTTAACGAATTCTTCTGCTAAATTCCAACCAGCTTTGTATGCTGCTGCGTAAGGATATTGCATTTTACCAGATGCTCTTATTTTTTCTGATGCCGCAACTACTTCCTCATATGTTTTAGGAACAGCTATACCCAATTCTTTTAAAACATCTTCTCTGTAATATAAGTGCTGAGTATTTGCCATAAAAGCAACTGCCATTATTTTTCCATCAATTGTTATCAATTGAGAGTCTTGTATTCCTTTTCCATATTTCTTAACAAGATCATCAAGTGGTCTAATTAAGTCTTGGTTCATCAAAGGAACTATAGAGCTATTTGCTGCAATTCTTGCAGAAAACTCTGATGGATTTGCAGTTAGAGCTGGCACAGCAATTTTATTGTGCTCAGATGAGTGTGTGACTTTAAAATCCGCACTTCCTTTACATCCTTTAGCTGTTTCCACGAAAGTTCTTAAAGCTGGAAAATCATTAGCTAAAATATTTATTGATCCACTCTTAATGTTACAATCTGCGTAAGCAGAAGTTCCAAAAAGAAGAAACAATAAAGATATTAATATTTTTTTCATAATTGTTTCCCTCATTAAATTTAAATTTATGGGTGAAAGGATATATATTCCTTAGGGAATTTAAAAGTAGTTTTTAAATCGCATTTGACGCTAGCTCTGCACCTGCGACCAAAGATTCAAATTTTTTGTAAACAATATTTTCATCCACATTTCCAAAGCCAGCAAAAGTACTAAATCCACAATCACTTCCAGCCATTAATTGATTTTTATCAATTACTTTTGAATACTGAATTATTCTATTTTTTACTAACTCTTCATGCTCTATGAAGTTTGAGGTTGAGTCTATTACACCAGGAACTATTACTTTATCATTAGGAAGTTTGATGTTCTCAAAAACCTTCCACTCATGAGCATGCCTTGGATTGGATGCCTCAATTAAATAAGTTTGGATATTTGCTTTTAATGCAATGGGTAATATTTTTTCTAATCCAATATCGTGAATATGCGGACCTTCATAATTTCCCCAGCAGATATGCATTCTCAACTTAGAGGCATCGATATCTTTGATTGCTTCATTAAGACATTCAATTTGTTTTTCAGCTCTAACCAAAAATTCTTCATCTGATACATTTTTAAAAGTCATATGTCTTGCTAGCGCAAGATCTGGGCAATCAATTTGCAATAATAAATCATTCTCTGTTATTTCATCGTATTCAGTTTTCATTATTTTTGATAATGCCTCTAAATAATCATCATCATTTTTATAGAATTTGTTTGGAAGGAAATTTGAAATTACTCCTGGTGAAGCAGAGTTAATAAATCCTTTAGAATGGTTATTTTTTTTTAACGCTGATTTTAAATTACTGATATCTTTAGTAAGAGACTTAGTATCTTTGATTTTTAAATCAGCAGTACAACATGGTCTTGTATAAGTAGGCGTACCCCCTGATTTTGCAATTTTTTCTTTGTATGATGGAAAATCATCCAAGTCTTTAGGAGCTCTTCTTTCGCTTTCACCGCTAAAGCCATGTAATCGATCCTTGACGTAGGTAGCGTAACTTATTTTTGACATTTCACCATCACTTATAATGTCAATTCCGATATCAATTTGTTTTTTTACAATTTTGTTTACATCTTCTTCAATTATCTTATCAAGTTCAACTTGATCAAATAATTCATTTTTATCTTTTTTAAATAGTATCTCAGATAGCTTTTTTGATCTTGGCAGACTTCCAACATGTGTGGTTTTAATTTTATCCATAGTTTTTACATTAATATTTGTTTCCAAATAGCCACTTCATCAAACAATACCCATTCTCTTATTATTTTATCATCTCTTAATTCTGCATGATTTATACCCATTATAAATAAATCTTTGTCAGTCTTTTTCCCAAATTCTTCACTGTCTTTAGAATGCTTACCACTTAAAAACCATCTGATTGTAGCTTTTTGATTATTATTTTTTTCATCTAATGATGCAACATGTTCGATTGTAAACTTTATTTCAGAAAATATATTTTTTAAAGAGCTCCAATATTTAATTATATCTTCACTGCCATTTCCAACTTTATTACTTGGCCAAAATAGACTGGCTGCTCTATCATAATCCTCAAAATGATAATCATTATTAAATATTTTCTTTAAAATATTGGAATATATATAACCTGATGAAACTTCATTAACTTTTACTGGAGTATAATCTGACTTTTTATCAGAAGATCTATTAAAAACTTTGATAGCTTTAGACACCCCACCTTCCTTATCAATTAAATGCCTTGCGAATTGCTCAGGTGTATAACCTAGCTGTCGAACCATTGCACCTTGATCTCTCACAATCCACTCATCATAAACCTGATTATTTTTACATGCACAGTCAGCTATAACTCTATAAACAATTTTGTTTCCTGTTTTTTTTCCGTAATACCCGTCATTTAAATGTGTAGCTTTGCTCAGAATTCTGTGAGATGAATGATATCCTTCATCGTCATTTCCACTCCAAATTACATCTTCACCTAATAATTGTCTGTCTGGAAATTCGTCTAAAGTTTTATAAGTTGCATCAATAACAGGTTTAAAACCATAGGTTATTCCAAAGGGTGATCTTACGGGGATATTCTCTGAATAATATTTAGATATCGATTCGACATCTTTCCCTTCCCAAATTTGTTTAGTAATTTTTAAAATGTAATCAGTTAAATTTTTATAATTACTATCAAATCCTTTCATTAGATCTGACTAACAAAATTTAAAATACTATTTTCTGAATTATTACAAGAGATATCTATTTTGCTACTCAAAGGAACTGAAAAAGTGTCTCCTTTTTCTAATTTTATATTTGAGTTTCCTATTACTATTTTCCAATTACCTTCTTGAGCAAAAAGAACGGTAGGCTTTATACATTCAATACCTTTAATTTCACCAGATATAGAATTTAATGTTGTTAAATTAAATCCAGTATCTTGTTTGATTGAAGGTTCATAAGTTTTTTTATTAAATTTGTTTCCTAATACTTGAAATAATTTAATACCATTAACTTCATCGCTAATATTGTTTTGTTTATTTCTATAAATATTTTTTTCTAATTCTTCTGGCAAATAATTATCAAATCTTTCTAATTCATCTTGAGTGATAGGCTCTATCATCTTTCTACCTTTAGGCACTTCAACCTTTTTTAAATCTATTAACGAATTATCATCAAGCAATGCCATTCCAGTCTCTTTTGCTTTTTTTAAAATTTCTGGAACCCATGTTATTATACCAGGATCATCTCCGCCTAATACAACGAACATCAAACTTTCTTTATCTCCAACATTTTCAAATGCTCTGAACATATTTGTAGGCATTGAGATTATATCGCCAGCTTCTAATATTGTTTCTTGTTTTCCATCAGCACCCCAATAAAATCTCCATTTACCTGAGTAAATCACAAACACTTCAGCCGTAGTATGACTGTGAAGACCAGATCCATTTTTTGGCATAGCACTCACAGCTCCTAAATTATACCCATGTAAAGACTGTATTTTTATTAATTGCTTGGTGTCTTCAGCAACTCCGCGTCCAATAATTGTATAATTTTTTCTTTCTTTATGACCTTCTAGCCTCCCTTCTACAAAAGGAAGACTGCTTGGAACCAGTTCATTAAATTTTGCCAATCTATCAATCATATTCTTGTTATTTATCTCTATTTAAATATAAATTGCAACTTATGCAAATAGAACAATTTGATACAGGACTTAAAAATCAAAATAATTTTCAAGAATTAAAAATCACAGCTGAAGAAAATAAACAAAATAAACAAATAGTTAGAAATTATTTGAACAATACTTACAAGCTTGGACCATCTAATATAGAAGAAAATTTAAGCAAATATTTTAGCGAAGATGTAAACATTAAATGTTTTTTTCCATTAAATGAATTTAAAGGTTTGTCTAATTTTAGAGATAAATTTTGGACTCCACTTTTTGATGCGTTTCCTGATTTAGAGAGAAGAGAACAACTCGTTATAGGCGGAGCCTTTAGAGATAAATTTCAAGTTGGAACAATATCTACCTTATCGGGAATTTTTAAAAAGAAATGGCTTAATGTAGAGCCAAATTTAAAAATGGTAAATTTAAGATGCTGTGAGATACACGAATTAAAAAACGATAAAATTATTGAAAGTCACATTTTAATCGACACAATAAATTTTCTAAATCAAGTAGGGAAGTTTCCAATAAATCCTTCAAGAGGGTATGAGGGCATTTGGATGACACCAATAAACACAGATGGTGTAAATTTTCACGAAAATAATTTAGAAGTTTCAAAAGCTACTCTAGATCAATCTCTTACCATGCAAAGAAGTTTAAACATTAAACCAGAATTAGAAGCATCATCTGACTCTGATTTAAAAGAAAAACTTCTTAATCACCCACAAAAAGATTTTTGGCATGAAAAAATGATTTGGTATGGACCTAGCGGCATAGGAACAGCGCGTTCTTTGGAAGGTTTCATTGACCATCATCAACTTCCTTTTAGAAAAACATTTAAAGAGAGAAATTACTGGGAATTAGGACATTATTGTGAGTTAGGAGATGGTAAATTTTCACTTACTGCTGGATGGCACAGTATACAAGCAGTGTATGGTTCAAATGATTGGCTAGGATATAATTCAAACAAAAATAAAGTAACCATGAGAGTTATGGATTTTTACCATCATGATGAGGGAAAAATTAGAGAAAATTGGGTGCCAATAGATTTGGCACACATACTCAGCCAGATTGGAGTAGATATTTTTAAATAGTAAGAATTTATTTTAATGAGGCCGTAGTTTAACGGCCTCAAAAATTTAAAATTTTAGTTTATCCACTTATTTACAGTAGACATATTGTTTTTAACCCATTCTTCTGCCATATCGTCAGCATCCATTTCATCTCTTCCAACTTTTAATATCCATTGGTTGATTACTTTAGGATCCATAGCCATTTGACTTAAGAATTTAGCAGCTTTTGGATTTCTTTTTTCCAAAGATTTTGAATAAGCTACATAAATAGTCGCTTGTCTACTTTTGCACGGAAACTCTGATACTTCTAACCAATCTTCAGCATCTAAGTTCATATTTGAATCACATCCTTCAGTGTAAGCAGGCTCACCAATTTCATGTAAGTCATAAGCTGCATGTAACCATTCTGGTGTCCAATAATAAAATAATATTGGCTTTTGATTATCAATTGCATCTTTTAATTGTGCTTTAAAAGTATCTTGTGGAATAATATTTGGTTCCCAAAGGTCAGTTAAACCATAACTTTTAAATTTAACTTGCCACATTTTTGTAGATTTCCATCCAGCATCACCGGCCCAGTATTCACCTTTACCATTGCCGTCTGTATCAAACATCGCTGCAACGTTTGGATCTTTCATTGCTGCAACATCTGGAACTTTGCTTTTTAAAAATGCAGGAACATACATATCTTGAGTTCCTTTATAAGGTGTGTTGACAGCTACAGTTTTGTTTCCATCAATATATTGATCCCAAATACCTTGTCTATTCGGCATCCACAAATCTGTATAAACATCAATTTTTCCATCACCTTTGTCCATTCCAGCCATTATCAAGTTACCATCTGATAATCCCTGAACAATTTCTGCTTCAGAATTCAGAGGTCCATTAATGACAGCTTTAATAATGTGTCCAATAACTTTTGCACCAGTCCAACTTAAGTCTGAGATCATTACTTTCTCACCTGCAGCTTTAGCTGAAGTCGTAACAAGCATTATTGAAGAAAATATTAAACCTAGTACTAGTTTTTTCATTTTTCCCTCTCTTGTAATTTAATGAAAGAATTATCTAATTTTTAAAAACTATAATCAATTACTTTTTTTCTATTATTTTGTGGCTTTCTGTACAACTCTATCAATGATCATAGCTATAAAAGCAATTGCAAGACCTGCTAAAATTCCTCTTCCAATTTTTGTGTTCGCTAAAGCCTCAACAACTATTAGACCCATTCCTCCGGCACCAATTAAAGCAGCAATAACAACCATTGATAAACACATCATGACTACTTGATTTATACCAGCCATTATAGAGGGAAGGGCAAGTGGTAACTCAACACTATACAATAGTTGTCTTTCAGTAGAACCAAAAGCAAGAGCTGCTTCTTTAATTTCTGATGGAACTTGTCTAATTCCTAAAGCTGTTAATCTTACTATAGGAGGCATTGCAAATATTACAGTTGCAATAATTCCTGGTGGTTTTCCAACTGAGAAAAAAGCAACTGCTGGTATCAAATATACAAATGATGGAATCGTTTGCATAACATCTAGAATAGGCCTTGTAATTGTTTCAGCTCGATTTGATTTTCCAACCAAAACCCCTAAAGGCAGTCCAATAGCACAACATATTAAAGTAGCGGTTAATACTAAAGCCATAGTATCCATTGCTGTATTCCAAAAACCAAATAAGGCGAGATAGATCAGTGCAAATGCTACAAACATGGTAACTCTAAATCCTGCAATCTTATGAGATACAAGTAAAAATATTCCACCCGTGATTATCCACGGTGTTCCAACAAATAAAGCAGATATTCCTTTTAATAATGACCTTATTCCATCTGTTGCAGCATCAAAAACATATCCGTGAAATGCAGTTAAATAACCAACTTTTTCTTCAATTTTTTGTGAAACATATTTATTAAGAGTAATTGTAGGCATTCCTTCTCTAGGAGGTTTTTTCTTTACATATCTAGTGCCGTCCTCATTTCTTGGATAGCTAACTTTAACAGGTCTATCTATCCAAATTAAAATAGGAAATTCAGATATAAAGAAACAATCAAATCTTTTTTTAAAAGATACCTCAGCACCTTTTTCCATTGCTCTATGTTGTTTGATACAAGTTCTTTCATCAGGAGCGAATTGTGATGATCTATATAATGTTAAAGGCCAAATTAATGCTAAAACTAAAAAAACGTTTATAAGTCTCGAGAAGTTAAAACCTGATGATGTTTTTTTACTTATTTGCCACTTATCAAATTGTTTGATGTAAACTCTATCTGCTAACCAACCAATTAATATTCGACCCAAGATAATAGTTAAAATTGCATAAATTAAAGAACTATCTTGCCAAGTTGAGTATCTATCAACCAAAAAATCTTTTTTATCTAATATTGCTTGCTCAATACCAGCGCCATATCTAAAATATAAAGTAATATTTACTGCAGCTATTAAATCTAAAAATGAACTTAGAAAAAAAAGAAACCAGTTCCCTCTTAAAGCACACCAAAAGAAACCTCCTAAAAGAGCTGAATAGTTTATATGATATAATTTTAATTGGTTTCTTTGAATTAAGCCAAATACTTTACTGTAATAGTCACCATTTTTTTGGGCAAAATCTTTAAATGAGTTTTTTACTGTTTTTTCTTTACTCATATAGAGGAAAGACTACATCATTCTTTTAATTTGAAAAACCATATTTTCGAAGTCTAACATCACCAGTTCTAGCATGGGCTTCCATACCCTCGTACCTAGAAATTCGAGCTGCAGCAGCACCGACTTCTTTATTAGATTCTTTGTTCATTTTTTGATAAGTAACTGTTTTTATAAATTTTCCAACGTATAAGCCGCCAGTATATTTTCCCGCTCCCTTTGTTGGTAAAATGTGATTTGGTCCAGAACATTTGTCACCATATGCAACTGTTGTTTCCTCACCTAAAAATAATGAACCATAATTTTTTAAATTTTTTAAATACCAATCTAAGTTTTCAGCCTGAACCTCTAAATGTTCAGGAGCATATTCATCACTAACCTTTAACATTTCTTCTTTGGTATCACACATAATTACTTCTCCATAATCTCTCCATGCAGCATCAGCATTATTTCTGTTGTGTTCAGGTAGTTCTTGAATAACTTCCGGAACTCTTTTCATCACATAATCACATAAAGATTTATCAGTAGTGTAAAGCCAAGCTGGAGAATCAGGGCCATGTTCAGCCTGTCCAACTAAATCATAAGCAATTATTTCTTTATCAGCTGTATGATCAGCTATTATGCCTATTTCTGTCGGTCCAGCAAATAAATCAATTCCAACTTTTCCAAATAAAATTCTTTTAGACTCTGCTACAAATTTATTTCCAGGTCCAACAATCATATCTACTTCTGGATTACCAAAGCAACCATATGCAAGCGCACCAATTGCCCCTATACCACCAATGTTCATAATTACATCTGCACCACAAAGGTTAGCCGTATAAATTATAATTGGGTTTGCACCATTTGAATCTTTGGGTGGACTTGTTGCAATTACATTCTTTACTCCAGCAACTTTTGCAGTCGTTACACTCATTATAGCAGAGGCGATATTGTTATATCTTCCACCGGGTACGTAACACCCAACTGTATTTACAGGTATTAATTTTTGTCCTGCTATTAAACCAGGTGATAATTCAACTTCTGAATCTTTTCCAAGATTTTCAAGTTGATGTTCTGCAAACTTTCTTACTCTTTCATGAGAAAACTTAATATCATCTTTAATTTTTTGATCTAAAGTTTTGTTTATTTCTTCAATTTTTTCTTTGCTAACAATTATATCACCTTCATAATTATCAAATTTTTTTAAAATATCTTTAACCCCTTGGTCCTTTGTTTTTTCTAATTCTTTTAAAATTGAACTTACTTTTGTTCTTGTTTCATCTTCACCTGTAAATGCAGTTTTCTCAGCTTTTTTTATATAAGTAATTGCCATTGTCTTTCCTCTAATTTTATAAATGTTTAAATTATAAAAGATGTTTATTCAACAGAAGTTTAATCTAAAGCAACAACAGCTGCAGCTATTGAAGCAAGTCTTGCTGTCGCATCATCTGATCTACTTGTTATAACAACAGGTACTTTACCTCCAACAACTACGCCTGCTGCACATGCTCCCATAAAATAAATCATCATTTTTACAAGCGCATTTCCAGTTTCGACATTTGGAACTAATAATACATCAGCTTCTCCAGCAACTATATTCTCAATTCCCTTAATAGAGGCAGATTTTTTTGAAATACTATTGTCAAATGCTAAGGGTCCAAATATATCAGCATTAAAATTTTCTTTACTTGCCAATTCAGTTAATTCTTTAGCTTCAACCGAACTCTGTACACTATCAATAACTTCCTCTGTCGCTGAAAGAACAGAAATCTTTGGTCTTGGAATATTAATTCTATGACTAAAATCTATAACATTTCTTAAAATATGCA
>CACIRJ010000006.1:30000-72867 GCA_902588975.1 uncultured Pelagibacteraceae bacterium | reverse complement strand
TAAAAAATTTAATAAAAGATTTTTCTGATAAAAAAGATTTGGAGTTTACAAATTTTTCAAGTTTAATTAATTCTTTATTTGGGATGTATGAAAATCTACCTTCAGATAAAATTTTCTCACCTGTCCTTTTATCTTTCTGTTTTCCAGTTAACTCTCTTATTTTAATAGGATCAACACCATAAATAGATTTTTTTGCTCTTTTAATTATTTCTAAGATTTGATTTCTGTATTTTTTAATATCTTTTAAAATTGTTTTATGAACGTAGTTTATTGAACTTAACTCAAAAGTACTATTTTTCACATCAAGTTCATCATATAAAAGCTCATCTTTTGGTGTATTAGGATCATCTACCCTTCCTTTAATATTAAAATTAAAATTAAAAATTGGACTTCTACTTAATTGAACTAAAAGACTTGCAATATTTGAACCTCTCTTCATATATTTTTTTTTAAATTTTAAGTCAAATTTACTAAATAAAGTTTCCTTATAATCTTCCTCAGACAATAAGTTTCTACCGAATTGAATTTGATTAACATTTAATTCATCGTTTTGATGTTTAAATGAATGAACAAGATATCTAGAGGCTCTTTTTTTGCCGTTGGACTGATCAATACCACCATATGATGACATACCTAGTTTTAATTTTTTATTAAGATCTTTTGAATTAATAATTCCTTCTAACCCTTCTTGAAAATTTAGAGACCCTGTGACCCTTGTATAGGAAGGTGGAATAAGAACAAATGGGACTGGAGGGCCCAGAACTAATAAACTTTGTTTTAATAATCTTAATGATTGAATAATAGAACTTTTTCCAGAACTATTTTTCCCATAAAACAAATTAATTGTAGGTGAAAAATTTATTTTTGTCTCTTGTGCATAACCTTTAAAATTTTCAATAACTAAACTTTTAATTTTGTTACGTAAATTGGGATAAAACTTGTTTTTTTTTATATTTTCTAGATTTTGGTCTCTATTTTTTTTTGATTTAATTGTCATATTTGATTAAAGATATTCCCTTTGAAATAAATTTTCAACCTTCATTAAATATGTTGATTTAATTAATTTTACGAATATCTTAAATCTTATGGACTTCTTCATATTAGTTTTGTTTTTTGTATTAATAATTATCTCTCTTATAATTTTGTATTTTCAAGTAAAATCTCGCTCTATAAATAAGACTGATGATTCAATTGAAAAATTTCAAATAGAAATATTAAATTTAAAAAACTCTTTAAATGAATCTTTTGGCTCAATGTCTAAAGATATTACAAGAGATTTCACCGCTTCTTTCGGAAGCATGACCAAAGAGATTGCAAAAGATATGAGTGGTGCGTTAACTAAAGTAGACGAAAAAGTAGCTGCATTTAATTCTCAAGTTGAAAATTTAAGCGAAAGTCAAAAAGGAATTAACCAAATATTGGCAGGTGTAAAAAAATATGGAACCTTAGCTGAATTTAGTCTAGGGTCTTTAATCAAAGATCTTTTGCCATCATCACAATATTCATCAAACGTAAAAATGAAAGAAGACACAAGCGAAAATGTTGAATTTGCAATCAAACTTCAAGATGGTGTATTGGTCCCAGTAGATAGCCATTTTCCTGTTGAGAGATATAAGGCCATCCAAGATGCACAT
The DNA here is from genome assembly GCA_902588975.1 of uncultured Pelagibacteraceae bacterium. Lineage (GTDB taxonomy): Bacteria > Pseudomonadota > Alphaproteobacteria > Pelagibacterales > Pelagibacteraceae > Pelagibacter. Next base: position 71,233 of record CACIRJ010000006.1, on the reverse strand, counting down.
CAACAAGATGATAAAAAAGCTATGGCTGAAGCTAGAACTAAACTTGCAAGAGCTTTTAAAGAAAAGGCAAAAAGTGTTAACGAAAAATATATAGTTCCTCCAAAAACTGTTGACTTTGCAATTGTTTATGCTCCAACTGAAAGTTTATTTTTAGAGTTAGCTAACTACCAAGATCCTTCAACAAAAGAATTATTAACCCAAGAATTAATGAAGAAATATAAAGTAACTATTATGGGCCCAAACAATTTATCTGGCTATTTACAATCTTTGCATATGGGTTTTCAAAGTTTAAGAATTAAAAAACATGCATCAGAAATATACGATCATCTAAAGAAAATAAGTACAAGATTTAATATGCATTTTAATAATGTTTTAGTTTTAAGAAAAAAATTAGAGGAAGCTATGTCAGTCGTTGATAGTTTTGGTAAAGATGCAAGAGCAATTAATAGAAGTATCGATTCTATAAAAAATCCAAATGATGATAATGATCCAGATCCAGACACACCATCACCAATAAGCAGCTACGGACAAGTTGAAAAAAGAAAAGTTTCATAAAAAAATGAATGAAGTGGAGCAACAAATTTAATTATCCAAAGTCTTCTAGATCTTTAGAAGATGGTTACAGAAAGTACTTATTGGGAGATAATAAGCTACCAAGTGTAACAACAATACTAAGTGCAACAAAGTCTGAAGAGGAAAAAGCTGCACTAGCAAACTGGAAAGAGAGAGTAGGTCATAAAGAGGCTACAAGAATAAAAACTGAAGCTTCAACTCGTGGAAATAATCTTCATTCATACATTGAAAATTACTTGCGAGGTAGAATTAATGATAGTTTTTTTGAAAGTAATGAACTTTATAAAAATATGGCTAAAGAAATTATAGAAAAAGGAATTAATGGAAAATTAGAGGAAATATATGGAATGGAAGAAACTCTATATTATCCAGAACAGTACGCTGGAACCGCTGATCTTATTGGTGTTTATCAAGGTAATCCCGTCGTAATAGATTTCAAACAAGCGAACAAAGTTAAGAAAAGTGAATATATACAAGATTACTTCCTACAATTAGGAGCATACACTTTAGCTCATGATGTTGTTCATGGAACCAAAATGAAAGCAGGAATAATATTATTATGTACTAAAGATATTTTATTCCAAGAATTTAAAATTGAAGGAGCAGAATTAGAAATGTATCAAAATTTATTTTTAGGAAGGGTTAAAAAGTTTTACGAATTGAATAATATATCTTGACTTTATTTAACCTATCCATAAAAGAGTTATTAATACCTGAGCTAATCGTTTATATGCTAATGGTTAAGTCTTTAAAAAACTTTCCAAAAACCCATAAAATATTAGCTAATTTGAGGATAAAATTATGAATTTAGCAATTTGGGACATAGAATCATCGAGTGCAAGCACTGACTTCGGGAGCATCATTGAAATTGGTGGAGTTTTAGTTGATGAAAACTTTAAAGAGAAAGACAGATTTAACTTAAGATGCAGTTTACCTGAAGGAGAAATCTTTCAGGCCATGGCACTTATTGTAAATAAAACATCTATAAAGCAATTAACTCAAACTAATCTTTCTCATTATCAAATGTTAGCAGAAGTTGAAAAAATATTTAAAAAATGGAGTCCTGCTGTATTTCTTGGTTGGTCTAATATTGGATTTGACGATGAAATGATAAGAAAAGAGTTTTTTAAAGGGATTAGATATCCATATCTTACAAATGCTGCTCCCAATAAAAGACATGATGGTATTAATATTGCTCGTGCAGCTTATGCAATAGATCCTTCAATTTTAGAAGTAGAATTTAATGAAAAAAATAATGCAGTATTTAAATTAGAATCTTTAGCTAGAATGCAAGGTATTGACTCAACAGATGCCCATAGCGCTTTAAGTGATAGTATAATGACTGCTAAAGTTTTAAACATTGTCAAAAAAAAACAACCAGAGACTTGGGAATCTTTTTTTAAAACTGCAAATAAATCTGATACTGAAACCATAATTAAGAAAGGGGAAATTATTACTTTAAATGAATATTACTATGGTAAATCTAGACTTCATCTAGTTGCACCTCTTCACCAAAAATATTGTATGCATCCAATATATGCCGGCTGGTATTATGCATTCGACTTAAGGATTGATGTAGAACCTCTATTAAATTTATCGATAAATGAGCTAAAAGTTGAAATGAAAAAGTCTCCTAAATTTTTAAGAACTATTAGATCTAACAAGGCTCCGATTATTGTAGATGCTAAATACGGTATGCAAGCAGAACCTTACAATGTGATGGATAAATCGTTAATTAATAAAAGAGCAGATATAATTAAAAATAACGAAAAATTTTCTCAAAATATACTTCATGCATTAAGAGAAGTAGCTGAAGAAAAAGAACAATCTAAAACACAAGAAGATATATATGCTGAAGAAAGTATTTATACTAAATTTACATCAAACAAAGATACTGCCTTATTTCCTGCTTGGCATGCAGCACCATGGAAAGATAAACTTAATTTACTAGATAAATTTGATGATGATCGTTTAGTGGGATTTGGAAAAAAAATTATTTTTCAAGAGGCTCCCGACGTTCTCCCAGAGAGCATGCTTAAAACAATAAAACGAGAAATCGCAAAGCGGATTTTAAGTGAAAAAAAAGAAAAATGGTGGACAATTCCTACACTCTACACAGAAATTGATACACTAAGAGAAAAATATACTAATGAGAATGATAATGAAAAACTTGCATTACTAGATGAATTTAATGAATATGCAATGTCAATACAAAAAAAGTATGAAAATGTTTAATGTGGATAATTTTAACATTTTTCTTTTAACTATTGATAAAAAAATTTTAATTTATATATAAAGCTTATGGCAACATTAAAAGTTACAGACGAAAAATTTGAAGAACAAGTTTTAAAAAATGAGAAACCTGTTTTAGTAGATTTTTGGGCTGAATGGTGCGGACCTTGTAAAATGGTTGGGCCAATTTTAGAAGAAATTTCAGAGGAGATGGCAAATGATATTGTCATTGCAAAACATGACATAGATTCAGAACCTAACATGCCTACCAAGTATGGTGTTCGAGGAATTCCAACAATGCTTTTATTTAAAGGTGGAGAGTTAAAAGCAACTAAAGTTGGAGCTACACCAAAGAGCGATATTGTTGCTTTTATAAAAGAAAATATTTAATTCAAATTAAGTAGCTCACCAGCAAGATATAAAGACCCAGTTATCATTATTAAATCATCTTTCTCTGGATTAAGAGTTTTAAGAGCTTCTTCAATAGATTTTTTGTAAATAATATTAGGATATTTATTTAGTTTTTTTTTTAAATCTTCCCCACTTATTGCATTTGGTTGGTTTGGAATATCAATAGTTGTTATGGAAGATATATTATTAAAGTAGCTTAAATATTCTTCATGATCTTTGTTTGACATCATCCCAAGTATTAAATGTTTTTTACAATCAAGAGTATTTAAATATTCATTCAAAACTTTTGCTCCTAAAGGATTATGAGAACCATCTAAATACAACTTATTATTTTTACAAATTTTTTTTAGTTTACCAGATTTAATTTCTTGAAGTCTTGCAATACTTTTTATCTTGGTAATACCTTCTTTAATATTTTCATCTTTTACTCCTAGTTGTAAATTTCTTACTGTAGCAATAGCTGTCGCACAATTGTCAATTTGAAAATTACCTAATAGGTTTGGTTTTGGTAATTTTAAACCACCATATTCGTCTTCATAATAAATAAAACCATTCTCACTTAATGAATAATTAAAATCATCTTTATAAATGATTTTTTTTGATTGATTATTATTAATAGTTTTTTTTATTAAATTTAAGGTTTCATTCGAGCTTTGTTTGCTAACTACAATAGTAGAATTTAGTAAGGATGAGGTTTTTTCATAAACAATTTTTTCAATATTTTGCTCATTTTTTGGTAACCAATCTAAATGATCTAAACCTATTGAAGTAACAATACTAGATAAATTAGTATCAATAATATTTGTTGCATCAAATCTGTGAAATAAACCACTTTCTATAATATTTATTTTATCTTTAAATTTACTTGCATGATAAAAAAATGCTGCAGTTAGTATTTCGAAATAAGTTATTTGTTCTCCATTATTAACATTTTCGACTTCTATTAATAACTTAGACAAGTTATCGTCAGATATTTCTTTGTCATTAAAAATAAATCTCTCATTAATTTTTTGAATATGTGGACTGGTATAAAAATTACACTCTATATTGGCTGTTTTTAAAATTGATCTTACTGCTTGTATAGTTGAATACTTTCCATTTGTTCCAACTACAGATATATATTTTAATTTTTTTTGAGGATCACCTAATTTTTTACAAAGATTTTTAACTCTATCTAAACTTAGGTCGATTTCTTTAGGATGCAGCTTTTGCAAGCGGTTCAATATTGTCTGAAGTTTCATTTATTTGATTTTCATTTACCGCGTTATCTTTTTTTAACAATATTGATAATAGTAAGCTTATTTCGGTTTTTAAATCTTTTCGTTCAACAATTCTGTCTACAAATCCATGCTTTTCGACGAACTCAGACGTCTGAAAGTCTGAGCTAAGCTCTTCTTTAACTGTTGCTTGTATAACTCTTTTTCCTGCAAAGGCTATTAAACAACCAGGTTCAGCAAAATGAATGTCGCCTAACATCGCAAAAGATGCAGTAATTCCACCAGCTGTTGGATCTGTAAAACAAACTAAATAAGGAAGATTATTTTTTTTAAGTTCATTAATAGCAAGGGTAGTTCTTGTCATATTTGCAAGGGCAATCGGAGACTCAAACATTCTTTGTCCTCCACCACAAGGAAAGAAAACAAATGGTGTTTGATTGTCAATAGCGTGTTGAACACCATAAATAATTGCTTCACCTTCCGCTGCACCAACAGAGCCACCAATAAACTCAAAATTAATAGCTCCTGCTGTTACTTCTACTCCATTTATTCTTCCTTTAGCAATCATCACAGCTGAATTCTGATTAGTTTTTTTTCGTGCAGATTTTAATCTATCTTTATATGACTTGGTATCGATCCATTGAAGAGGGTCTTCCGCTGGAATGGGTGTATCAATTATTTCGTAAGCATTTTTTCCAAAAATAATGTCAAATCTTTGTCGACAATTAATTCTATGATGTTTACCACACGAGTTACAAACCCATAAATTTTCCTCAAGTTCTTTTTTTAAAATTGGACCTTTGCAACAACTTGTCCAGTCAGAGTTTGCTATATCTTCTTTTGAAGGTCTTTTTTTTAAAACTCGTTTGATTTTTTCACCAAAACTTAAAGCTTTTGTAATCCAGTTCATAGAATTTTATTTTTTAATTTTTTTACTAGCTTACTTACATTTGTGACAGGATTTTGTCTATATTTTAAACTCTTGCTAATTTCCTTACAAATAGCACTTCCAACAACCAATCCATCTGCAGATTTGAGTTTGCCAATAGTTTTTTCGGTGATTCCAAAACCAATAACAATTTCTTTTTTCGGATCAATTTTTTTTATTTTGGTATAATTTTTTAATATATGATTAGGTGATACTTTTAATTTACCACCTGTTGTACTCAACATTGATATAAAATAATTCATAGGATGAGAGTCTTTTATAATTTTTTTAAGCCTTTTAATTGTTGTTGTTGGTGATAAAAGTTGAATAAAATAAATTGATTTTTTTTTACATTTCTTAGCAAAGTCCTTATTTTCTGGCCAAGGTAAGTCTACAACTATTAATCCATTTACACCTGAAGAATTACATTTATTTAAAAAATTATTTTCGCCATATTGAAAAATCATATTGAAATAACCCATCAATATAATTGGCTTATCTTTATTTGATTTTTTAAAGTCTTTTACGATTTTAAAAATGTCATTCATTTTCATTCCATTTTTAATTGCTCTATATGAACTTGTTTGGATTTGACTGCCATCTGCTACAGGTGTGTTGTGTGGTATACCTAACTCTAAAATATCTGCATTTTTAGAAATTGATTTTAATATATCCAATGACTGTTTTTTTGTGCTATCTCCAGCAACAATATAAGTTAGTAAAGCTGGCCTATTTTCTTGTTTTGCTTTTTTAAATGCTACACTAATTGGATTTAACATATTTTTTTCCTAATCTTTTCTCTAAAATTCCTCGGTCCTTGTAAGCATCACCACAACTGTTAACTACTACGATCGTATCTTTGCTCAATTTTTTAGATTCAGATATAGCAACAGCGAATGCATGACTAGGTTCAAGAGATGGCCTTAATTTTTCAAATCTTGTAACAAGTTTGTAAGCTTCTAATGCTTGTTCATCACTTGCTGCAGTATATCTAGCTCTCTTTGTGTCTTTTAAAAAACAATGAAGCGGAGAAATTCCAGGGTAATCCAAACCTGCTGAAATAGATTCTGTCTCTTCTATTTGTCCATCTGAGTTTTGATTAACATACTGTGCTGCACCATGTAGAATTCCAATTTTAGAACCATAAGTTAAAGGTGCTGCATGTTTTTTGCTTTTTGCAGGCCCTCCAGCTTCTACGCCAATAAATTCACATTGTTTTTTATCATAATCCATAAACTCATTCCAAAACCCAAAACTTGAACTTCCACCACCCACACAATTGTAAAGTTTTAGTTTTTTTGGAATTGATCCAAACTCATCAATTAATTGAACTTTTAACTCTCTTGAAATTTGACTAGTACTCCATCCACAAATACGAACAAAAACAGCTGGTCCAACTGTGCTTCCAACACACATGGCTGTAGTATCGCAATTAGCAACCCAGAACCTCATACACTCTGAAACAGCATCCACAAGCGTTTGACTTCCTGAATAAACCGGAACTACCTCAGCACCATTTTTTTTCATCGCTTTTACATTTGGTTGTTGTCTTGCAATATCTTTTGCACCCATGAAAATTTTACATTTAAGACCAAACTTTTTTGCAGCCATACTTAACATTTTACCCGCATACCCAGCGCCCGTGTCCCCAATTATAACTTTTTTACCAGAGCGTTTTGCAAGTAAACAATGAACAGTTGCGTTGTAGACTTTGTGTGCCCCACCATTTGCATCTGAAACAACTTTAGACCAAATTTGAGCTCCACCAACATGTTTTGTCAAATTTTCTAATTTAATAAATCGAGTAGGTACACCAATCCAATTTTTAAAATATTTATCTCTTTCTTGTATAAATTTTTTATCTTTTTTAAGTTTGTTAAATAGTACTTCTAAATCTTCGATAGGTTTTTTTAATGTTTCAGGAACAAAGTTTCCTCCAAATTTTCCTCCCCAAAATCCAAGTTTATTACCTTGGTCTATTACAGGAACTCCTTTTTTAAGTTTCATATTTTTGCAGACAAGTTTAACAATTTATCAATTTTAATTATATCTTTTTTTCCATTTTCATCTTCGATCGCTCCACTAAGATCAATCATAAAGTTTTTATTTTTAAAACTAGGAATATCATCTATTTGGATATTTCCTGCAATCATTTTATCCATTTCATCAGGCACTTCATTTAGTAAATTATGATCAAAACTTTCAGATTTATGATAACCTTTTGAGTCAAATAAAATCACATCTGATATATCTGAATATTCTTTATATTTTACTACATCATCTTTAATAGAAACGGTAATTGCAGTTATTATTTTTATTTTATATTTTGATTTAATTTCCTCAGTTCTTTTAGGATCTACGTCGTAAAGCTGATAATAGTCAAAATTTAAGTCTTTAATCTTTTCTAAAATTTCATCGTTTGGGTTTACAAGCACAGAGACAAAACTTACATTTTTCTTATCAACGTAAATCAAATCTTTTAATTTTTCATATTCAACAAATCTTCTACTTTTTTCATAATTCGTTATAAAACCAATCATAGAAGGTTTGTGTCTATGATCTAAAATATAGTTTAATGTTTTAGGATCAGAAACCCCACAAATTTTCAAACCTTTGATCATTAATTTAAGTGATCAATTAATGTTTGTACATTTTTTTTGATGTTGCCTTTAGTAATATCTCTTCCTATTACTAACCAATCTGCACCATTTCTATAAGCTTGCTTAGGAGTTAAAGTTCTTTTTTGATCATTTATATTTGAGCTAAATCTTATCCCAGGAGTTATTATTTCTTTTTTAAATACTTTTTTTACTAATTTTACCTCTTGGGCACTACACACTATGGCATCAAGTTTAGCTTTACTTGCTAATTTTGCTTGTTGAAGCACTAATTTTTTTACATCTTTATTAAAACCAATTTCTTTTAAAGCTTTATTATCCAAGGAGGTAAGTATTGTTACACCAACTATCTTAATATTGCCGGATACTTTTTTTACAGACTTAAGAGCCTCAATGCCTGAGCTGATATGCATTGTTAAATAATTAACTTTTAAATCTTGTATAGCATCTACTGCTGATGCGCACGTATTAGGGATATCATGAAGTTTTAAATCAGCAAAAATTGTCTTATTCTTTAAATTTGATACAAAATTTCTTCCATTCTTCGAATTTAAAAATTCTAAACCAAACTTATATCCAATTTTTAGATTATTATTTTGAGAATATTTTATTACCTTTTTTACATCAGAAACTTTTTTACTATCACAAGCAATGAATACTTTATATTTACTCATTTATTTTTTTCGACCAATATTTTGATGCTTTAAATAAGATAGAATATTTTTCTTTAACTAATATTTTTTCATTATTCTTTGGATTACGTGCATATCTTGCCTTCTTTAATTTTGGTTCTATGGTAAAAATATCTCTTAATTCAACTCTTTCTCCTCTTTTAAGTGAGTCACTCATCTCGTTTATTAGAATATCAACTAATTTATTTAAGTCTTTTCTGATAAAATTTGGATAAGATTTTGCTAGTTTATTTAAAAGATCTGATTTTTTGGTGGCCAACTAGTTACTTTTCATCCTTTTCTTTATTTTTTTTATTAACTAACTTTTCGGATAATGACGAAAAAGGAAGATTTTTGCCACTCAACGGACTTGAAAATTTTGAAACAGCTTCTTTGTTTTGAAGTTCCTCCAGTAACTTAATACTTAAACTTACTTTCCTTTTCTCGTAACTTAGGTCTTGTACTGCACAATCAATTCGCTCCGAACCAACGAACCTTGACGGGCGACTATCTTGTGAGGAAACTGCTATATTAGATTTTTTTATTAAGAACTCCATTTCACATCCTTCTGGCTTAACAGTTAATCCTTTGTTATCTGAGGATACTACTTGGACGGTAATTATATCGTTAACTTTTTTATCCTTAAAGAATTCAAACGGATCTTTTTCAAGTTGTTTTAGCCCAACTCTTACTTTTTGCTCATCTTTTTTAATTTCTAAAACTTTAACTTTTAGTTTATCACCTTTTTTATATTTTTTAAGTTCTTCTTCAGAATTATTTGAATAACTCAAGTCATTAGCATGAAGGAAACCATCTATATCAAAATCATTCAGTTTTACATATAAAGCATATTCATTTAAACTTGATACCACTCCATCAATTTCACTGCCTTCTGGAAACTTTTTCATAAGTTCTTCATATGGATTTTCTATTGTAAGTTTGTGAGAAATAGCGATACGTCGTTTTTCCTTATCTATTTCTGTTATAACACACCATATGGTATCACCAACTTTAAATAATTTTTTTGGCACAATATTTCTTTTTGTCCAACTCATTTCACTACTGTGCAACAAAGTACTTAGTCCTGGCTCAAGAGAACAAAAACAGCCATAGTCTGTAATTTTATCAACCTTGACTTTATATTTTTTACCAATTTCATAATTTCCAATGTGCTCAAAAGGATCTGGAGATAACTGTTTAATAGAACATCCAATTTGAAGTTTCTCTTTATCAATTGAAATCACTTTTAAATCATGACGCTCCCCCACGTTGAATATTTCATCAGGATGATTAACTCTAGAATATGAAATTTCCTGCAAATGAACAAGTACATCAATTTCATTATTTACCTCGAAAAAACACCCAAATGAAGAGTAGCCTTTAACGACAGCATCTTTAATAATATCTCCCACTTTAAATTTCTCAATTATTTTTGCTTTATCTTCTCTTTTGTTTGATGAAACTATCTGTCTTCTAGATACACATGCATTACCTCTCAGCTTGTCTAATTTTATGATTGCGAATTGCTGTTCGACACCAATTAGATGATCAATACTTTTTAAAGGTCGCTCACTTATCTGCGAGCCTGGACAAAACATTAGAGATCCAGTATCAATATGTTCAACTATAACACCACCTTTGCATTTACTTGTTATCTTTCCAATTATAGAAGCATTATTTTCGTATGCTTTCTCTAATTCGTACCAGCCTTTTATTTTTTGTGCCTTAATTGCAGAAACTACAACTTCGCCATTTTTATCCTCTATTTTTTCAAGTAGAACTGGAATTTTTTCACCAACTTTAATATTATCTTTCAACCCAATCATTTTTAATTCATTAATGTCTACGATTGGCTCACTTTTTAGACCTGGAATAAATACAAAAACAAATTTTTCAGTTATTTTGGTTATTTTTCCTTCAATTATTTTTCCCTCTTCAATTTTGTTCTGCGATAGTTGGGAATTCAGAAGCTTTTCAAATTCTTGATTTTTTGGCGTATTTAAATCTTTATATATTTCCATTAATTTTAAGTTTTTTATCCATTATCCTCTTTATTTTAATAAAGCACGCTTTCTTACTTAATTTAGAAGTATTAATCAAGATTGAATCTTTAGTTTTTTTTAATGGACTAAACTTTCTATTTTTGTCTAGAAAGTCCCTTTTTCTCAAGCTTTTTATTACATCCTTATAAGAGACCGTTTTTTTTAGTTTTTTAAATTCCAAATGTCTTCTTCTAGCCCTTTCTTTTAGACTAGCTGTTATATAAAATTTAAACATTGCATCTTTCATTATTACTGAAGTTATGTCTCGCCCATCTAGAACTGATCCTGAAAATTTTTTTGGTGGATTATATGCACAATTTAACTGAAAGTTTTTTATAATTTTTCTTATTTTTTTATCCTTAGCAACAATTGACGCACTTCTAGCTACCTCATCTGAAACTAAACTCTCATCATTTAAGTTTTTTAAATTTATTTTTTTAACTTTTTTTTTTATAAATGAGTAATTGAATTTTTCTTTTTGAGATAATTTTATTTTTCCAATCAGTCTATAAATTTTACCAGTATCTAAATACAATAAGTTATATTCTCTAGCAATATATTTTGCTTGAGTACCAGCACCAGCTGCCGCAGGTGAGTCAATTGCAACTGTTATTAGTTTTTTTTTATCTCTCAATTTATTTTTGCACCTAGTTTTTTAATTATTGTAAGAAATTCAGGAAAAGAAGAATTAATTGAGTTTTTATCAAAAATCTTCCATTTACCTCCTAGTGTTAAAGCAGCAACACAAGACATCATAAAAACTCTGTGATCCTTTTTAAAGTTCTTCATTATCATGTTATTATTTATTTCTAATTTTGGATTCCCAATTATTTTTATATCATTTTTACTTCTTATTATTTTCACACCTATTCTTTTTAAAAAATTTACTGCAATATCTAATCTTGGACTTTCTTTCTTATTTAACTCTCCTAAATCTTTAAATGTCGAGATTCCTTTTGCTTTTGCGGCAACTAAAAAAATAACCAAAAATTCATCTATTGCTGAGCTATTCAAACTTTTTGGACACTTTATTCCTTTTAGGTTGTTTGCACTTTTCACATATATATCTGATGTAATTTCACCTTTATAATTCTTTTTATTTTTTAATAAAATATTTGCATTCATTCTATTGAGTATTGTTATAATTCCTATTCTAGATTCGTTTATGTTCACATTTTTAATTATTAAACGAGAATTCAAAGATAAAAGTGTTAAAACTATAAAAAACGAACTAGAACTTATATCTCCGGGAACTATATAATTAAAACCTTTAAAATTATATTGCCCATTAACCTCGATATAATCATATACTTTTTTTCTTAGTATTTTAATTGGTAGACCAAGTTCTTTTAATAGTAGTTCAGTATGATTTCTAGACTTTTTTGCTTTAATTTTCGTTAAACCTGGAGTCTTTAGTGCAGCAAAAATAACCGCACTTTTGCATTGTGCGCTTCCAATTTTTTCAAAATATTTTATCGGTCTTAAGAAGTCAGTCCCTGAAATTTTAACCGGCAGATAGTTCCTATTTGAACTAATATTAACCCCAAATTGTTTGAGTGGATCCGTAACTCTAGAAAAATCTCTTTTTGATAAACTTTTATCTCCCTTTATTGTTATTTGGTTTTTAGAATTGACCAGCAAACCTAAAACTAGTCTAGCAAAAGTGCCTGAATTTCCAGAATATATATTTAGTTTTCTATCAGTTTTGTAACCATCAAAACCAAAACCTTTTATAATGTAACAGTTTTTCAATTTTACGTAATCAATTCCTAATTTTTTTATTGATTTTAATGAATTAATTACATCCTCTGACTCTAGTAAATTATATATCTTTGAAGTACCAATTCCTTGAGAAGCTAGCAAAACACATCTTATAGAAATACTTTTATCGCCACTTACAAAAATACTATTATTAAACCTTTTGATTTTTTCATTAATTTCAACATATTTTTTCATTGATGAATTAACTTATATTAAATTCATCTCCAAAATACATTGTTTTAGCATTTTTATCACTTATAACTTCATTGGGGCTTCCAGAGGCAATTATTTTTCCATTTGATAAAATTATCGCTCTGTCAACACAATTCAAGAGATCTCTAGCTTGATGGTCGCAAACAACTATTGAAATTTGTTCTGAGGATTGCAAATTGATAATTATTTCTTGAAGCATTTTTATAGTTAAAATATCAAGTGCAGCAAAAGGTTCATCCAAAAGCAAAATTTTTGGATCATTTACTAAAGCCATTGCAATTACTAATTTTTTTTTTTGTCCTCCGGATAAATTTTTTGTTTTAATTCTTAATAGTGACTCAAATTCAAATTGAGTAATCAATTTATTTATCTTTTGTTCTCTTAGTTCTCTTTCCTTAATATGTATCTCAGCAACTAATTTTAAATTATCCATTAAATTTAAGTCCTGTATTAGTCCTCCATATTGAGGCACAAAACCTAATCTGAACTTTGTAAAACGTTCATTTATCGGCAGTTTTGTGGATTTTATGCCATCAATAAATACATCTCCATAATTTGGATCTTTCAAGCCAGTAATCAAATTGAAAATAGTCGATTTACCCACACCATTAGGTCCAAGCAAACCAAGGATTTCTTGTTTATTAATTTGTAAATTCAGATTATCTATTATTTGTCTTTTATTGTAAAACACTGAAATATTTTTTAATTCTACAATAGGCTCTGCCGATTTGTAACTTTTTATTTTAAATTTTTTAATTAAAGCCATTAATTTGCAGTAATATCAATTTTGTCTTCAGCGTTAATACTTATATCTTTGGTTAATATATTTAAAGTAATTTTTTTTGCTCTCATAAATGATTTTTTATCTTGCACAGTTACATTATTATAACAAACTGCAATATTCTCATTGATATTTAGATCCAAATTATCACATTTTATAATTATTTCATCATATGTAATTACAACATCATTATAAAACTTGGAATTCTGATTTGAATAATTGTATTCAGCATTTTTTGATATAATTTTTACATCTGATCTTGTATCTGAGGATACAATTCCCTCAACTTCAGAAAGATTTAAAATATTTGTATTTTCTAAATTAGTTTTTCCGTATTTAGCTAAAATTTTGTAGAACTCACCTTTTTTATTTGTAGTAACATACTCAATATCCTTAGTTAAATTAACTATTTTTTTTTCATCTTTCTTAATTTTTTTTAATTTCTCTTTCTCAATTTTATTTGAATTTTCTTCTTGAATTTTTTTTTGTACGTCTTTTTTTTTATTTTTGGAAAGTAACTTGTCTTTTTCAGTTGAATCTATTCCCTCTAAAATTTCTTGATTTGTTGATTGATTTGCAAGATTATTTGATTGATCTATTTTAAAATCATTTATAACAATTTCCTGTTTTTTTAACGATCCAGAATAGAAATATACAAAGTATATACCTCCTATAATTATTATTATTAATAGAAACAATATTAATTGAAGCAATGACTTTATCGACATTAATTAATATTTGATTTTAAAATGTCATGCATATGTACTATGCCAATTGTTTTTTTTGAATTTTTATTTTTGTGAATGCATAGGGATGTTATTTTTTTTAAATTCATTAAAGATAAGGCTGAGGCTGCTAACATATTTTCATCGACGCTTATTGGATTTTTTTTCATAACTTTACTAACTTCAATATTTTCGAAATTAGAGTATTTCTGAGCAATTCTCTTTAAATCTCCGTCTGTTATTATTCCACATGTATTGCCATTTTTTTCTGTTACAATTAAGACTCCTAATTTTTTGTTATTAATAATTTTTATTGCTTTTTTCATAACAATATTTTTTTTTACTTTGGGTATTCTTTTACCAATTGACATTAAATCACTCACTGTTTTTAATTTAATTGAAAGAGAGCCGCTAGGGTGAAATTTTTTAAAGTCAAACTTTGTAAAATTGTTATATTTCATACATGCAATTGCAATTGAATCTCCTAGAGCTAATTGAGTTGTAGTAGATGATGTTGGTACAATATTTTCTGGTCCTGCTTCTTTTATATGAGGCATTAAAAATGCTGCATCTGAGTTTTTGTATAATATCGATTCTTTTTTTGAAGTTATTCCGATAAGTTTTATATTTCTATTTCTAGAGGCATATTGAATTATATTTTTTAATTCTTCACTTTCACCGCTGTTACTTATTAATATTACAAGGTCTCTAGATGTTATTTGCCCCATATCTCCATGGCTTGCATTCGAAGGATCTAAAAAAAAGGCTGATGTACCGGTTGAGGAAAATGTAGCAGCCCATTTTTTTGCAATTATCCCACTTTTTCCTACACCTGATATTATAATTTTTCCATCGCAGGAAAGAATTAACTTTAAAATTTTGTTAAAGGAGTTATTAATTTGTTTTTTAAGTTTTTTTAAAGCATCAATCTCATATTGAATTACATCTTTAGCTAATTTTTGAGTTTTTTTATTTAACATTTAATGTGACCAAATATCCGAAGTAAACGAGGCCAAATCTAAATTAACCCGATTGTTTATAAATTTAATTGTATCTAAATAAAGTTTATCTCTTTTTTCTCTGATTAAAATTTTTTCAAGGGAGAAAAAAATTTTATGCAAGTAAATGACATCTTTTGCACAATATTGTAATTGTTTATCTGTTAAATCTCCTCCGAAGTCTGATGATTGCAGGTTTTTGTTTATATCATTTCCTGTGAATTCCTTTATTAAATCTTTCAAACCATGTTTATCGCTATAGCTTCTTGCCAACTTACTCATTATTTTAGTACATTCGACATTCGCGACGTCAACTTTCAGATATTTTTTAATAAATAATAAATCGGCTCTAGCATAATGGAATATTTTATTAATACCCTCATCTTTGAGTATTCTCTTCAAATTTGGAGCATCGTAAGTTTCACGGTTTAACTTTATTATATGTGCATCGTTATTTCCTGTTGATATTTGAACTAAGCAAAGACTATCTCTTTCTACATTCAAGCCCATAAATTCACAATCTATAGCTATTTTGTCACCTAGATCTAATTGGTCTGGCAAATCCTCTTTGTGTAATTTAATATCTAAATTCATTTTGATAGAATATATATATGAAACAAAAAGAAATTCTACTTTTCGGTGCGACAGGTCAAATAGGCAGAAATCTTGTTAGAAAGCTATCTAAAAATAACTATAAAATTACTGCAGTTACAAGAAACATACATAGAGCAGGATATATTTTAAAAACCCAGGCAAATCCCGGTTATCTAAATTTAGTTGAATTAAAAAAATTTAATTTAGATAAAATTGATGAACTAATAAAAAATTCTTCAATTTGTATAAATTTAATTGGGATACTTTACGAAAAAAAAAAAGATGATTTTAGAGTTATCCATACTGATTTGCCAAATTTTTTGTCTCAGAAAGCTAATAAACATAAGTTAGATAAGTTTATACACTTATCTGCATTGGGTATTGAAGAAGCAATAGATAGTAAGTATGCACAGAGCAAACTTGAAGGAGAAAAAAAAATAATAAATAATTTCGAAAACTATATAATAATTAAACCATCAATAGTTTATTCTGTAGATGATAATTTCACAACAAATTTTATGACTTTGCTTAATTTACTTCCATTTATGCCAATTTATTTTAATGGCAAAACAAAATTTACCCCCATACATGTGACAGATTTAGTTGATATTATTTTTAAATTAATCGAAGGTAATAATAAAAATTTAATATTAGAATGTGTTGGTCCTGAAGTTTTAACTTTTAAAGAAATTTTGCAGAAGTTATTATTCTCTATTGATAGAAAGAGATTATTAATACCGATGCCATTGCCAATAGCAAAAATTTCAGCTAAAATTTTGCAATTATTTCCCAAACCGCTACTCACAGAAGACCAACTAAATTTGCTAAAATACGATAATTGTAAATCTGGAAAATATAAAAACAACTTTGATTTAGGATTTAATACTCTTAAAAAATTTGAAAATGAAATAGATAAATACAGTTATAATTGGAGAACTGGTGGTCAATTTTCAAAGAGAAATAATTTAGGAAATATAAAATGACTTACATAGTTATTGGGATATGTATTGTTTTGTTGTTAGCTGTAGTCTTTATAGCAGCAAAACCTATAGGTATGGGGATAGAAGCAAGAAGAAATATTAATAATGACTATTCAAGTGAAGAAATATATGACAAAGATGATACAGTTGAAACAGATAATGAAAATAAAAGTGGGTCAAATATCTCTGATGAAATTTCAAAACTTAACAAGTTACGCAGAGATGGAACTCTATCAGAGGAAGAATTTGTAAAAGCAAAAAAAAAATTACTTGATTAGGCTGATTTAATTTTTTTTTGTATAAATTTGGGCATTTCATCATCCTTTTCAACCAAATCTTCTTTTTTTCCTTTAGGTTGGAAAACGATCATTAAATGAAGTGGACAATAAGAAAATTTTTCAACATTTTTTCTTCCACAAAAACTTGCATCTTTTTCGTTAGGATTTCCCTCCATGTATTTACAAGTATCCTCTGTTAATTCTTCTAGACTTAGATTTTTTGAAGGTTCAAAGTTTTTATCCAAAAGCAGAGATTTAAATTTTGCTCTTCTTCCTTTGAAACTTACTTGATCATTTGATTTAAATTGATTTTTTTGTGGGTTAATTGTAGTTCTAGTCTTTATTTTTGAGGATAAATTTAGACGGTGTGCTTTACCAATAACTGCGTTTCTTGAAACTCCACCAATTATTCCGGCAATTTGACTTGCTGTTTGTCCTTTACCCCACAGCTCTTTTAATTTATTTACTTTTTCTTCCGTCCAACTCATAATAGATACAATATTTAGTATATAACGTATTTAATATAACTAGATGTCGCATAATTGTAATTTAAAACAAGTTTTTTTTAATATTTTTCAACATAAAAATTAAACTATAACTGGAGGTTGTAAATTAAACTGTCAATTAAAGTAAAAAAAAATATAAGTAAATATGAGCGCTTTAGCACCAAATTATAAAAGAAAAAATTTGTCATTTGTTAGAGGAAAGGGTAGCTTTCTGATAACTGCAGACGGCAAAAAATATTTAGACTTTGTTCAAGGCATTGCAGTTAATTCTCTAGGGCACGCAAATAAAAAGCTTGTAAACGCGATAAATAAACAATCAAAGAAATTGTGGCATGTATCTAATGCCTTTAAAATACCCGAAGGGGAAAGATTAGCAAAAAGATTAGCAGAAAAAACTTTTGCGGACTCTGTTATCTTCCAAAATAGTGGAGCTGAAGCTACAGAAGCAGCAATTAAAGTTGCCAGAAGATATTTTTATTCAATTGGCAAAAAACATAAAAATAGAATTATTTGTATCAAAAATTCGTTCCATGGAAGAACAATTGCAGCGATACATGCCAGTGGTTCAAAAAAAATGACAGAAGGATTCGGGCCAAAAGTACCGGGCTTTGATCATTTTGAATTTGGTGATCACAAAAAACTTAAAAAATTGATTAATAAAAATACTGCAGCTATTATGATTGAAACAGTTATGGGTGAGGGAGGTATTAAAGTAATTCCAAATTGGTGCATAAAAGCAATTAGAAAAATATGTAATCAAAGAAGAATACTTTTAATTCTTGATGAGGTTCAATGCGGCATTGGAAGATCAGGAAAATTTTTTGCTTTTGAGCACGCAAATGTAAAACCAGATATAGTTCCAATAGCAAAAGGAATTGGAGGCGGTTTTCCTATTGGAGCAGTTTTAATGACAAAGAAAATTGCTAAAGCTATGGTGCCAGGTACGCATGGTTCAACATTTGGCGGAAACCCCCTTGCAATGGCTGTCGGTAATGCCGTTTTAGATCAAATGAATAATAATTTATTAATTAATGTAAATAAATTATCAAAATATTTTATTAATGAACTTAATAAAATAAAAATCAAATATCCCAAGGTAATTAAAGAAGTCAGAGGATTAGGACTATTAATTGGCTTACAACTTTTTAAGGATCAAACCAATTTTATAAAAAAATTAATGGAAAATAAATTATTGACTATTAGAGCAGCTGAAAATGTCATAAGAATTTTACCCCCATTAAATGTAAAAAAAAGAGAAATTGATATAGCTTTAAAAATTATAAGTAAAGTTTGTGATGAAATAAAATGAAACACTTTATAAATTTAAAAGATATCCCCAGTAAAGATCTTAGAAAAATAATTGTTGATGCGAAAAAAAGAAAAAAACAAAGAAAAAAATTAAATATCTTGGAGCCAGACAAAGGATCGCCTCTTAAAGGCAAAATGCTAGTACAAATGTTTGAAAAAGCTAGTTCAAGAACAAGAATAAGCTTTTATTTAGCCATTAAACAGCTCGGCGGAGGAACATTGACACTTAGATCTAACGAACTTCACCTTGGACAAGGTGGGGAGACCATTGCTGATACAGCTAAAATTTTATCTACATATGGCGATGGTTTCATGTTGAGAACTGATGATGATAAAAAAATTGGTGATTTTCAAAAGCATTTAACTATCCCAATAATAAATGGTCTAAGTCCGTCATCTCATCCAACTCAAGTGTTATCAGATATTTTTACTGTTGAGGAAATAAAAAAAAAACCAATATCAAAATTAAAAATTTGTTGGATTGGAGACTCCAATAATGTTTTGGATAGTTTAATTGCAGCATCTGTCAAGTTTTCTTTCAAATTAAGTATTGGATGTCCAAAAAAATTCGCACCAGGTAAGAAAGTTAAAGATTGGGTAAGTAAAAATAAGAAAAAAATCTTTATCTATCACGACCCAAAAAAAGCAGCTTTGGATGCAGATGTAATTTTTTCTGATAAAGTAATATCTCTTAATGACAAAGTGAACAAAAAAAACAAAAAACAACAATTTAAAAAATTTAAAATTAAAAAAGAGATATTTAATTATACAAAAAAAAATTGTATTTTTTTGCATTGTTTACCAAGAGGAGATGAAGTTGAGGAGGACGTATTTTTAGGAAAAAATTCCCATGTCTGGCAACAGGCATTGAACAGAGTTCATGTTCAAAAAAGTATTCTATTGTATTGTTTTGGAAAATTAAGGTAGCGGTAGTGGATTATCTGAATTTTGGTTAAGATACAAAATTACAGATGCCCTGTCTTTTTCTTTTCTTAATCCAGCAAATGCCATCTTAGTTCCCTTAATATAACTTTGAGGTTTTTTTAAATAACCATTCATCTCTTCAAATGTCCAATCTTTGTCATATGCTGCCATTGCCTTTGAATATTTATAATCTTGCTTTGATGCAACTTTTCTTCCTATTACACCGTACAATGCTGGTCCGATTTTATTTTCTCCACCTTTATTTACTAAATGGCAAGCAGAACATTTTTTAAAAACTTTTTCTCCATGAGAAACATCTCCTAATGCAAGTAATGCAGAAATATCAACTTTTTGCTCAATTTTTTCTGTTGTTGAATTTGAAATTTGACTGCTTTCTTGAATATCTACTTTGTAAGCTGATTTCTCCGGTTTATCTACATGGAAAGCGATATCTGAAATTTTCCCAATTCCAATTACAATTAGTGCAATAAGAAGAACAGCTGCAATAATTTTGTTTATTTCAAATGAATCCATGTTTTCTTTTTATTATGGTCGTATAACATGTTAAACAATATTTATACGAAATTTAATTTATAAATTTGCGTCTCAAAGACGCATAAAATATGAATATATGAGTAATTCAATTATAATAATTCCATCAAGATTAGCAGCAACAAGACTCCCTCAAAAGCCATTAATAAAAATTAATAATAAAACTCTAATTATGCATGTATATGAAAAAGCTGTACAAAGCCAAATTGGAGAGGTTTATGTTGCAACATGCGACGAGGAAATTGCCTCAGAAGTAAGAAAAAATGGAGGTAAATTTATAATGACAGATATAAATCACACAACTGGGACGGACAGAGTATTTGAAGCCTCTCAAAAATTAAATTTAAAAGATATAGATTTTATTATGAACATCCAAGGTGATGAACCAATGATCAATCCTTTAGATATTAAAAATTTAAATAAACTATCAAAGGAGAAAAGCTTAAGTATTTCAACATTAGCTTACAACATTGAGAAAAATGAAGATTATGACAATGAAAATATTGTAAAAGTTATTACAAAAAACAAAATATCCGATAACTCAATATCAGAGGCTTTGAATTTTCATCGTGTAATTAATGAAGACAGCTATGACAATATATACCAGCATTTTGGAATATACTTATTTAAGTATTCAGCCTTAAAAAAGTTTGTTAATTTAAAAAAAAGTAAAAATGAAATCAAAGAAAGACTGGAACAACTAAGAGCAATCGATAATAATATGAAAATCGACGTGCTATTGGCAAATTATTTTTCCTCTGGAATTGATACTAAAAAAGATTTAGAAGAATACATAAATTTATTGAATAAATAACAATATGAAAATTGTTTACCAAGGAATTGCTGGAAGTTATAGTGAGAGTTGTGCAAAACAGATGTTTCCGAATATAGAGACTATTCCTTGCAAAACTTTTGATGAATGTTTTGAAAAAGCACATAAAGATAGCAATATTAGAGCAATCATACCAGAGTCCAACAAAACTACAGGAAACATTGGAGTAGAATATTTAATTTTTAAACATAGGTTAAATATTTATGAAGAATTTTTTTTCCCAATCAATCATAATTTAATTGGTATAAAAGGATCAAAATTAAAAGACATAAAAAATGTTTATTCACATGCTCAAGCGTTAAGTCAAGCTTCAGAATTTATTAAAAAAAATAAATTTTTTGCCAATGTTAGAGCTGATACCGCAGGTTCTGCAAAATATATTTCAGAAGAAAAAGATAAAACAAAAGCTGCAATTGCATCAAAATTAAGTGCTAAAATTTATGATTTAGAAATTTTACAAGAAAATATTCAGGATGTTAATGATAACTACACAAGATTTCTGATAATGGGTAAAGATATAATTCAGCCAGAAATTGATGAAAATAACTTCATTACATCATTATTATTTAAACTTAGAGAGAGGCCGGCAGCTTTGTATTCTGCTTTGTCCGGTTTTGCTATTAATGGAGTGAATATGACGAAGCTTCAAAGTTTCCCAGAAAAAAATTCATTTTCGTCATTCTTTTTCTTATGTGATATTGATGGACATTTAGATGATAAAAAAATAAAAAATTCACTAGAAGAGCTTGCTTTCCACTGTGAAGATATGCACGTCCTAGGTGTTTACAAAGCACATGAATTTAGAAAAAAAAATAATTAACTTTATTGTAGATTAGAAAAAATTATTGTTATAATACATTTGGAGGCCTTCCAGGTGGGATTACCATGAACTCCCCCAGACTTGAAAAAGAGCAAGGGTAATGAGTTTTTTCCAGGTTGGTTGGTCTCCTATTATGACAATAAAATCTCAAGTTCTGGCATTAAAATATAGACCTCAAACATTTAAAGATTTGATAGGGCATGAGGAAATTGCAACTACAATTTATAATTCTATTAAAAATAATAGTTCAGCTAATGCTTATTTGTTTACCGGCATTAGGGGAATTGGAAAGACCACATTTGCAAGAATTGTAGCCAAAGCATTGAATTGTGAGCAAGCACTTGAAGGGAAGTGCGAAAAAAAATGCAGCCATTGTGAATCTATAGTAAATTCTAATCATATTGATGTTCTTGAAATAGACGCGGCAAGTAAAACAGGTGTTGATGATGTTAGGGAACTAATAGAATTTTCCAGATATCCACCAACAGTAGCGAAGTTTAAAATTTTTATAATTGATGAAGTACACATGTTAAGTAAGCAAGCATTTAATGCATTACTCAAGACATTGGAAGAACCTCCAAAATATTTAAAATTTATTTTTGCAACTACTGAAGTAAAAAAAATTCCTATTACTGTAATATCCAGGTGTCAAAGGTACGATTTATCTAGAGTTAAATCTGAAGAACTATTTGTTTATTTAAAAGATATAGCATTAAAAGAAGAAAAGGATGTTGAGGACAATGCAATTAAATTAATAGTCAAATTATCAGAGGGCTCTGTTAGGGATGCATTATCTTTACTAGATAGAGCAACTATTTCTAACAATGAGAATTCTTTGACATTTGAGTATGCTCAAAAGATCTTTGGTTATGCCAACAAAAGTTCGTATATAGAATTATTGGAAACAATTTTTTTAGGTGATAATGAAAAAATAATAAATCACTACAGAAAATTATATAATTCAGGTATTGAACCTGATTTATTCCTAAATGATTTTCTAGAGATACTATATTATTTGAAGAATATATCTCATATAGAAAATGTAGGGAGTAATTTTACATTGAACGATAGTGATTACAAAAAAATTATTTCTTTATCAAAAGAACTGGATCCAAAAGCAATATTATTATTTTGGGAATTTACTTTAAAAACATTAAAAGAAATAAAAATAGTTTCTGATCCGAGCTTATTAATTGAGATGTTTCTTATCCAGTTAACTTATTTAAAAAGAAAAAACGTTAAACAAAATAATCTACAAGATAAAATAAAAAATACTCCAATAAAAGATATAGATGTGAAAAATACTGTTAAAGGAGATATAGTTAACCAGATCAAAAATATCAAACAAGAAGATGAAAAAATTGAAAAAAAAAATATTTTTGAGATCAGCAATTTTGAAGATTTAATAGAAATGTGTGTTCAAAAAAAAGAGATGAAACTAAAATACGAATTAGAAAATAATGTAAACTTAGTTTCTTTTTCAAATATGAATATTGAAATTTCTTTTAATGATAAACTAAATAAGAATTTCATAAAAGAATTGTCTGAAAAATTATATAACTGGACTAAAAATAGATGGCTTATTTCTTTTTCAAAAGAAAAAGGTGCGATAAGTGAAAAAGAGAAAAAACACAATCTAAAAAAAAAAAATATTACAGAGTATAAAAGTTCAAGCGAATATAAAAATTTATTAAAAGTACTTCCTGATATTGAATTAACTGATATTGAAAAAAAAGATGACTGATTTTAATAAAATTCTTGAAAAAGCAAAAGAGATAGAAAAAAAAATGAAAGAAAGTCAGGAGAATCTTAAAAAAATTGAGGTTGATGGCGTGTCTGGAGGAGATGTGGTTAAAATTACGCTTAATGGAGATGGAGAAATGATTAAAATTTTATTAAGCGATAAAGTACTGAAAGAAGATAAAGAGATAATTCAGGATTTAATCACTGCCGCACATAATGATGCTAAAAATAAATTAAAATCAAAAACTACCGAAGAAATATCTAAAGCGACTGGTGGATTAGGTGTGCCTGGATTTAAATGGCCTTTATAATTAAATGCAAAATCTTCCTGAAATAGATAATTTAATTAAACTTATATCTAAATTACCAGGTCTTGGACCAAAGTCTGCAAAAAGAATAATTTTAAAAATGATCAATAATCGCCAAGAAATATTACGACCTTTGGCTAATAATCTGAGTGATGTGTTTAAAAATATTGAACGTTGTAAAATTTGTGGAACATTAAAATCTAACAATAATCCCTGCAATAATTGCGAAGACAAAAATAAAAAATTTAACAAAATATGTGTTGTTGAAAATATTTCGGATCAATGGGCAATAGAAAGTTCGTCTATTTATCAAGGCTACTATCATATTTTAGGAGGTACGATCTCTGATAGCACTAACGGAAATAATAGAGAAAATTTGCTTATTAATTCTCTGATAGAAAGAATAAAAAATGATAATATTGATGAAGTAATTCTAGCAACTAGTGCTACCATTGAAGGACAAACTACGGCTTTTTATATTCAGGACAGTTTAAAAAATATAAATGTAAAAATATCGAAATTAGCTCAAGGTTTGCCAGTTGGTGGAGAAATAGAAACATCAGATGACGGAACACTTATATCTGCTTTTAAAAATAGAAAAGATTTATAAATTAGTAACTAACTTTTTTTAATTAACCTGTTTAAATGTAATAGAGGTTCAGTATAGCCTGATGGTTGCGACTTGCCATGGAAAATCAATTCACATGCCGCCTTAAAAGAGATTGACTTGTCGAAATTAGGTGACATATTTTGATATTCTGAATCTCCTTGATTTTGTTTATCAACAATCTTTGCCATTTTTTTTAAAATTTCTAAAACTTGTCTATTTGAGCAAATACCATGATGTAACCAGTTTGCTATATGTTGAGATGATATTCTTAGTGTTGCTCTATCCTCCATTAATCCAACATTATTTATGTCTGGAACTTTAGAGCACCCTATCCCTTGATCTACCCATCTAACAACATATCCTAATATTGTTTGAGCTGAGTTACATAACTCATTATTTATTTCTTCTTTGCTCCAATTAGGTCTATCTGCAATTGGTATCATTAATAAATTATCAATGTAATTAACTTTATTTTCATTTAATTTTTTGTGCTTTTCAAAAATATTTAACTTATGGTAATGCATTGCATGTAAACAAGCTGCAGTGGGAGATGGTACCCATGCGCAATTCGCACCAGCTTCAAGATGTGATATTTTTTGATCTATCATGTCTTTCATTTTATCTGGCATAGCCCACATACCTTTACCTATTTGTGCAACACCTGAAAATCCACATTTTAAACCAACATCAACATTATTATCTTCATAAGCAGCTATCCACTTTGATTTTTTCATATCACCTTTTTTTATCATAGGACCTGCTTCCATTGATGTATGCATTTCATCTCCGGTTCTGTCTAAAAAACCTGTATTAATGAAAAAAACCCTGCTTTTTAATGTTCTAATACATTCTTTTAAATTTACAGATGTTCTTCTCTCTTCATCCATAATACCGCATTTAATTGTATTCTTTTCAAGTTTTAATACTTCTTCAACTCTTGTGAATATTTTATCTGTAAAAGCAGTCTCATCAGGTCCATGCATTTTCGGTTTTACAATATATATAGATCCAGTTCTTGAGTTACCTTTTCTTTTT
Source organism: uncultured Pelagibacteraceae bacterium (assembly GCA_902588975.1). GTDB lineage: Bacteria > Pseudomonadota > Alphaproteobacteria > Pelagibacterales > Pelagibacteraceae > Pelagibacter. Next base: position 45,573 of record CACIRJ010000006.1, on the reverse strand, counting down.
AGATCATGAATTGCTGCAGCAGTTGTAATAAATGCATCCATGATACCTTCTGGGACTTCAGAACCATCTTCTAAAATAATTGCTGAATTGGTCATTAGATGACCAACATTCCTAATTAAAAGTAAGCTTCTACCATGTAATTTTTCTTTTTTATTATCTTTTGAAATATAACTTCTATCTGGATTTAGTTTTCTTTCTAAAGTTTTTCCATCCTTTTCGAAAACAGATTTTAGAGTCCCTTTCATCAAACCCAACCAATTTCTGTAACATAATATTTTATCTTCTGAATCTACTGCTGCAACGCTATCTTCGTTATCACATATTGTAGATATTGCAGATTCTATAATTATGTCACTTATTCCTGCAGCATCTTGAACAGCACTAAATGCTTTTGGGTTAATTATTATCTCAATTTTTAAATTATTATTTTCTAAAATTATTGTTGTTGGACTATTAGGTTCTCCTCTGTATCCAATAAATTTATTTTTATCTACTAGTTCAAACTCTTTATCATCTTTTAAAATTTTCAAGTCACTGCCCTTTATTTTAAATCCATTTATATCTTTCCAATGAATTTCATTGATGGAGAAGTGGTCATTTAGAAATTCACGTGCATATCTTATTACTTCTTGTCCTCTTAGAGGATCATACTTTTGACTTCCAGTTTCTTCTGACTCAATTAAATCTGTTCCATATAAACTATCATAAAGACTTACCCATCTAGCATTAGCAGCATTTAATGTATATCTTGAGTTCATTATAGGAACTACAAGTTGAGGACCTGCAATGCTTGAAATTTCACTATCAAGCTTTTTTGTATCTATTTTAAAATCATTCCCTTCTTCTTTTAAATATCCAATTTTTTTTAAAAAATTCTTATACTCTTGATGATTAAATTCTCCATTTCTGTTTTTTTTTAACCATAAATCAATTTCAGATTGAAGAGTTTCACGAACTTCTAATAACTTTTTATTGATTGGCGCAAGTTCATTAATACTTTTATCAAACCCATCCCAGAAATCTTTTTCGTTAACATCCAATCCTGTAAGAAGTTCATTTTTTACAAAATCAGCTAAATTCTTAGAAACAGATAAAGTATTTATTTTAATAAATGAATCACTCATAATTTTTAAAATTTAGAAACCGTTGTATATGACAATCAATAAATTATGTCATTACTTTATTTAAAAAAATGTTATTTTTTATCCGAAAAGAATATAATATTTGCAATTTGATCATTTTATCGCCTAAAAATTATATATAATAAAGTAATGAAAAATTATTTAAATTTTGAGACTGATATAAAAAACTTAGAAATAGAATTAGATAAATTAAAAGATCCTTATAATCAAGACGGCATTTCAGAAGTTGATACAAGTAAAATAACGGATTTACAAAATGAAATAGATAAAAAACTTAAAGACGTATATTCAAATCTAGATGCATGGCAGACAACATTGGTCGCAAGACATGAGGATAGACCTAAATCAAAATTTTTTATTGATAATTTATTTGATGAATTTATTTCACTTTCCGGGGATAGATTTTATGGAGAGGATAAATCTGTAATATGTGGTTTTGGTAAATTTAATTCTAAGTCAGTTTTAGTAATAGGACAGGAAAAGGGTGAAAATTTAGACACAAGGATTGAGAGAAATTTTGGGATGATGAGACCAGAAGGTTACAGAAAAACAATAAGGTTAATGAATTTAGCTAATAAATTCAAAATACCAATAATTAACTTTGTTGATACACCAGGTGCTTACCCTGGGGTTGGTGCTGAAGAAAGAGGTCAGGCCGAAGCAATTGCAAAGTCTATTGAATGTTCTATGCAACTGGCTGTTCCAACTTTATCTATAATTATAGGCGAAGGAGGCTCTGGGGGCGCTATTGCATTAGCTTCTTCGAGTAAAGTATTGATGTTAGAGAATGCAATATATTCAGTAATATCTCCGGAGGGATGCGCGACCATACTTTGGCGAGATCCAACAAAGACTTTAGAGGCTGCGAAAGCAATGAAACTTTCAGCGAAAGATCTCTTAAAACTAGAAATAATTGATGAGATAATACCTGAACCTTTAGGTGGTGCGCATCGGGATAAAGATCTTATTTTAGATAATGTACGTAATGCTATTGATAGAAATTTAAGTAAGTTTCTCACATTAAATGAAGAAGAAATATTAAATCAAAGAAAAAACAAGTTTTTGGATATTGGAAGGAATAAAGGTTTCAGTACTAATACAGCGCATCAAGATAAACTTACTATTAAACATAATCTCCTTCAAAATTTGATTTCGAATATTAAATTGAATAAAAAATTATTTATTTCAATTACATCAATTATTCTATTATTAATTTTTATAACAGTGATTTTTTAATTTATAAGGCACCGCAGCAGTGTTTATATTTTTTCCCAGATCCACATGGGCAAGGTTCATTTCTTCCAATTTTACTTTTTGCAATAGATTTTAAGTTTTCTTTCACTTTGTTTTGAGAATTATCTTCCTCTTCTTTTTGTATTATTTTTAAATTTAAAAGCATTGTTACAAGATCAGTTTTTAATTTTCCCAGTAAATTTTCAAATAATAGAAAAGCTTCTTTTTTGTATTCTACTAAAGGATCTCTTTGTCCATAAGATCTTAAACCAATTACTTGTCTTAATTGCTCTAAGTATTGAATATGTGATTTCCAGTTTTGATCTATAATTTGTACCAATATTCTTTTTTCAATTTCTTTTCCTTGATCAACGCCTAATAAATTATATCTTTCATCTCTATTACTTATAAATTTATCCTTTATTTTTTTTTCCATTGTTTTGAGATCTGAATTTAAAATTTCACCTAATTCATCATCAGTTATTGATTTACCTAAAGTTTGCTTTAAAGCATTTGGAAATTCTTTAGAATTTGGAGATTTTTCGTATAATATTTTTTGTCTTTTTAAATTTTCTAAGACCTCTTCAAGAAAAATATCAGAATAATTCTCATTTTCTCTTTCATTTATTACTTTTTTTCGTTGTTCAAAAATTACATGTCTTTGGTCATTAAGAACATTATCAAATTTGATAAGCGTTTTCCTTATATCAAAGTTTCTTGCTTCAACTTTTTGTTGTGCTCTTTCAATTGCTTTATTTATCCAAGGATGATCAATACTTTCACCATCTTTAAGACCAAGCTTTTCTAGCATTGAATTCATGGTTTCTGAGCCAAATAATCTCATCAAATCATCTTCTAAACTTACAAAAAATATTGAACTGCCTTCATCTCCTTGTCTTCCTGATCTTCCTCTTGCTTGATTATCAACTCTCCTACTTTCCATTCTTTCGGTCCCGATTACAAATAGACCTCCCCTTTTTTTCACATCATCTTTTTCAGATTGATTTTGTCCACCCAACTTAATGTCAACACCTCTTCCTGATATACTTGTTGTAATAATTACAGAATTTAATTTACCTGCATTTGCAATAATTTCGGCTTCTTTCTCATGATTTTTAGCATTTAAAACAATATGTTTTATTTTTTCTTTTTCTAACAAATTAGAGTAATGCTCAGATTTATTTATGCTAGATGTAAAAACCAATAGTGGTTGTCCGATTTCATTACATTCTTTTATTTTTTGAATGATTGCATTATCTTTTTCTAAACTTGTTCTAAAGATTTTGTCATTAAGATCATTTCTTATCATATCTTTGTTAGTAGGTATTTGTAAAACAGGCAAGTTATAAATTTCAAAAAATTCTGCAGACTCTGTTTGAGCTGTTCCTGTACAACCAGCTAATTTATCATACAACTTAAAAAAATTTTGATAGGTTATTGACGCTAGTGTTTGATTTTCAGCTTTAACTTCTATTTTTTCTTTAGCTTCTAGGCTTTGATGAAGTCCATCACCAAATCTTCTACCAGGCAATTGCCTACCTGTTTGCTCGTCAATTATAATTATTTCGTTATCTTTAACTATATAATCTTTTCCATTCTCAAATAAATAATTTGCCCTTAATGCTTGGTTTACATGATGAACTAAATGTAAATTTTCTGGGTCATAAAAATTGTTATTTTTTAAAATACCAGCATCAGAAAATATTTTTTCAACATTATCAATCCCTTCATTTGTTAAGAGTATATTTTTTTCTTTTTCATCTAAGTCAAAGTCTTTTTTTTTCAAATTTTTAATTAATCTATCTACAGCAATATATTGCATAGTTTTATCTTCTGCCGCTCCAGAAATAACCAAAGGAGTTCTTGCTTCATCGATTAAACAAGAATCAATCTCATCAACTATCGCGAAGTTATGTTTCCTCAAGACCATCTCATTTTTTGAATATTTCATGTTGTCTCTTAAAAAGTCAAAACCTAATTCACTGTTAGTGGCATAAGTTATATCTTTATTATAATTTTCTTTTCGTTCCTCATCTGACTGGTTTGAGTTTATATATCCACAGCTCAAACCTAAAAAATCGTAAATTTTACCCATATTTATGCTATCTCTTTTTGCTAGATAATCATTTACAGTAACTATATGAACACCTTTTTTTTCTAATGCGTTAAGGTATGCAGCAAGAACAATAGTAAGCGTTTTGCCTTCACCCGTTTTCATCTCTGCAATCTTATTCTCATGTAATGCAATACCTCCAATTAGCTGAACATCAAAGTGTCTCTCACTGTTAATTCTTTTCGAAGCTTCTCTTACTAATGCAAATGCCTCAGGCAATATATCGTTTAATTCTTCTCCATTTTTTAATCTGGAAATAAATTCATTTGTTCTTAAAGGAAATTCATTATCCTCAAATTTACTAACCTTACTCTCTTTAAGATTAATATCTTTTACAATTTTTTGAATTCTGTCTAATTCTTTTTGATTGCCACTTTTTATAAATTTACTAATAATGTTTAATGGATTAAGCATATTTTTGATGTTTTAATAGTTATAAATTATATAGTTATTTATTTAAAAAATTAAATAGCATGGATTTTGGTATAAACAACTTTTTTGACAAGAAATACAAGGACTCTAAAATAGGACATTTTCAAGATCTTGAACATATTGATGGATTATCTATCTCAACAATTAGCTGTGGTCTTTATAATAAAAAAAGAGACGACTTAGTTTTATTTTATTTTAGGAATGGTGCAAATTATGCAAATGTATATACAAAATCTAGTTTAGTATCTGAAAATATAAAATGGAATAAAAAAATAAAAGATAAAAAAATTTATGGCATTTTAATCAATACAAGAAACGCAAATGCCTTAACAGGAAATGATGGCTATAACTCTCTTAAAAAAATTTCCTTGAATTTGTCAAAATTATTAACATCAAAACAAATAGAAGATGAGGAAAAGCCAATAGAAATCAAACCAAACCAAATATTATTTGCTTGCACTGGTACCATAGGGGAAAAATTTCCTGAAAATGAAATATTAATTAGTACTAAAAACTTAGTTGATAAAATAAAATACAATCAAAATAAACTAATTTGGATCAAAGCAGCTCTTGGAATTATGACAACAGATACTAAACCAAAATTATCAATGGCAGAATGTAAGATAGCTGGTTCCGATGTAAAAATATATGGAGTTGCAAAAGGATCAGGAATGATCTTTCCAAATATGGCAACAACTTTAGGATTTATTTTTACTGATGCCAATATTCCTTCATCAATTTTGAGACAGATACTTAATTTAAATATTAAGACTACTTTTAATGCTATAACATGCGATGGGGATACTAGTACAAATGACATGGTATCAATATTTTCAACAGGCAAAGCAAACCATAAAGAGATAAAAAGTTTTAAAGATCCAAAATTAAAGCAATTCATTAGTAGTGTTCATCAGGTCATGCTAAATTTAGCAAAAAGAGTTGCGAGCGATGGAGAAGGAGCAACAAAATTCGTTACTATTAATTGCATTAATAGCAAAACTGAGAAAGATGCAAAAAATATTTGTTTCTCAATAGCTAACTCACCATTAGTTAAAACAGCAATCTTTGGAGAAGATCCTAATTGGGGTAGAATTGCAATGGCAATCGGAAAAAGTGGTTCGACTGTTAAACAAGAAAAATTATCTATACTAATGGGATCTAATATGATCCTTAAAAATGGAAAATTAGATAAAAATTATAACGAAAATATCCTAAGTGATTATATGAAAAATGAGAATATAGAGATAACAATTGATCTATCTATTGGAAATAAAAAATTTACAGCGTATACTATGGATTTATCAAAGGAATATATTGAAATTAATTCTGATTACAGATCTTAAGTATTGAAATCTTATAAAATATAATTAAGTAATTTCAATGATTAAGTATTTATTAAATTGTAAAAATTGCAGTCTTGAGTTTGAAAGCTGGTTTGCTAGCTCAAAAGAATACGATAAATTAAAAAAACTAAAGCTTCTTAGCTGTCAGCAGTGTAATTCTCAAAAAATTGAAAAGTCTTTGATGAAGCCAAATTTAGCTAATTCTAACTTCAAACAAGATAAAGCTTACAAGAATTATAAAAATGTTAAAAAAAAATTAAGAGAATATCAAAAATTTGTTAAAGAAAACTTTGAATATGTTGGACAAAATTTTGCTTATGAGGCTAGATCTATTCATTACAACAAAAAAAAGAATAAAAAAAATATTTTTGGCAAAGCATCAATTGAAGATATTAAAGAACTAAAAGAAGAAGGTATAGAGACATCAACCATTCCATGGATTGAAGATAAGGAAAATTAACTCTTTTTGTACTTTGTTATATAATTTACTGATTTGTCATTTGAAAGTTTCCACTTATTTAAAAGTGGATTAAATTTAACTCCGTCAATCTTTTTTAAAACAAGTGAATATTTATTACAGATACCTTCTAGATTTTCAGGTTTTACAAATTTATTCCAATCATGTGTTCCGATTGGAAGCCATCTTAAAATATATTCAGCTCCTATTATTGCAAATAAATAAGATTTTAATGTTTGGTTTAAGGTGGCAATGAACATTAAGCCATTGTTTTTTAAAAATTTTGTACTTTGATCTATAAATTTAGGAATATCTTCAACATGTTCAACTATTTCCATATTAAGAATTACATCAAATTTTTTTTCATAATTAAAATTCTCTGGAGACTTATCATGATACTCAATGTTTAAATTACTTTTCTTTAAATGATGTTTTGCAATATCAATATTTTTTTTGGAGGCATCGATACCCACAACTTCTGCTCCAAGTCTTGCTAAAGGTTCAGATAATAAACCTCCTCCACATCCAATATCAAGAATACTTATTCCTTTTAATGGTTTGTGATTTGATGAAATGTTAAAATCTTTAATAATATTGTTTTTTATGTACTCTATTCTAATTGGATTAAATTTGTGAAGTGGTTTAAATTTTCCATTAGGATTCCACCATTCTTCAGCAATTTTGCTAAATTTTTCTACTTCTTCTTTGTTTATAGTATTATTGCTCATTCTATATTGACATTATAAATAAGATGTATTTTATCAATATTATAAAGCTTGTAAATAAAACTACCAATGAAAATTATTGTATTAAAATTTGGCGGTACTTCAGTTGGGTCAATTCAAAGAATTAAAAAAGTATCAAAAATAATTAAATCTTACTCAAAAAGATATAGAGTAATAGTTTTGTCATCTGCAATGAGTGGTACTACCAATAAGTTGATCAATATGTCAAAAAAAATCAGTGAAAATTTTCCTGATAATGAATATGATACTCTAGTTTCTGCTGGTGAGCAGATTTCTTGTTCGTTGTTAGCAGGTCATTTAGCATCAAATGGTTTAAATTCTAGATCTTGGATGGCCTGGCAAATACCAATTATAACAGAGGGTAAACACAAATATTCAAGAATTAAATATATAAATAAAACTAAAATTTTAAAATTTTTAAAATCGGGAGGAATTCCTATTATCGCTGGGTTTCAGGGTGTGGATAAAAATTCAAATATTACAACTATTGGCAGGGGTGGCTCAGATTCAAGCGCAATTATGGTTGCAAAGTTTTTTAAAGCTGATCGATGTGTCATTTACACAGATGTTGAGGGAGTATATACAACAGATCCAAATAAACTTAACTCTGCAAAAAAAATTAAAAATATATCTTATGAAGAAATGTTAGAAATGGCCTCATTAGGCTCAAAAGTAATGCAACCAGATTCTATACAAGATGCAAGATTAAATAGGATAAATATCGAAGTAAAATCATCATTTATAAATAAATCTGGCACATTAATTACAAAAAGAAAAAATATTATTAATAATAAAATTATCACAGGAATTTCTTCCACGGATAATGATGCAAAAGTAACTTTATTAGGAGTTAAAGATAAACCAGGCATAGCAGCCTCTATATTTAAACCACTTTCACAAAATTCGATAAATGTAGATATGGTAGTTCAAAATATATCTGTTGATGGTAAACAAACAGATCTTACATTTACAATCAAGTCAAATGATTTGAATAAAACAAAAAAAATTATAAATAAAAATAAAAATATTGTATTTAAAAAATTAATATTTGATAAAAATGTATCTAAAGTATCAATAATAGGTGTTGGAATGATTACTACTCCAGGCGTTACCTTTAGAATGTTTCAGGCACTTGCAAAAAAAAATATAAATATACAGGTTATCTCAACTTCAGAAATTAAAATATCAGTTTTAATAAAAAGCACAAACGCTTCAAAAGCTGTAAAATGTTTGCATAAAGAATTTAAGTTAGACAAATGACAACTGAAATTAGACCATTTAGAAAAATTAATAGAAAGAAGACTAAAGAGATAAGTGTCGGTAAAATTAAAGTTGGTGGAAATAATCCAATCACTGTTCAGACAATGACTAATACATTGACAAATGACCACAAATCTACAATAGAACAAATTCATAAAGTTACTGAAGCTGGTGCAGATATCGTTAGAGTTTCATGCCCTGATAGTAAGTCAACAGAAGCTTTAAAAACAATAATTAAACATGTGGATGTTCCTCTAGTTGCAGATATTCATTTCCATTATAAAAGAGCAATTGAAGCAGCTGAGAATGGTGCAGATTGTCTTAGAATAAATCCTGGAAATATAGGAGATACAAAAAGGGTTGCAGAAGTTGTTTCCGCCGCAAAAAATAACAACTGTTCTATTAGAATTGGTGTTAATGCTGGATCACTTGAAAAAGATATTCTTGAAAAATATAAAGAACCCTGTCCCGAAGCTTTAGTTGAAAGTGCTTTGAGAAATATACGAATAATTGAGGATATGGATTTTTCAAATTTTAAAATTAGTGTAAAATCTTCAGATGTATTTTTATCAGTTGCTGCATATAAATTATTATCAGAAAAAACAGATTATCCCCTTCACTTGGGAATTACTGAGGCAGGTAGCTATTTGCCAGGAAGTATTAAAACATCTATTGGATTTGGAAGTTTATTATTAGATGGGATTGGCGATACAATTAGAGTATCCCTATCTGATGATCCAGTTGAGGAAATTAAAGTTGGCAATGAAATTTTAAAATCATTAAATTTAAGAAATAGAGGTGTAAAAATTATTTCATGTCCATCTTGCGCTAGACAAGCTTTTCAAGTTATTGAAACTGTAAAACAACTAGAGAAAAGACTATCTCACATAAAAAAACCAATAACACTATCGATTATAGGTTGTGTTGTGAATGGACCAGGAGAGGCAAAACAAACAGAAATAGGAATTACTGGTGGTGGAAAAGATAACCACATGTTGTATTTAAATGGTATAGAAACTGAAAAAGTAATGACAAATAATATGATAGATAAAATTGTTACTTTGGTAGAAGAAAAAGTCTCAAACTTATAAAAAATTAATGCTCCCACAGGATAAAGTCCAATATTTAATTGATAGACATCTTAAACTTGAAAAAGAACTATCTTCAGGTCAGGTTGATAAAAAAAAATTTGCCGAAATTTCAAAAGAATATTCAGATTTAACCGATATAGTTAAATATGCGAAAGAGTATTTGAGTTACAAAAAAGATATTGGTGACCTAAATACTATAATAAATGATAAAAACTCAGATCCAGAGATGAGAGATTTTGCAAATAAAGAACTTGAAAATTTAAAAGCTAATTATGAAACAAATGAAAAAAAAATAAAATTGTTCTTACTACCCAAGGATATTGCCGACAGTAAAAATGCAATTATTGAAATTAGAGCAGGAACGGGTGGTCTTGAAGCAAGCCTCTTTGCTTCAGATTTATATAAAATGTATGAAAAAGTTAGTCAAAAAAAAAAATGGAACATCGAAATTATTTCTATTTCTAAAAGTGAAGCTGGTGGACTTAAGGAAGTAATATCTTTAATCAAAGGAAAAAATATTTATTCCTCATTAAAATATGAAAGTGGTGTGCATAGAGTCCAGCGAGTTCCTGATACTGAAACTCAAGGAAGAGTGCACACATCTGCAGCTACAGTTGCAGTTTTACCAGAGGCAGAAGACTTAGATATTAAATTAGAAGATAAAGACTTAAGAATTGATGTTTTTAGAAGTAGTGGACCAGGCGGTCAAAGCGTAAATACAACAGACTCAGCAGTAAGAATAACACATCTTCCAACTGGGATTGTAGTTAGTCAACAAGATGAAAAATCACAAATAAGAAATAAAGAAAAAGGATTGAAAATACTAAAGTCTAGAATATATAATTATGAAAGACAAAAGATTGATCAAGAAAGATCTTTAGATAGAAAAAGTAAAATTGGAACCGGTGATAGATCTGAAAGAATTAGAACATATAATTTCCCACAAGGTAGGGTAACAGACCACAGAATTAACTTAACTTTACATAAATTAGAAGAGTTTATGGAAGGTGAAATTTTTGATGAAATGCTTGAAAGCTTAAGTCTTCAAGCTCAACAGGATGAACTTAGTAAACTAAATTAATGAATTATTTAGATGCATTAAATTTTGGAAATAAACTATTAAAATCAAGTGATATTAAAAGTTATAACTTAGATACACAAATACTTTTATCAAATGTTCTAAATTATACTAGAGAAAATATATTAATTAATTTACAAAATAAAATTGAAATAAAAAAATTTAACAAATTTAAGAAATTAGTTTTACGAAGAAAAAACAAAGAACCAATTGCTCACATAACAAAAAAAAAAGAGTTTTGGAGATATAATTTTAAAGTTAATAATCACGTTTTAATTCCAAGGCCTGAAACTGAAATTATTGTTCATGAAGCATTAAAAATTATTAATCGAAATTCATCTAAGCATATTCTTGATATTGGAACAGGATCCGGATGTATTTTGATATCAATATTAAAAGAGAGACCTAATTCTCTTGGAACAGCTATAGATATTAGTAAAAAGGCTTTAAATATAGCAATATTTAATGCAAAAATGCATCACTTAGAAAATAATATTAAATTCGTAAACATCGATGTTGACAAATTTAATCATAATAAATATGATTTAATTGTTTCTAATCCTCCATACATTAAAAAATTCGACTTAAAGAGATTAGATGACAATGTTAAAAAGTATGAGCCTTTAATTGCTTTAAAAGCTGGCTTAGATGGATTAAGTGAAATAAAAAAATTAATATTAAAAAGCAATAAATTGTTAAAATACAACGGAAAATTAATATTTGAAATTGGAAACACACAAAGGAATGAGGTTGTAAAATTATTGAATAAAAATGGTTTTTATATAAATCAAGTTTGCAAAGATTTTCAATCATCACCTAGAGTTATTGTGTCCACTAAATTAAGCTAATGAATAATTATCGAAATAATAGAAAATATAGATTTAAATCCACTGGAGATAGGAATTATAGGAAAAGAAATTCTAATGGACATAAGAGCCAAAATGAATTTAATCCTGGCTCTGATTTTAAACACAGAAATCCAGGAAGAAATAATCAAAATGCCGCAAAACTAATTGATAAATACAATAATTTAGCTAGAGAGGCTTTATCATCTGGAGATAAAATTTTGTCAGAGAATTACTTGCAGCATGCAGACCATTTTCAAAGAGTTCTAAGTATAAATGAATTGAATAAATCTGAAAATGAAAACAATAATGTAATTGAGCAGACCTTTAAAAAAGAAATCGACAATATCACAGATAAAAAAATAGATAATAATCTAGAAACAGCAAATAAAACTGATTAATTTAAACTTAAAATTAAATTTGATTTCAAAACATCTATTTTAATTTTTGCAATTTCAAATTCTTTTCTTTCTTTACCTTTTAAAATCTTTCCTGATGGCAATCTAAGTTTTTGAGAGTTAACTTTTTTTCCATTTTCAATGACTTCGTAGTGTAAATGTGGTCCAGTTGAAAGTCCTGTGGAACCAACATAACCAATGATTTGTCCTTGCCTTACTCTTACACCTTTTTTAATGCCTCTTCCAAATTTTGACATATGCGCATACACTGTTTGATACTTTCTATTATGTTTTATCTTTACGCAATTTCCTCCACCACCACACCAACCTGCTTTGGTGACCTTGCCATCTCCTGATGCCATTATTGGTGTACCAGTTGGAGCAGCAAAATCTGTTCCCGTGTGCATTTTTGTGTATCCTAAAATTGGATGTTTCCTTTTTCCATATGAAGAAGATAAACGAGCTCCATTTATAGGAGTTTTCATTAAAGTTTTTTTAATACTTTTTCCATTTTCATCAAAATAATCAATCTTATTTTCATCATATTGATATTTGTAAAGTTGATAATCTTTATCTTGCAAGTTTAAGTTTGCAAAAATTATTTCTCCCGTATCAATAACTTCTTTATTTTCATTAATAAATTCTTCATAAATTATTTGAAAACTATCATTTTTCCATATATCTCTTTGAAAATCTATTTGAAATCCATATAACCTGGCAAATTCTAATATAATATTTGCGCTTATGCCTAAATCTATTGCACTTTTGTATAAAGAGCCATCTATAACCGTTTCTTTATAAACAACTTTTTTTATAAAATTTTTAGTTATTATTTTAGAATTAAATTTTTTACCATCAAAAGCTTTTGTGAATATGATCTCATTCTTTTTACCGGTTTCGACTCGGAACTCAATTATTTTTTCTTTTGACAAATTATCTATTTTAAAGATAAACTTTTGATTAACATTTAAAGTTTTTAGCTTCTTCTCTTTTAGTATTGTATTGAGTATTTCTTTTTTTTCTTCCTTAGTTATTTTTAAATTGTCAATGACACTTTGGTGGGTATCTCCAGATTTAGAAGTATATTCAAAATAAATAAACCTCGGCTTTAAGTTTTTTGTGATTTCAATTAATGTTTTTTTTAAGTAAGTATTATCTAAACTTGAATTTATTTTTTCTAAATTCTGATTTTTATTGCTCGCTTGGATGCTAAAAACAACCAGGACCAGAATAGTTATTATAATTAGGAAAAAAAAAATACCAAACTCTTTTAATTTGTCTGAACTAAAAAATTTCATATATAGTGCTCAAAAAGTGTTGATTTTTCATGCTTTTTTTAACATTTAATTATTATCTAATTCCTTGATTTATTAATATTATTATTTATAAGCGTTCCACTCAACATATAAAAATGTTATTTATTGGTTAACTCCAATTAGCTATTTGAAAAGTTAATATTTTAAGAAGAGAAGTGTGGACGGTTAAGGTTACCAAAATTTGTCGTACACACTTCAACATTAAATAAATATTATTCTTAGTATTTATTTAGAAGCTAGTGTGCGCCGTTTTTAAACTTGAGAGTTTGATCATGGCTCAGAACGTACGCTGGCGGCACGCCTTATACATGCAAGTCGAACGAAGTAGCAATACTTAGTGGCAGACGGGTGAGTAACATGTAGGTATCTTCCCTTTGGTGAGGAATAACACGAGGAAACTTGTGCTAATACCTCATAAGTCTTTACGGAGAAAGCTTTATGCGCCGAAGGATGAGCCTGCACTTGATTAGTTTGTTGGTGGGGTAATGGCCTACCAAGACTTTGATCAATAGCTGATCTGAGAGGATGATCAGCCACATTGGGACTGAGACACGGCCCAAACTCCTACGGGAGGCAGCAGTAGGGAATATTGCACAATGGAGGAAACTCTGATGCAGCGATGCCGCGTGAGTGAAGAAGGCCTTTGGGTTGTAAAGCTCTTTCGTCGGGGAAGAAAATGACTGTACCCGAATAAGAAGGTCCGGCTAACTTCGTGCCAGCAGCCGCGGTAATACGAAGGGACCTAGCGTAGTTCGGAATTACTGGGCTTAAAGAGTTCGTAGGTGGTTAAAAAAGTTGGTGGTGAAATCCCAGAGCTTAACTCTGGAACTGCCATCAAAACTTTTTAGCTAGAGTATGATAGAGGAAAGCAGAATTTCTAGTGTAGAGGTGAAATTCGTAGATATTAGAAAGAATACCAATTGCGAAGGCAGCTTTCTGGATCATTACTGACACTGAGGAACGAAAGCATGGGTAGCGAAGAGGATTAGATACCCTCGTAGTCCATGCCGTAAACGATGTGTGTTAGACGTTGGAAATTTATTTTCAGTGTCGCAGCGAAAGCATTAAACACACCGCCTGGGGAGTACGACCGCAAGGTTAAAACTCAAATGAATTGACGGGGACCCGCACAAGTAGTGGAGCATGTGGTTTAATTCGAAGATACGCGCAGAACCTTACCAACACTTGACATGTTCGTCGCGACTTTAAGAGATTAAAGTTTTCGGTTCGGCCGGACGAAACACAGGTGCTGCATGGCTGTCGTCAGCTCGTGTCGTGAGATGTTGGGTTAAGTCCCGCAACGAGCGCAACCCTCACTTTTAGTTGCCATCATTTAGTTGGGCACTCTGAAAGAACTGCCAGTGATAAGCTGGAGGAAGGTGGGGATGACGTCAAGTCCTCATGGCCCTTACGTGTTGGGCTACACACGTGCTACAATGGCATTGACAATAGGAAGCAAGATGGCGACATCAAGCAAATCCTAAAAAGATGCCTCAGTTCGGATTGTACTCTGCAACTCGAGTACATGAAGCTGGAATTACTAGTAATCGCGGATCAGCGCGCCGCGGTGAATACGTTCCCGGGTCTTGTACACACCGCCCGTCACACCATGGGAGTTGGTTCTACCTTAAGGCAAGGTTTAAAACCCTTGACCACGGTATAGTCAGCGACTGGGGTGAAGTCGTAACAAGGTAGCCGTAGGGGAACCTGCGGCTGGATTACCTCCTTTCTAAGGATGATTAAGGAATTTTCTTAATCTAAAAAATATAACAGGCTAATGTTGACCGTCCTCGTTTCTCTTTTTAAAATAAGTGTTTCACTCTTCTGCGATAAGGGCCGGTAGCTCAGTTGGTTAGAGCACACCCTTGATAAGGGTGGGGTCGAAAGTTCGAGTCTTTCTCGGCCCACCATTTTTTCTGGGGGATTAGCTCAGCTGGGAGAGCGCCTGATTTGCATTCAGGAGGTCAGCGGTTCGATCCCGCTATCCTCCACCAAGAACACTTCGCTATTTAATTATGTAAATATTTTGTATTATCAATATCTATATCCGATTGTTCGAATAGATGAACAATCAAAAAATATTCGAAATGATGAATATTTAATAAAAATTTAATTCAAC
>CACIRJ010000006.1:0-27500 GCA_902588975.1 uncultured Pelagibacteraceae bacterium | reverse complement strand
TATCTGCTATGCGTGTAGAAGAATTGAGAGGAGCTGTCCCTAGTACGAGAGGACCGGGATGGACGTACCACTGGTGGACCGGTTGTAGCGCCAGCTGCAGTGCCGGGTAGCTAAGTACGGACGAGATAACTGCTGAAAGCATCTAAGCGGGAAACTCACCTCAAAACTAGTTCTTCCAATAGAGTCGTGGTAGACCACCACGTTGATAGGCTGGGTGTGGAAGTGCGGTAACGCATGTAGCTGACCAGTACTAATAACTCAATTGGCTTTATTTATGCACTGAAAAAAATTTTTAAAAAAAAATATAATAATATTTGTTGAAATAAAATTATGAATGATATTGAGAACTATCTGTCAAGTAATCCATCCGATGATATTGCTAAAGATCTATTAAATATTATACCTCATTTCGAAGGTATTTATAATTCTACAAATAGAACTTTCAAAGAACTTCATGGATCTTTTCTTTTTGATGGAAAACAATACAAATATTTAATATCAGAAATTGAAAGACAAAAATTACTTTATCAAATAGCAAAAAAAAATAACAGCTGTCTTGAGATTGGCACTAATATAGGCCATTCTTCTTTAATAATGTTAATAGCTAATCCAAATATCAGTATTACAACTATTGATATTGAGCCTCAGTTATCCAAACTTGCAACCGACTACTTAAAAAAAAATTTTCCTAACTCTAAAATAAATTTAATTAATGCGTCTAGTCCAGAAATCCTAAAAAAAATAAACAATAAATTTGATTTTTTCTTGATAGATGGAGACCATACTCACTTTGCTGTATTTCGAGAATTTAAACAAATATTAAAAATGTCTAAAGATACCAAAGTAATTAGGGTGTTATTTGATGATTTAGATATGGTGCCAATTATGAAAAAAAGTATGAAAATTTTAAAAATTAATGATTTTAAGGAAGCAAATTGTCCTGGAGGTTATTCATCATACTATGAAATAAACACAGAAAAAAAAATCATAAATTCTATGAGATTTATTGTTTTTAATTTTTATAACACAATATTTAATTCATTTAGTTATTTTAAGCATTTTCTTAAAATTATCTTAGGAGAGAAGAAAAAAATTGCATTAAAGGAAATATTAAAAAATCTTAAACTTATAAAAAATTGATTTATTTTGAAATTTTCAATTTGTAATTATAAATAGAATGCAAACATTCTATGACAAAAGAAAATATTAAAGTAGAAATCAGTGTATTACCAAAAAATGGGATTGCCATAATATAACACTCAATTAGACCATTTATACTATATCCATAGCTCCCACTCAACCACACACCAAAGTTAGATGTAATGAAAAAAATTGTGGCTCCAGATGTAACACCTAGCAATCTAATAATGGGAGATCTCGAAAAATTTTTTGATATCAATCCAATAAGTATCACACTTCCCCAGGTAAATAAAATTGTTGAATGAAAACCCAAAAATATATCTGTGAAAATTAGAGATAAAACTACTATAGGTATAAATTTTACACCAAATAAAAATGGAATATAAAAACTTAAAGCTATCAAGCTGGTAAAATTTGGTGGATGAGGGATAAATCTACTAGCACATAATAATGCCAAAACGCATAAAGAAACTTTTAGATAATTCATCGTCAAACTTTATCATCCCTATACAACAAAACAAGCTTTTAGTACTTAAACCCAATTTTGAATATTCTTTCATCTTGATTATAGCCGTGTGGTCTTTGGTAATTTTCATTTAATAGATTTGTAATTTTTAGATAATATTCTCGATCATCTATCTTTTTATTTATTTTTATATCTACTAAATCAGTGCTATCCATTTGAATAGTACTAAAATTTGACGAATGAGTATCAAAATGTTTTCCATAATGATTGTATAAAATATTTAAATTATAATCTCCAAAATAAGGATTTTTAATTTTTTTTGTAAAGTTAAAACCATATCTTTTTTCTGGTCTTCTTAATTGATCTGATCCATTTTCTTTCTTAGATGAAAGAAAAGATGAAAACATATTTAGATTAGTTTCAGCAGAACCAAAATTTAAACTAAGATCAATACCAGATTGATTCAAATCGACATTATCAGTATCATTACGATATTTACTACTAATGTATTCAATATTATTTTTTATATTTGATCTAAAGCCTCTGACATTAAAATTTAAAAATTCATTTATTACTAAATCTGAATAAATTTCATAAGTATTACTTTTTTCTGGTAAAAGATTTAAGTTTCCAGAATAACCAAAATTATCAGTTCCAAATAATTCATAAAGAGTAGGATTTCTTAAACCTTTCATGTAAGAGACACCAAAATTTGAGTTATTAATTGTTTTCTCTAAATTTAATTTGTACGTATTATTCTTTTTGGTATGCTTGTTATCGTCATTTCTCGCAAATAATGAGAAGTTTAGATCTTCAAGTAGATTAATTCCAACATTACCATAAACAGCTATATTATCTGAGTGACCCTTGGTTGAAGCTTCGTATGATCCATTGTTATCAAAATAACCCCAATCGTATTTATACTCAGAGCCTGCTCCGAAAGATATAGAATCATCAATAGTTTTTGATATGTCGTATTTTAACCCAACAACTTCACTTTCATAACTGTCAATGGTCCCTCTTTCATCATATTCTCTGTCATAAGTATTGTAATATAAAATATACTTTTTATCACTAGATTTTGTTTTTTTTTCCAAACCCATTTGTAAAGAACCCATTCTATTATCTCCCTTGTAATTTGTTTGGTTTGTGTTTGAGTTATCATAATCTGATTTTGTCTGTCTTAAATATATTGTATTAAAAAATCTCGTATCAAAATTTAAGTAATTCTCATAATTTAAATTTGATGTGTAATTTATCACGCCATCTTTTTCATCGTCCAAATTTCCTCTGGCACTAATTGTTTTATGTTTAACGCTACCAAGTTTTATATTTAAAGAAGAGTTATCATATAAATAAGTTTTGTTTCCAAGAACTTCATAATTTGCGTCCTTATCAGATGCTATCGATATAGAATCTTTATAATCACCTGTTAAAATTATATTTATAGCTCCTCCAACAGCATTTGTTCCAAATTGAGTTGCACTTGAACCAGGGTAAACTTCAATTTGTTGAATTGTTTGAATGAAATCTACACCAAAATCATGAAGTCCTTGCGTTGTTGATTGATCATTTATGGGTATACCATTAATCATAACCAATGTATGATTAGAACCAGTACCTCTCATAAACATTGATGCTTGCTGACCTTTTGGTCCTGATTGAGTAATATTGATGCTGGGTGTTAATTTTAAAACATCAATCAAATCAACAGAACCACTTTCTTCAATTTGTTTTTTTGAAATTACGATTTTATTTAATCCAGAAATGGAGTGCTTTGAAGTGTTGGATATGTGACCTTTGATTTCTAAACATGGAATTTCGTTTTTGTTATCCCAAGTGCAAGGTTTTTCCTTTGCATATCCTATTTGTAAATAACTATTAACAAATAAAATTAATAATAAAAGTCTAATTAGCTTTAACATATATCTCTCCCTGGAAACTGAGTTTCCTTTTAATTTATCCACATATGCCTCTGCTAATTTTTCATTGTAGAACTAGACTTTTCCTGGCCATCATTCAACAAAGGACTTAACTGGGTGGCGCTCCGACTATACGGTTGCAGGTACAGCAGATGAATTACACATCAATTTCCCACCATGCATTTCAGTTATCTAAGTTTTATATTTTTTTTTTTAATTATCAATCTATTATTTCTTATGTTTATAGAAATTTTTCTTAGATTTGAGTGATTTAATATTATTTTTTATCCAATCTTCTGTAATATTGAGTCCCTTCTCTAAACTAACTTTAGGCGACCAATTTAATTCTTTCCTTAATTTCTCAGAAGATAAATTATAAATTTGATCTTTACCAACACGATCTTTTTTATATTTTATAAATTTTTTGTTTAATCCACTTTTCAAATATACTTTTTCTACAAGATTTTTTATAGAAACTAGTTTATTGGTTGATATGTGATACGTTTGACCAGTTTTCCCTCTTTTGCATATTTTGTAAGTAGCCTCAGACGCATCATCAATAAAAATAAAGGATCTTTTAGAATTACCACCACCATCTAAGTAAAAGTTTCTATTTAAATTTGAGAATAGCAAAGATTTAGGTACTATTCTGTATAGGTCTTGAGTTGGACCATATACGTTAGCAGTTCTTGTAAAAATAACAGGTAAATTGTAATATTCAAATTGTTTCTTAAGGTGTATATCAAGTGTCATTCTAGAGATTGCATAAGGTGTAGATGGATCAAAACTTGAATTTTCATTTAATTTTTTATTTTTGTTGCCGTAAACTTCAGGTGTGGTTACATGGATTATTCTATTTATAAATTTTTTATTTAAAATCTTATAAACTTTTGTTTGACCAATAATATTTGTATTATACCAATCCTCAGGATGCAACCAACTTTGTTCTACCATTCCTTGTGCAGCATAGTTGACTACAATATTTGGTTTAAAAGAATTTATTATCTTATTTAATTTGGCTAAACCAGTTTTTGTATTTATATTAAGTCTTTCAAAGGAAAATTTTTTTTTATAAATTGGATTATTTCTATACGAGGCGAATAATCTTTCTTTTTGTTTTGATCTACTTACACCTAAGATTTTAACTTTTTTATTTAAGATATAATTGATAAAACTTGACCCAGAAAATGAATTGCTGCCTATAATTAAGAACTTGTCCATAGTTTGTAAGAAATTTAATTAATTACAAAATAAGCAGTTTTACTTAGTTTTCTAGCTTTTTCTTGACAAATTTTGATATTTACATAATTACTTAAATAATTATAAAATTTAAGTCCTTATAATTATAATAATGAAAGATATTAAACATCAAAAAGAAGTTTTGTTCGGAGAAAAAGTTGATAAACTTGAAACACTCAATACATCAACCAAAAGAAAAAAGATTTTATTTATTTCACCTTACAGCGGAAAATTTGCAGCTTTAAGCCAATTTCATGCACCACCTCTTGGTGTAATGAGAGTTGCAAGTTATTTGAAAAAAAAAGGCCACGACGCAGAATATTTTGATCCTAATTTATTTGCGTGTAATAATAAAGGTTTAAGCTTAGAAGAAAGATTAGAAAAAACTGAATGGGATATAATTGGTTTTTCTCTTTTAGACGAAACTTTGTTGGAAGATATAAAAAATATCAATCTTGCAAAAAAAATAAGACCAAAAGCATTATTGGTTGCTGGCGGTGTAGAAGCTCAATTTAATTATCAACAGATCTTAGATAAAACTCCATGTAAAATTGTAATATTAGGCGAAGGTGAAATACCTATGCTTATGATTGCGAATGAACACAATTACAATGATATACCAGGTATTGTTGTAAAAAATCCTGCAAAAGCTTTATCACAAGAACTATTTAATGAAGCCACGAATGCAATACCATGGGAAGATATTAACTATGAAGATTATTGGGCGGTCTACAAAGAAATGTATGGTGACGAGTGGAACAAAGAAATTGAAGACTCGGTAAATACCATAAGAGTATTTTCTAGAAATAGATGTCCTATTGGCTGTAAATACTGTAGCTCTACCTTTCAATTAACTTTAGCGACAGAAGGTAAAGTTCCGGTTATCAGTCAAACTGAAGAGAGTTTAATTCACGTTATTAAAAGAATAAAAGATGCGCATAAAAACGTTAGGATGATATATTTGACTGACGATGACTTCATAATTAACAAAAGAAGTGTAATAAGATTTTGTGAACTTGTTGTTGAAAATAAATTAAATGATTTAAAATATATGGCATTTGCTAGAATTACGGATTTAAATGAAAACGTAATTCAATGGTTAAAAAAAGCAAACTTTGTGAAATTAAACATAGGAGTTGAAAGCTTCTCGCAAACTGTTCTAGAAGAAGTTGGAAAAAGATGCCCAGTTGAAGAAATAGATCCTGTATTAAAGTTACTCAAAAAGTACAATATTAGACCTTTCATGAATATAATTTTAACTACACCTGAGACAAAACTTGAAGACGTTGAAGTAACTGTAGAAAAAACTTTAGAATATATAAAAGATCCATTTTATATGGCTGGAATAATCATAGGTATTCAGCCACTAAAAGGAACTATATTTTATGAGGAGTATACTAATTTTAAATCATATATTGCAGACATTGAAAATACACAATTTAAAATTAGAAGAGACGACTACATTTGGGCAACAGACAGAAAAGTTAGAAAACTTCAAGAAATATATTTAGATACTCAAGCTGAATTTATAAAAAAATATATTGAGGATAATAATATTAGACACCCTAATCAGGCAGTTCTCGCCCCAGCTCATTTAATGTTAGTAAAACAAATAATTAATCAAATTAAAAACGAGGATATAGTAGAGAATAATGTTGGAAATGTTATGATTACAAAAGAAGGAGCTGGACGTAATTATGCCAATTCCCCTTTATACAATGCATATGTTGAGGGTCAGAAAACTGCACTTAATAAAAAAAATCTTAATAATAGAGAATTTAAGGGAATCAAAATTACAACAGCCTAGTAAGCTGATAACTTAAAATCTATATTTGCTTTTTATACTAATAAAATATTTATTTATAAATATTTTAATTTTTTGATGATAAAGAATATTTCTAATACTTTTAATCATATATTTAAGTTGTATGATCCAAAAAAAAGAGAGAAAATCGGGAGTAATTTAAAAAAAATCTTTAAAGCGTTTAATTTTATAATTTTTTTGCTAACTTTTTGTATTTTTAAGATTTTAAAATTAAAATTATTTTCCTCATCTATTGAAGCCTTAGGACATCAAATATTAGATTTAGAGTCGTTTAGAATTGATAAAATTGATTATCCATACAAATTAGTAATATCGATTGATAATAAACACATTGCAAATAGACATTTTTTTTTAAAATACCAAAAGAAAAATATTAATTGTGTAGTAGTAAAAAATAAATTCATATCTACTATACTTCATTATCAAAAAAGATTTTCTAGTATCACATTTGATTCATTTGACTATACTGCAAATGAAAAAGCTAAATCTTATTATTTATTAAAAAATAAATTTAAAGAATCAAATTTTTATAGATTATCCAGTGATGATTATCAGTTTGGAATGAAATTTTTAAATAAAAGAAATTTAGATAATAAAAAAATAATTCTGTTACATACTCGAGACTCTAATTATAGACCATTTGATAAAGAAAAATTGAGAAATTCTGATATAGAGTCTTTGAGAGAAAGTGTTGAATGGTTGACTAACGATAATTTTAAAGTAATAAGGATTGGTCACCATGGTTCTTTAAAAGCGAGCTATGATAATAAAATTTTAGATTTAACAGAATTAAATAATCCAAAAGAAAAAGAAATATTAAGTATTTTTCTTTCACATATATGTGAATTATTTATTGGCTCAAGTTCAGGAGCTAAATCTTTTGCTGCAATTTTTGGTAAGCCGATATTAACGGTTAATGCAGCTCCATTAACTCACGCTTTAGAAGTTTGTAGTCAAGGAATTTCTGTACCCAAATTGTATAAAGAAAATGGAAATTATATTAAATTTAAACAGATTACCGACTTGTGTAATTCTTTAAAAGAAAAAGAATATGAATATAGGAGAGATTACTTTTATGAAACAAGAAATATTGAAATTATTGATAATTCATCAGAAGAGATTTTAAATGCCACCAAAGAAATAATTAACTTAATTAAAAACAATAATTTTAAAGAAGATGAAAATCAAAAAAAATTTAGAGAAATTATGAAACAAAGTTATTCAGGACAGGCGTTAGGATCAGTTTCCTCAAGTTTTCTGAATAAATATGAAAGACTTCTCTATTAAGCAAGCAGATTTAATATAATTTAGAAAATAGTTTAATTTAAATAAAATTTTATATAAATAAATTAAATAAATATGAAAATATTAATAATCGGCGGTCTAGGTTATACCGGATCAGCCCTAACGCATGAGCTGCTGAAAGAAAATAATAAAATCACAATCATAGATACTGGTTGGTTTGGAGATTATCTAATAAATCATAAGAACCTAAAAAAAATAAAAGCAGATATTAGAGATATAAAAAATATACAATTCAAAAACTTTGAAAAAGTTGTTCATTTGGCTAATATCGCAAATGATCCTTCCGTAGACTTAAATCCCACCCTTTCTTGGGAAGTTAATGTGTTAGCAACAAAGCAAATATTAGAAAAATGTATAAAGTCAAAAGTAAAACACTTTATTTATGCAAGCTCTGGCAGTGTTTATGGAATTAAAAAAGAAAGAAATGTCACTGAGGATTTGTCTTTAGATCCTATAAGCACTTATAATAAAACTAAAATGATATCAGAAAAAGTTATTGAAAGTTATAAAGACCATATAAAATATCATATTGTAAGACCAGCCACAGTTTGTGGTTATTCACCAAGAATGAGGTTAGATGTGACTGTTAATATGTTTGTTTATCAATCTTTTTTTAAAAAAAAAATTAATATTTTTGGAGGATCGCAGATTAGACCTAATATAAATATTAAAGATTTAACTAATGTATATTTGCATTTTATAAAAAATGAAAAAATTAAGTCGGGAATATTTAATGCTGGTTTTGAGAACCTTAGTATTCTAAATATAGCAAAAAAAATTGCAAAAGTTACTGGCTGTGAATTAAAAGTTAACAAAAACGTAAATGATGCAAGATCTTATCGACAAAACTCTGATAAGTTAATTCGTACAGGTTTTAAACAATTATACTCAGTTGATTACGCTATACATGAAATATATAATAAATTCTTAGACAAATCACTAAAACCAAATAAAAAATCATTCACAGTAAATTACATGAAGGAAATGGGCTTTTAAATGGGTAGAGAGATTGATTTATTAAAAAATTATCCAGTTTCAAAAAGAAATTTGGACGAGAGAGCTAAAAAAACTGAAGTTGAGAGACAAATTGCAAGAAAATTTGGGAAAGAGTTTTTTGATGGTGACAGAAGATTTGGATATGGAGGTTTTAACTATAATCCTAAGTTCTGGACAAATGTCGTTAAGGATTTTATTAACTATTGGCAATTAGATAAAAGTTCCTCAATATTAGATGTAGGATGTGCAAAAGGTTTCATGATTTATGATTTTTTGAGATTCATTCCCGAATTAAGAATTGAAGGAATAGATATTTCCGATTATGCCATTCAAAATTGTAAAAAGGAAATATCTCACTTGTTAAAAGTATCTGACGCAAAAAATTTACCTTATGAAGATAATTCTTTTGACTATGTTATCTCAATAAACACAATTCACAATTTGCCAGAAGATGAGTGTATAAATGCAATTAAAGAAATAAAAAGAGTTTCTAAAAAGAGCTCTTTTATAACAGTGGATGCATTTAATAACGAGGAAGAAAAAGAAAGAATGTATAAATGGAATCTTACAGCAAAAACAATTATGTCGACGACTGAATGGAAGAAGCTTTTCAAAGAACATAGTTATCAGGGTGATTATTATTGGTTTATTCCATGAATTCTAATTTAAATTTTAAACTTTATTACAAAATGAAGCTTTTTAGAGAAGTAGAGCTAAAAATAGCCATGGAGTATTCGTCACGAAAAATGAGATGTCCGGTTCATCTATCTGTTGGGCAAGAAGCCGTTTCAGCAGCATTTTCTCAGATTGTTCGAAAAAATGATTATGCTGTAAGTTCTCATAGACCACATCTCCATTACTTAGGTAAGGGTGGAAATTTAAAAAGAATGATTTCAGAAATTTATGGAAAAAAGACAGGATGCTCAAGTGGCAAAGGAGGATCAATGCATTTAATTGATACAAGCGTAAATTTTATGGGATCATCTGCAATTGTTGCAAATAGCATTCCTATAGGCACTGGTTTAGCATTGTCTTTAAAATTAAAAAATAAAATAAATGTGAGTTATATTTTTTTTGGAGAGGGTGCATTAGAGCAAGGTGTATTTTATGAATCTGTAAATTTTGCAGCTGTAAAAAAAATTCCAGCTATATTTGTTTGTGAAAACAATCTCTATTCTGTTTATACTTCACTTAAAGACAGGCAGCCAGAAAAAAGAAAAAATTCAAAAATGGTTGAAGCAATCGGAATTAAGTCGTTCACTTGCAATGGTAATAATGTTTTTGAATGCTATAAAATTTTCAACAAAGCAAAACAATATGTCTCTAAAGAAAAAAAACCTGTATTTTTAGAATTTTTTACATATCGCCATTACGAACATTGTGGACCAAATAAAGATGATAACTTGAATTACAGACCTAAAAATGAGATTAATTCATGGTTAAAAAAAGATCCTTTAAAAAATTTTACAAATAATTTTACTAATGCTCATAAACAAAAGATTAAAATTTTAGATAAGGAAATTCAAAAAAAAATTAAAGATGCATTTGAATATGCTAAAAAATCACCAAAACCCAAACTAAGCGATTTGAGAAAAGATATATATGCTTAAAAAAAAAATGAATTTTAAAGATTCTATTAATTCAGCCTTAGCTTTTAGTCTTAAGAAAGATAAAAATATGATTTGCTACGGATTGGGAATTAATGATCCTAAATCAATATTTGGAACAACTAAAAATCTTTCAAAAAAATTTGGTCAAAATCGTGTTTTTGATGTTCCTACTTCTGAAAATGCATTAACGGGTATTGCGGTAGGTGCTGCTATAAGTGGTATACGTACCGTTATAACCCATCAAAGACTTGATTTTTCATTACTATCCATGGATCAAATAGTTAATAGTGCAGCAAAGTGGAGATATATGTTTGGAGGCAAATTATCAGTTCCGATAACAATAAGAATGATTCTTGGAAGAGGATGGGGTCAAGGTCCAACCCATTCACAAAATTTAGCACCTATGTTCTGTAATATACCAGGGCTAAAAGTATTCATGCCAACGTTTGCCGATGATGCTAAAAGACTTTTAATAAAATCTATATTTGATCCTAATCCAGTTATATTTCTTGAACATAGATGGCTCCATGAACTTAAAGACGAAGATTTTTTAGATAAAAAACCTGATAGTTTGAGTTCAAATATTATTTCAAAGGGAAGTGATCTTACTTTAATATCAATGTCATATTTGACCCTCGAGGCTTTAAAAGCTAAAAAAATCCTGAAAAAAATTGGAATAAATATCGAAGTTGTTGATCTTATATCTTTAAAACCTTTAAATATAAGTAAAATATTAAAATCAATAAAAAAAACAAATAGAGTGCTAATTTTAGATACAGGTTTTCCATATGGATCAATTTCATCTGAAATACTCTCGCTTATTTATAAAAATTTAAACGGAAAGTTAAAAACTTCTCCCATATCATTAACAATGCCCGATATACCTGAGCCAACAAGTTTCTTCTTAACAAAAAACTTATATATTGATCACATAAAAGTAGTAAAAACAGTCCTAAAAATGTTTAAGAAAAGCATGAATCTAAAAAAATTAAAAAAACCTGAGTTTCACGACGTTCCTGGAACTTGGTTCAAAGGACCATTTTAATGCATGTAAGAATGTTTGATCTAAGAGTGAAAGATCCTAATCTGAGAAAAGATTTAAAAATGTCTTTCAAAAATATTTTAGATCATGGGATATTCTTTTTTGGTCCAGAGCTTTATAAATTTGAAAAAAAAATGACAAAACACTTAAATATGAAATATGCTGTAGGTGTAGCCTCTGGAAGTAGTGCTTTATATTTGGCATTAAAATCTTTAGGAATAAAAAAAGGTGATGAAGTTTTAACTACTCCATTTTCATGGATTATAACTTCCAATGCAATTGTTGAATGTGGTGCAAAACCTGTATTTGTCGATATAGGAGATGATTATAATATTAATGCAAATTTAATAGAAAGCAAAATTACAAAAAAAACCAAAGCAATAGTTCCAATGCATTGGGGAGGTCATTTATGTAATATGGAAAAAATTTCAAAAATTGCAAAAAAATACAACTTATATATCGTTGAAGATGCTGCACAAGCATTTGGAGGAAAGTTTAAAAACAAATTTGCTGGAAATTATTCGCATATAGCTGCTTTTAGCATGAACCCGATGAAGTGTTTAAATGGTTTTGGAGAAGGTGGTTTGGTAGTTACAAATAATAAAAAATTATACGATAAAGTTAAAATTTTGAGATACGCGGGCACTACATCAGATCCTAAAAAATTAATTACAAATAATTGTGTAGAGGTTTCTTTAAATCATAAAATGGATACTATAAATGCTGCAATGTTACTTGTCTCTTACAAGTACTTTAAAAAGAAAATCAGTAAATTAAGAAATATAAGAGAATTTTATGATAAACACCTAGACAAAACAGTGATAACACAGAAAATTAGAAAGTTTGAAACACCAGGTATGTATGCCTACCCAATTCAGGTAAATAACAGAGATAAAATAAAATCTTTCTTACAGAGAAAAGCTATAGAGACAAAAATTTGGAATGATCCATTAATCTCAAAAGCTCCAGCTTACAAAAAATATTACAAAAAAGATACTCCAAATGCTTTACGAATATTGCGTAAGACACTCAACATACCTTTTCATGAAAAACTTACAATTCAAGAACTACATTATGTTGTTGAAAATATAAATTTTTCAATTAGAAAATTTGCTAAATGATTAATCTCTCAGAACAATTAATTAAAGATATAATCGGACAAGGTGTTGATACTTTTTTTGGTGTTCAAGGTGGAGCCTGTGCAAGATTGATTGAAAATATTATCAAATTTAATGGTAAATTTATTCCAGTATTGAATGAACAATCAGCTGGATATTACGCTCATGGCTACTATATGGCTACTAAGAAAACAGCTGGTTTAATTTTTACAACTGGCCCTGGGCTTACAAACGGAGTTTCTGGAATTGCAGCATGTTACTATGATCGTGTTCCTTTGGTAACCTTAGTTGGGCAAGTACCAAAAAGAATTAATTTAGCAGATCTGACTAAAACAAGAATGGTAGGATTTCAAGAGGTTCCTCATTTAAAAATCTGTAAGCCTATTTCAGATGAGGTTTATAAAATTAAAAGCATAGAAACTTATTCTTCAAAAAGAAATAAAATTCTATCAAATCTAAAGTCTAAAGTTCAATGTATAGAAATTTTAGATGATAGCCAAAGAGAAAAGTTAAAAAAAAAATTTAAAGTCTTTAAGGAAATTAAGAAAAAAGAAAATAATATAAAAATTAATGATAGTATTAAAAAATTAATAAAAAACTCAAACAATCCAGTTATTCTTTTAGGTGCGGGATTTATTAATGAAATTGACTGGCTAAGTTCCTTAAAAGATTTGAACAAATTAAATATTAAAATAGCATGTACATGGGGTGGTCAAAAAATACAAAAACATATTGATGAAAAAAATAAAAACTTTATTGGGATTTTTGGAAATCACAATCCAGGTTATGCCAATGAAAATATTAAGCAAAGTGATTTAATAATCTCACTTGGATGTTCTCTTTTACAACACCAAGTAGGCAAAATTCACGATAATTTTGCACCATTAGCAAAAATAATTTTTATAAATAATGATAAGAATGAGTGTTCAAGAGCAAAAATTCAATTTAAAAAAAGACTAATTAATTTGAATATGCCGGCATCTTCATTTGTAAAAAAAATATTAAATTTAAGAAAAAAAAAAAATAAATTACTAAAAATAAATAAAAAAAAAAATATTTTACCTGTTGAATTTTTGACAAATTTACTAAAAAAATCTAAGAAAGATTCAATTTTTTTCTCTGATGCGGGCGCAACGTTGTCTTGGACTTATCAAGCTTCTAATAATTTAAAAAATGCTCCTAATATATCTACTGCTTTTAATCTTCATTCTATGGGATACGCAAATTGTGCAGCAATTGGAGCTTCTATAAAAAAAAACAATGTATATTGTATTATTGGAGATGGAAGTCTTCCAATGAATAATCAAGAGTTGGCATGGTCTAAGAAATATCCAATAAAAATTGTAGTTATAAACAATAACGGATACGGCATAATAAGACAAACCCAACGAATGTTCTATAAATCTAAATTTTATGGATCTGATTTTAAAAATAAAAAATCAGCACTTCCAAAATTTAATTTAAAAAAAATGCTTGAACAATATGAGATTAAAACAAAAATTATCAATAATAAAAATTATTCTAATGATTTACGTTGGTTAATCAAAAGTAAACAAAGTTCAGCTTTAATTTTAAATATTGATTATAATTTTGAAGTGAATACATGAGAAATCTCTATTCTAAATCTGCAGTACTGATAGAGAAAGAAAAAATAAAAATTTTAAATCTAAAAATTTCAGAGCCGAAAAAAAACCAAGTAGTTGTTAAAGTTATTTATTCAGGAGTCTGTGGAAGTCAGTTCATGGAATTCAAAGGTCTTAGAGGTAAAGATAGATAT
This sequence comes from uncultured Pelagibacteraceae bacterium, assembly GCA_902588975.1. Taxonomy (GTDB): domain Bacteria; phylum Pseudomonadota; class Alphaproteobacteria; order Pelagibacterales; family Pelagibacteraceae; genus Pelagibacter. The sequence continues at coordinate 13,060 of CACIRJ010000006.1, read as the reverse complement.
TTGCCCCACTTATTTGGACATGAAGCGGTGGGAAAAGTTTTAAAAATTGGGTCTGGCGTAAAAGGTATAAAAAAAAACGACAGAGTGATACTAAGTTGGTTAAAAAAGCACAACAATATAAGAGAGGAGAATGGACAAATTCCTTATAAAAATATTCATATAAATTATGGTCCAATAACCACCTTCTCAACTATTACAACTGTAGATTCAAATAGGGTATATAAACTTCCAAAATTTATTCCATTGAAAGATGCAGTTTTGTTTGGATGTTCAATACCAACCGGTATAGGAGTAGTAATTAATCAGGCTAAACCAACTAAAAACTCAATTTGCGTTGTTTATGGTATTGGTGCGGTCGGAATTTTTATAATGTTAGCTTTGAAAGCTTTAGGTGTAAAAAAAATTATAGGTATAGAAAATAATTTAAAAAGAATAAAATTTCTTAATAATTTAGGTTTTAAAAATATATTGAACCCGGAAAATAAAAATTTTAATAAAAAAATAAACTTTTTATTAAATAATATAAGAGCTGATTACTGTTTTGAATGCACTGGAATAGCTAGAAATATTTCAAATTCCATGAAACTTATTTCTAATAAAGGTAAATTATTTTTTGTTTCTCATCCAAAGTTTAATGAAAATATTAAATTAAAACCTTATGATTTAATTTTAGGAAAAAAAATTTATGGTAGCTGGGGTGGATCTTCAAATTTACAGAATGATATTAAAAAATTTTATCAAATTATCATTAAGTCAAAAATTAAATTAAGCAAGCTCTATAAAATTGTCAATTTCCAAAAAATTAATGATATATTTCTATCAAAAAAAAAATTTATACAACCAAAATTAGTACTAAAATTTTAAAATGAATAAAATTACATTTGTTTCCGGAAACTTTAACATACTTCATCCAGGACATTTGAGATTACTCAAATTTGCAAAAAGTATAACTGGTTATTTAGTAGTTGCTGTAAATAGTAATAAAATTGCCGGAACCGACGCTAAATTAGACGAAAAATTTCGGATAGAGAACATAAAAAGTTGCTCGTATGTTGATAAAGCTATTTTAATTAAAAAATCTTTAAAACAAACATTGGAAAAATATCGTCCATCTGTTGTTGTAAAAGGTAAAGAATATGAAAGTTTAAATAATGAGGAAAAAGATATAATTAAGAAATTTAATGGTAAACTCATTTTTAGCTCTGGAGAAGTAACTTTTACATCCCAGGATTTAATTGAGAAAGAGATTAACATTAATAAACCTTTTAATATTCCAAAAAATTATATTACTTCACACAACATAAAAATTAATAAACTTAAAAAAATATTGAAAAATTGTAGAAAATTAAATGTTGCTGTGTTTGGTGATTTGATAATAGACCATTATGTCTATTGTCAACCTATAGGCATGTCCCAAGAAGATAATAGTTTAGTCGTTAAAGAAGGAAAAGAAGAAAAATATCTAGGAGGAGCTGGTATAGTAGCTGTTCACGCAGCAGGTTTTGGAGCAAAAGTAGATCTCTATTCTGCAGCTGGCAATGATCAAAATTATAAGTTTGCTAAAGAGAAGCTAAAAATTAGAAATTTGAAAAGTTTTATATTTAAAGATGGTCAAAGACCAACGACTCTAAAAAAAAGGTATAAATTTGAAGATAAAACAATGTTTAGATCCTCTAAACTCTATCAAAACTCTATATCAAAAGAGATACAGAACAGAGTGATAAATAAATTTAAATCTAAATTAAAAATATATGACCTGATAATTTTTTCTGATTTTAATTATGGTTTTGTAACTCAAAATATTGTTGATAAGGTTACATACTATGGAAAAAAATATAATATTTTTATGGCTGCTGATAGTCAATCGTCTTCACAAGATGGAAACATAAGTAGATTTAAAAATATGAATTTAATTACACCCACAGAAAGAGAGGCAAGACTTGCTTGTAGAGATAACGAAGGTGGGTTAATTACAATTGCCGAAAAGTTAAGACGTGAGAGCATAGCTCATAATATTATTATTAAACTCGGCTCATTAGGATTAATAGTCGATATAAATAATAAAAAAAATGGCGTGCACGAAACTGATAAAATTCCAGTTCTTAATAATTTTGCTAAAGATGTAGTTGGCGCTGGAGACTCTTTGCTTACGCTAACAGCACTCTCATTAGCATCAGGAGCAAACGCATGGGAAGCAACTTTGCTAGGATCGATTGCAAGCGCAGTCCAGGTTGGAAAAAATGGTAATATTCCACTAAATTACAAAGACATTGCATATCACATTAAATGAACGCAATTTTGTTATGCGCTGGGATATCTAAAAGGTTAAGGCCAACATCTTTTAATAAACCAAAATGTTTAATTAAGTTTGGAAGAAATAATCTTTTAGAATTTTGGTTAAAAAAATTAAATGAAATTGGAATTAAAAAGATTTTGATTAATACTCATTACTTCGACAAAAAAATCAAAAAATTTATTTATTCAAATAAAATCAAAGATAGGGTCCATATTACTTTTGAAAAACAACTTCTAGGTACTGCAGGCACATTAATGAAAAATATTAATTTTTATGATAATCAGGATGGGCTATTGATACATTCAGATAATTTTATGACTGAAAATTTAAAGGTTTTTTTGCAAAACCATAAAAGAAGACCAGAAAATTGTTTAATGTCAATGCTAACATTCTCAACAAATGATCCAAAGTCATGTGGGATAATCAAAAGTTCAAAAAAAAATATTTTGGAAGAGTTTTATGAAAAACCAAAAAAAAAAGTCGGAAATAAAGCTAATGCTGCAATTTATTGTTTGTCTAAAGAAATGATAAAAGATCTTAAATTACAAAACAAGAGCTATATAGATTTTTCTACAGAAATTATTCCAAAATATAAAAGAAAGATATTCTGCATACATACAAATAACTTTTTTATTGATATTGGAAATATAAAAAATTTAAATTTAGTGAAATCTAGAAGTAGATTTTATACAAATTAAATTCTAATTTAATAATGATTAATACTCTAAAAATCTTTTTGAAATTTAATAGTTCTTTTGAAATATCTTTGTTATTTTTTATGACAGTATTTCTCTCAATTACCGAAGCTATTGGATTTGCAGTCCTGTCTCCTTTCATTGCTTTTTTACTTAATTTTAATGATAACTTTTTAACATCTTCAAATAACTTTTTTGTTGCTAATGTCGTCAATAGTTTCGACGTACAAAACAAATATTCTTTTCTAAAGACTTATGTAATTTTTATATTCATATATTATTTATTTAAATTTATTTTTTCTTTATTATTTGTTATTTATAATTCAGTCTTCGTTTATAAGTTTAGGGATAATCTACAAAAAGAAATATTAAGAAAATTCGTAACAAGGCCTTATGAATTTCATTTAAATTTTGATAGCACGGATAAAGTAAGATTTACATCTGATGAAATAGGAAATTATTTTAATCTTGTAATAATTCCTTACGTTTTATTAACTGCTGAGATTTTCATAATAATTAGTTTATCAATATTTGCATTTTTTTATTCACCTACTTTTTTTATTCTTTTTTTAGTTTTTTCGTTACTGATAATTTTAATTGTACAAACAATTAGATCATACTTAAAAAAAATAGGTCAAATAAGACTCTTAAATGAACTTAATAGACATCAAATTCTTCAGCAAATATTTACAGGTATTAAAGATGTAATCATTTTTTCCAAGGAAAAAGAATTTATGAACCAAAACTCTATCTTAACAAATAAAGTATCTGACTCGGATAAAAGATATTTAATAATGGAGAGTCTTCCAAGGCATATAATTGAAATTATTACTATATTTATATTTTGTTTCTTTTTTTACTTTTTTTTAAAAGATACAAATTTTAATTTTCAAAATGTAGTACCAAAAGTTGCTATATATACACTTATTTTTTTTAGAATAATCCCTTCTTTCACAAAAATTGCTAGAGGTATTTCATCTATGAGTTATGCTAAAGATATAGAAAAAAAAATATATAATTATTTATCTTTAAAAGAAGATACAAATGAAAATCAAATAAAATATGACTTTAAAAAAAATATTAGAATTAAATATTTAGATTTTAAATTTGATAAATCAGACAAAATATTGAGATATAATTCGGATATTGATATTAAAAAGGGGCATTTTACTTGTATATTTGGTGAGTCAGGAGTTGGCAAAACTACATTGTTTGACATAGTTTCAGGATTGTTAATGCCTAGGAAAGCAGATGTATATGTTGATGATATCAAAGTTGTAAATTTTCCTTTGAAACTTAATTCAAAAATTGGAATTGTCCACCAGAATTTTTTTCTTTTTAATGATAGTCTACTTAGCAATATAACATTTCTAAAAAAAGAAAATGTTGATCTTAATTTTGTTAATGAGCTGTTAAAATTAGTATTGTTAGATGAATTTGTTAAAAAATTGCCAAATGGTTTAGACAGCCAAATTGGTGAAATAGGTAATAAATTATCAGGTGGACAAAAACAAAGAATTGCAATTGCAAGATCTTTATATCAAAAACCTGATTTTCTATTATTTGATGAGGCTACAAGCGCATTAGACAGCACTACTGAATATAAACTTTTACAAAATCTTAAAGAAAAATACGAAAAAAAAATTACGTTTGTATCTATTTCTCATAAAACCAGTAATAAGGAAATATTTGATAATATAATCGAAATCAAAAATACATGAAAATTTTATCCAAAACTCCTTTAAGAATAAGTTTATTTGGTGGGGGCACTGATTTTCCTGAATATTTTAAAAACAAAAAAAGTTTAATTATTGGTGGTGCAATTGATAAGTATATTTATATTTCATTGTCAAACTATTATTCAAACTTATTTAAGGATAAATTAAAAATCTTTTACAGCAAATTAGAATTTGTTAATAAAAATACTTCTATAAAACATCCAGTAATAAAACAAATATTCATAAAAGAAAAAATAAAAAAAAACATAGAAATTCATATAGCTTCTGATTTGCCAAGTAATTCTGGCCTTGGATCTTCTTCATCTTTTTCAGTAGGTATGTTAAATTTGATTAATTTCTACAAAAGAAAATTGATTTACAAAAAAAAAATTTTAGCAAAAAAAGCAATTCATTTTGAAAGAAAAATCTTAGGAGAAAATGTTGGATATCAAGATCAAACATTTGCTAGTTTTGGAAGTTTTTCTAAAATAACACTCTATAATAAAAAATTTCAAATCTCTAAATATAAAAATAATAAACTTATAAAGAAAATACAGAATAACTTATTTTTAGTTTATTCACACATTCAAAGGAGCGCTTCTGTGCTTGAGAAAAAAAAAATTCATAAAATTAAACAAAATATGCCTTACCTAGATAAAATTAGGGATATAGCAATAGCGGTTGACAAAAAACTTAAAATTGAAAATAATCCAGATTTTATTGGTAGATACTTGGATGAAACCTGGAATTTAAAAAAAAAACTACATTCGAGTGTTTCAAATAAAAAAATAGATAATTTGTATAAATTATGTATTAAAAATGGTGCTACTGGTGGAAAACTATTGGGTGCTGGTGGGGGAGGCTTCATCCTAATGTATGTCCCATTAAATAAACAACAAAAATTTAAAAAAGTTTTAAAAAATAAATTAGTTAAATTTGAATTTGTTAGTCATGGATCGACAATAATTGAAATTTAAATTAATATGATTATATAAGGCAAGATAAATCAAATTAATTCAATGACTTATTTAGTTAACGATAAATGTATTAAATGTAAATTGATGGACTGCGTAGATGTATGTCCTGTTGACTGTTTTTATGAAGGTAAAAATATGTTAGTTATAAAACCAGATGAATGCATTGATTGTGGGGTATGCGAACCTGAATGTCCTGTAGATGCAATAACCCCAGATAGTGATGACAAGGATGGTAAATGGCTTGAAATTAATACAAAATATTCTGAAATATGGCCGAACATTAGTGAAAAAAAAGACCCACCTCCAGATAATGAAGACTATAAAGGTGAAGAAAATAAATTTGAAAAATATTTTAATGAGAACTTATAAAGTAAACAACTATAAAATTTAAGTTCTGTATAAACAAAATTCACTTAAATAAAAGTATTAAATTGTTATACGATAGAATAATGTAATAAAGATATTACATTCATATGAAAAAACTATTTTATAAATTAGAAAGTCTGTTTAATGATAAAATAGTAACTAATGAATACTTCAATAAAATATTTCTAAAAAATAAACTTTTTATTTTAGATATTGGAGCTTCTGGTATTCCTGAAAAAAATAAATTTAATTATTCTATTAGTAAAGAAATAGCAAAAATTTATAAATTTGATAATGAAATGTCAAATAAGGCTGAGAACGACGTATTAATAAATAAAATACTCTGGTCTGAAGAAAAAAAAATTGATTTTCATATTAATAAAAATCAACAGGCTTCATCATTATTTAAGGTCAATAGTAATTTGATAAAGAATTTTGATAATTTCAATGATCATCAAAACATAGAAATTAAAAAAATCTTAACATCTAAATTAAGTAACATTGATCAAATTAATAAAATTGATTTTGTAAAAATTGACACCGAAGGTGCTGAATTAGAGATATTAAAAGGAATGGAAAATAAAATTGATAATGTTCTTGGTTTTGAATTAGAAATCCAATTTATAGAAAGATATATAGGATCCCCTACATTTTCACAAATTGACAAATTTTTAAAAGATCATAATTTCGATATTTATATAATCAATCAGGAGACGTGGATCAGAAACAAAAAAATAAAATCTTCAGCTTCAAATCATAAAGTGATTTGGGCTGATACTGTTTATTTTAAAAATATAAATGAAATAAAAAAAGATAATCAAAATAATTCTGCAGAGAAACTTATTTTCATGTTAGTTTTTTATAAATTATATGATGAAGCGTTTCATGCTCTAGATTTTTTTGTTAAAAACAACATAGTATCGACAGACCAGAAAGATTATATTGAAAATTTTATTAACAAAAATATGAGTTCAAATATTGTTATAATTACTAAATGTTTTTTTAATTTTTTCTTTGCAATTGTTGTATTTATGATTACATCGATATCAAAAAAATATAGACAACAAGGAATTTCTTACCTTAAAAAAAATTTTAGAAAGTTATTTTATTCAATTGCTGATACAGTAAAATTTAGTAATAAAGAAAATAATACCTCAAGAGACTTAAAATTATAAAGAAATGGAAATATTAGTAACAGGTGGAGCAGGATATTTAGGATCAGTATTAGTAACAAAATTGTTGGAAAGTAATCATAATGTCACAGTTTTAGATAATTTTTTCTTTGATCAATTTTCACTTTCATCTGTATGTAAGTTTAATAATTTTAATTTAATAATTGGTGATACGAGAGATAAAAACCTAATTAAATCCATAATAGGCAAGTTTGATTGTATTATTCCTCTAGCAGCTATTGTAGGCGCCCCATTAAGTGAAAAAATGCCAAAATTATGTAAGGAAGTAAATGAGGACTCTATAAAAATGATTTGCAACCTCATGAGTAAAGATCAATTGATGATAATGCCTGTTACAAATTCAGGTTATGGATCTGGTAAGCCAGAAAAAATTTATACTGAAGAAAGTCCCTTAAATCCAATATCAACTTATGGAATTACTAAAGTTAATGCAGAGAAAATAGCTTTGGAAAGGGAAAATTGTATAACATTTCGTCTTGCAACAGTTTTTGGAATGTCTTTTAGAATGAGAATTGATTTGTTAGTTAATAATTTTGTTTATTTAGCTTTAGTTGAAAAAAAACTTAGTGTTTTCGAGGGTCATTTTAAAAGAAATTATATTCATATTCAAGATGTAAGTAGAGTTTTTATGTTTGCTTTAAACAATTTTGAAAAAATGAAATCTAATATTTATAACTTTGGCTTAGAGGATGCAAATTTATCAAAATTAGAATTAGCACAAAAAATACAAAATCACATAAATGATTTAGAAATATTAATAGATGAAAATCGAAAAGACCCAGATAAAAGAAATTATATTGTATCTAATGATAAAATTATAAAAACAGGGTTCAAAATGAATTGGTCCCTGGATAAGGGAATAGTTGAATTAATAAAAGGTCTCAAAAGCATTAAAAGACCTGAAAATTTTATGAATGTTAAATAATAAAATAAAATTTCGTGCAATAATTTTAGCTGGTGGCAAAGGTTCAAGATTAGGCGATATTACAAAAAAAACACCTAAACCTTTAATCAAAGTTTTAAATAAAGAGTTTTTATTTTATCTGATTAATTTTTTAAAAATTAATAATGTTGATGAAATTATTGTAACTACTAATTACAAAAAAAATCTTTTTATAAAATTTTTTAATGATATTAAATTTAAAAATATTAAAATTAAAAACGAAAACAAAGTACTTGGAACTGGTGGCTCTTTTCTTAAAGTAGCAAAAAGTTTAAAATTTGAAAAAAATACAATCAATTTTGTATGTAACGCAGATACATTGTTTTTATTTTCAATAAGAAAAATAAAAAAACAATTGATAAAAAATGATTTTATAATTCTTTCATTAAAAAAAAATAATTGTAAAAGGTATGGTAAGTTAATTTTAAAAAATAATAATGTTATTGATATAAAAAGAAGTCAAAATACCCAAGGTCATATTTCATCAGGTTTTTTTTTCTTTAAAAAATTTGACAAAAATATAATTAATAAAAATAAAGAAAAACTTGATTTTGAAAATGATATATTAAGAACAATGTTAAAAAAAAAAATTAAAATTAAATCAATATCTCTAAACTCACCTTTTATTGATATAGGTGTAATTAAAGAATTAAAAAAATCAAAAATATTTATAAAAGAGCAATATAATGAGTTTATTAAAAAATTGTAGGGTTTGCGGTAGCACCGATTTAATCGAAGTAATAAATTTAGGTAGACAGCCTTGGTGTAACGATTTTCTTAAAAAATCTGAAATCGGAAAAGAAAAATTTTACCCATTAATTTTAGTTATTTGCAATAAATGTAAAATTAGTCAGTTAAATTTCACAGTAAAAAAAGAAATAATGTTTTCAGACCACACATATTTATCTGGAATAACGAAATCATTATCGAGTCATTTTAAAAATCTTAGAGATGAAATAATAATAAAATTTTCTGTAAATGAAAAAAAAAAAATCCTAGACTTAGGATCAAATGATGGAACTTTTTTAAAACATTTTAAGGATATAGGTTGGAAAGTGTTAGGTATTGAGCCTGCAAAAAGAGTTTGTAAGATTGCAAATAAAAATAACATCCCGACTTTAAATAAATTTTTTAATTTTGAAACATCTCAAGAAATAAAAGAGAAATTTGATTTTATAAATGCCTCCGGGGTATTTTTTCACTTGGAAGAACTTCATTCATTTACCGAGGGTGTAAAAAATTTGCTTGACGTAAATGGAGTTTTTATTGTTCAATTTTTATACATGAAGTCTATAATTAAAAACGTTGCATTTGATCAAATATACCATGAGCACTTATTATATTACAATTTATCTACGTTAAATAAATTACTTATAAAATATGATCTGGAGATTTTTGATGCTAGACTTCATGAAATTCATGGTGGCCAAATGACAGCATATATTTCTCATAAAGGAAAAAGAAAGAAATCAAAAAAACTTAAAAATTATCAATCAATAGAAAAATTAGAAAAAGTGAATGATATCAAAACTTATTTTAATTTTAGAGATCAAATTAATAAATTGAAAAAAATTAACCAAGAATTCATTAATAAATCGATAGAAAAAAAGAAAATTATATATGGCATGGGTGCTCCAGCTAAAGGAAACACATTGCTAAATTACTTTGGATTTTCAAAAAAAGAAATTCCAAAATTAGTTGAGCTTAATCCTTTAAGAAGAAATCTTTATTCACCAGGAACACATATTCCAATAAAAATGGAAAAGGAGATTAAAAAACTCCCTGATATCTATTATGTATTAGCATGGAATTTTAAAAAGGAAATCTTAAAAAATAATAAAAAACTTATTAGAAATGGAGTTAAATTTTATTTTCCGATAGATATATAAATAATGAAAAATGTGTTTATTACTGGTGGCAATGGGTTTCTAGGAAAATTTGTAAAAAAAAAATTACTTTCAAAAAAAATTAAATTTACAAGTCCATCATCAAAAGAATGTGATTTAATAAATATTAATAATTTAATTAAATATAAAAATAAATTTGATTATATATTTCATTTAGCAGCATGGACACAAGCTGGAGACTTCTGTTTAAGATATCCAGGTGATCAATGGTTGGTGAATCAAAAAATAAATACGAATGTTTTAAGCTGGTGGAAAGACTTTCAACCAAAAGCAAAACTAGTTTTTATTGGAACAAGTTGTTCTTATGCTGAAAAAGGTGATTTTAAAGAAACCTCATATCTAAAAGGGGAGCCAACTAAAAGTTTATACACTTATGCCATGACTAAAAGGATGCTATTGCAAGGAGCAATGTCATTACAAGCTCAGTATAAAATGAAATGGATGTGTTTTGTTCCATCAACTCTTTATGGTCCAAATTATCATGATGATAACAGGCAAATGCATTTTATTTTTGATTTAATAAGAAAAATAATCTTAGGAAAAAAATATGGAAAAAAAGTCATTTTATGGGGAGATGGATATCAAAAAAGAGAAATCATACATGTTGAGGATTTTGTAAATATGATGATGAGATTAATTAAATATAATAATCAAGTAATTAATATAGGTTCAAAGAAAGACTTAACAATACGAGAGTTTGCAAAACTTATTTGTAAAATTTTAGATTATGATCATAAAAGAATCCATTATGATAAAAACAGATATGTTGGTTCAAAAAGTAAAAAACTCAATATATCTAAAATCAAAAAACACGTAAAAAATTATGAATATTTATTAAAAGATGAAAACGACGGTTTACAGGAGGTCATAAGTTGGTTCTTAAAAAAAAAAATATTAAAAATGTAGCTTTTTTTTTAGATAGGGATGGAGTCATAAATCATGAAATTGGATATATAAATTCGTGGAAAAAAATAAAATTTTATAAAAACACTTTTAAAGCGCTAAGATTAATACAAAAATCAGGATACAAAATAATAATTGTTACAAATCAGTCAATTATAGCAAGAAAAATTGCAAAAAAAAAAGAAATTCAAAATTTACATTACAAATTTATAGATTTTTTTGAAAAAAAAAATATTAAAATAAATAAAATTTACTTCTGCCCCCATCACCCTAAATTTAATAAAAACTGTAATTGCAGAAAACCAAAGAACGGCATGATATTAAAGGCAAAAAAAAAATTTAATATAGATTTAAAAAAAAGCTGGATGATTGGAGATAAAAGTTCTGATATAAAAGTAGGAAAAGTTTCAGGTTTAAAAACTGTTTTAGTCAAAACTGGTTATGGTGGACTTGATAAGAATTATAAAGTAAAACCAGACTATGTTTTTGAAAATCTATATAAAGCTATTACTAAAATTATAAAAATATGAAATTTACTATAGAAAATTATATTAACGAACATCAAAAAATACTCTCGAAAATAAACCAAAACCAGCTCCAAAAAATAATAGATTTAATTTATGAGGCACATTTGAAAGGAAGAAAAATATTTACATGTGGAAATGGTGGTAGTGCAAGCACTGCATCGCACATGATAACAGATTGGAATAAAATGACAACAATGGCTACTCAAAAAAAATTTTATGGTTTTTCATTGACAGATAATGTTGGTCTTATAACTGCTTACGCAAATGACACAAACTACGAAAATGTTTTTAAAGGCCAACTAGAATCTGTTATGGATAAAGATGATATACTTATTGCAGTTAGCGGAAGTGGTAACTCTAAAAATTTGATTAATGCAGTGAATTTTGCAAATAAAATTGGTGGATTTACAATCGGTATCGTTGGTTACGATGGCGGAGAACTAAAAAAAATAACAAAAGAAAATGTGTTAGTCCCATCTTTTGATATGCAAATTTGTGAAGATATTCACCTTATCATCTGTCATATGGTTATGAAAAAGCTAACAAATTATGAAATTATCTCAAAATAATTCTTTTTGAAAAATTTATATAAATCAAAATTGTAACCAAAGGATTTATAACATTTGATTGTATAATCATTTCACTTGTTAAACCAAATATTAAGCAGAATGTTAAAATACTATGTGAGTTAATATCTGATTTAGAAAATATATATAAAATCATATAAAAAAATATACACAAACCTAAAAAGCCAAAACGAGATATTACAGTAAAATATAAACTATCATGTGTTTTTGGTGAATATATACCTTCGCCAAATAAAAAAATAAGTAAATTTAAATCTTTATCAAAGCCGCTTAACCAAACATGTTCTATTCTATAATAAAACGATCCATATTTATTTGTCCAGGTTAATGGGTTTAAAATAATATCAATAAAGGACATAGAGTTTGTATTTAAATAATACTTTATAAAGTCTAGTGAGAAAATTAAAATAATTATCAAAATCATACTCAATAAAATATTATTTTTTGATATATTTTTATTTAAAAATAAATAATAAAAAATAAAAGTAATTACAAAAGAAAATATTGCTGTTTTTGAAAAACAAAAAAATAAAATTGAAAAATACAGAAAAAGAAAAAAAGAATTTTTTATTTTGTCACTGTTTTCTTTTAAATTAAAGTTTAAAATCATAAAAAAAAGTATACCAGACAGTAGTCCAAGCAAATTGTAACCAATCGTTTTGTTAGTGAATGGGTAATGTAATCTCGAGATATGCCCATTAGTATAAAAATTTACTAGAATTAGAATTACAAATACCAAAGTACCATAAAAAAATTTTTGTTTTTCTAAAACAAATCCTTTTTTTTCAACAAGCACTAAAAAAATTAATAACCCAATAAAAATTTTAAAACTATTTAAATTAAATAATAATATAAATATAGAATTATCGACTTTTTCCTGGCTATGAAAAATAGATATTATAATACCAATAAAACCAATAAAATAAATTATGTAAAAAAATTTCGAAA
>CACIRJ010000005.1 GCA_902588975.1 uncultured Pelagibacteraceae bacterium | reverse complement strand
TAAATGGCTCAGGTACAATTCTATTAACTGAAGAATGTTTGTTAAGCAAAATTCAAGAAAGAAATAAAAATTTTAAAAAGAAAGACTACGAAAAAATTTTTAATAAATACTTAAATATAAAAAACTTTATATGGCTTAAAAAAGGAATTGCAGGCGATGATACACATGGACATGTTGATGACATAACAAGATTTGTTTCTAGAAATACGATTATGACTGCGGTTGAAAATAATATAAAAGATATAAATTACAAAAACTTAAATAAGAATTTAAAAATATTGAAAGAAAGTAAATGTGAGAAAGGAAAAAAATTCAAAATTATTAAAGTTCCTATGCCTTCACCAATTTATATTGAGAATACAAGAGTTCCTGCAAGTTATATGAATTTTTATATTTGTAATAAAAAAATAATTCTTCCAATATTCAAAGTAAAAGAAGACAATATTGCAATTAAAATTTTCAAAAATTACTTTAGAAATAGAAAAATCGAAACAATTGACTGTAGCAAATTGATATGGGGATTTGGTGCAATACATTGCATGACCCAACAAGAACCTAAAATTTAGTTATGCTGCTTTTAGTGTGCCGAGTAATAATCTAAAAGGTATCAACATTACAAGAGCTACAAATATTTTTACCGCAAGATCTCCTAACGATAAAGTTACCCAAGGAATTCCCGTTCCATAGAATGATATTGAGAAAAATAAAAAAGTATCAACAGTTGAACCTATCAAAGAAGATGTTAGAGGTGCTATAAACCACTTTTTTTGTCTTAATTGATCAAATATCTGAACATCTAAAAGTTGAGCAATTATAAAAGCTGTTCCTGAACCAATTGCTATTCTTATAGAAATAAGATCAGTAAAATTAGTTGAAAATATTAAAGTAAACAAAATTCCAATTGTGAAGCCTATATAGACAATTTTTCTAGCTACTAATTTTCCAAAGGATCTGTTGGCTAAATCTGTAATTAAAAACGCAATTGGATAACTAAAAGCACCGTAAGTTAAAATTTCCTCTAAACCGTAATATTTTATAGGAAATTGAACTAAATAATTAGATGCTAGCACAACCAATCCCATTAAAAATGAGAGAGAAAGGAAAACTTTATTCATTATGCTGTTTTTGCAATTATTGATTTTTTAAGCTTTTTTAATCTTAACGATAAATCTCTTGATTTTGCAGATTTTAAGAAATTATCAAAGCTACCTTTTTTATCTACAGATCTAACACCTGCATTTGAAACTGTTAATCTCAAAGATTTTTTTAAAAGTTCACTTTTAAATTTTACTTTCTTTAAATTTGGAAGAAATCTTCTCTTAGTCTTATTGTTAGCGTGACTAACATTATGACCTTTTAGAGGGATTTTACCGGTAAGTTCGCATTTTTTAGACATAAATTTTCAAGATGTATATGGTCTTAAAGAATACCAGTCAAGATTAATTTTTTGCTCCAATAACTTCAGAAATATTTTTAAAACCTTCTCTTTTTACAATTTCGTCGAGATCTTTATTAATCTTTGAAGCAATAGTTGGTCCTTTATAAACCATGCCTGTATACAATTGCACAAGAGTTGCACCGCTTACAATTTTATTAAAAACTCCTTCGGCAGAGTCAACACCTCCAACTCCAATTATTAAGATTTTTTTTCCAACTAATTTAAAAAATTTATTAATTAATTCATTAGAGATATTTTCAAGTGGTTTTCCAGACAAACCACCTTTCTCTAATTTATTTACATTAGATATATTTTCTCTATTTCTATCTGTCGTATTTGAAACTATAACTATTTTAACATTATATTTTAAAAAAAGTTCTGAGATTTCATCAATGCTGTTTTCATCAATATCAGGAGATACCTTGACTGCTATTGGCACATTTGAATTTAAATTTTTCTTTTCTTCATTTATGCATTTTAAAAGATTATCTAACTCTTCATTTTTGTGAAAGTTTCTTAAATTTTCTGTATTAGGAGAAGAGATATTAATTGTAATATAGTCTGCTAAATTACGAAATTTTCTGAAACAAATTAAATAATCTTCAACTCTGTTTTCAGTATCTTTATTAGGTCCTATATTAATACCAAGTAATCCATTAGGTGAATTATTTTCAATATTTTTTTTACTTTCTTCTGATCCAATATTGTTAAATCCAAGTCTGTTAATTAAAGCCTCATCTTCTTCCAATCTGAACACTCTTGGCTTTGGATTTCCTATTTGTGGTTTAGGTGTGATTGTACCTACCTCAACAAAACCAAATCCTAGTTTGAATAGAGGATTGTAAACTTCTGCATTTTTATCAAATCCAGCAGCTACACCTAGAGGAGAATTTAAGGTTTTGTTTAAAAATTTAGTTTGGATAGTAACTCTGGTTGTTTTATCTATAGCTGGTATCTGATTTAACTTTAAAGCCTTTATTGCTAATGAGTGAGCAACTTCAGGGCTAAATTTAAATATAAAAGGTCTTATAAGATTAAACATTTTCAACCTTTTTTCTTATCAATTCTTTGGTTTCATTTACTCCAAAAAAACTAATGAAGAAGCCCATTCTGGGTCCATTTTCGTCACCAAATACAACCTCATAGATAAGCTTAAACCATTCTCTCAAATTTTCTTTATAACCATTTTCTTTTCCTACGGTAAAAATATTTGTCTGAATATCTTCAGGAGCCATTTTATCATTACAATTATCTAAAGACTTAATTAATGCTTTCAGTGCAACTTTCTCTTTTTCATTTGGAGTTTTGTAAATTTTTTTTGTTTTTATAACATCATTGAAATATTTTATTGCATATTCAATTAAATTATCAAAAATTGGATGATCATTTTCATTAATTTCCGACTTGTATTTTTTTACAAATTTCCAAAGTAATTGTTTGTTGTCCGCATTACTTGTTTCAACTAAATTTAAAAGCATTGAAAAAGTCATAATTGTATTTTCGTCTGGCATTGATCCATTATGTACATGCCAAACTGGATTCATTAACTTCTGTAAATCATTTTGAGTTTTTCCTTTTTCTATAAAATCTAGATATTCATCTACAGCTTTTGGAACAACTTCTCTGTACAATTTTTTTGCTCTTTTTGGATTTTGATACATGTAAAGAGATAGACTTTGAGGAGATGCATAATTCAGCCATTCATCTATAGTTACTCCATTACCTTTTGATTTAGATATTTTTTCACCATTTTCGTCCAAAAAAAGTTCATAAGCAAAACCAGATGGGTTAGATTTACCTAATGTTTTAATAATCTTAGTTGAAAGAATTGCACTCTCAATTAAATCCTTTCCATACATTTCAAAATCAACATCTAAAGCGTACCATCTCATTGCCCAATCAACTTTCCATTGCAATTTGCAGTTCCCATCTAAAATACTTTTTTCCAATTTTGATCCATTATTGTCAAATATGATTTTAGAAGATTTAGAATCAATTTCTAAAACAGGTATTTCAAGAACTTTTCCAGTTTCTGGGCATATTGGTAAAAAGGGGGAATAGGTTTTCTGTCTTTCTTTGCCTAAAGTTGGAAGAATTATTTGCATAATTTTTTCATAATTTTCTAGAACTAATTTTAGCGTGTCATTAAAATAACCAGACTTGTAGAGTTCTGTAGAACTTTTAAATGAATATTTAAATTTAAAATTATCAAGAAATTGCTTCAACATATTATTATTATGTTCTCCAAAACTACTAAACTTTTCAAATGGATCAGGGACATCCGTTAAAGGTTTGTGAAGATTATTTTTGAGCTTTTCTTGATTTGGAACATTTTCAGGTACTTTTCTAAGACCATCCATATCATCAGAAAATGTAATAATTTCCTTTGGAATATCTGTTAAATGATCAAGAGCGTTGACAATCATTGTCGTCCTTGCAACTTCTCCAAATGTCCCTATATGAGGTAGACCACTAGGACCATAACCAGTTTGTAAAACTATTTTATTTTTTTTTTCTATGTTTGATTTTCTGTCTCTTAATAGCTTTTTTGCCTCAACAAATGGCCAGGCGTTTGTTTTGTCAAAATTTGTTTTGTCTATCACAACTACTTAAATATCCTTAATATCAGCCTTTTTAATAATTCATATAGAGTTGAAATTTATTTACCATAAAATAATGTCCATTCAAAATGTCCAATTATAAAACTGTCTTTTTTACATTAGGGGTTTTGCAAATTATTTTAGGTCTTTCAATGATTGTACCTATTTTGGTTCAATTAATATTTGATCAAATTGATGCAGGATTTATCGGATCAATGATTGTTACTATTGTTTTTGGATTTTTATTTTTCATTTCTAATTATGATCACGATAAAAAGATAAGTTTACCGCAAGCTTTTTTGCTCACAGCACTTTCGTGGTTAAGTATTGCTATATTTGGTTCTTTACCTTTAATTTTTTCTAGTACGGATTTGAATTTTACAGATGCGTTTTTTGAGAGCATGTCTGGTATTACAACAACAGGATCTACAATTATCACGAATCTAAATGAAACATCTAAAGCAATATTACTTTGGAGAGGAATGTTGCAGTGGTTTGGTGGTATTGGAATTATTGTAATGGCAATCACTTTAATGCCTTTAATGAATATAGGGGGTATGCAACTTTTCAATATTTCATCTAATGATACTTCTGAAAAAATTTTTCCTAAAACTAAAGAAGTTTCTTTGAGATTATTGTCTATATATTCCTTATTAACTTTAACTTGTGCTTTTTTTTATTTTATATTTGGGATGAGTTTTTTTGATAGCATCGTGCATGCTATGACAACAATAGCGACTGGAGGTTTTGCAAATTATAATGAATCTATAGGTTATTTTAACAGCTCGTTAATAGAAATTAATGCAATAATATTTATTATTCTTGGAAGTATACCTTTTATTAGTTACATCAAATACTTAGCTGGAGATAAGAAAATATTTTTCAAAGACACACAAATAAAAACTTTTATAATTTTGGTTATTATTTCAATTCTTTTAATGTTTTTTTATTTATCTGTTATAAATAAAAGTTTAACTGAGATAAGTTTTTTATCTGTTAGCTTTAATATAATTTCTATTTTAACTGGAACAGGATATGCTACAGAAAATTTTAGTGATTGGGGTCAATTTCCATTAGTATATTTCATAATTTTAATGTTCATTGGTGGGTGTGCGGGCTCTACAACTTGTGGAATAAAGATTTTTAGAGTTCAAATTTTATATCAATTTATATCAAACCAGCTGAAAAAAATAATTTATCCTCGAGGAATTTTCAAAATTAAATATCAGAATAATAATGTGGATGAAAAATTTATGGACTCAATTATTTCTTTTATATTCCTTTACATATTAATATTTTTTGTTGTGACTGCGCTTTTATCGCTTGATGGATTGAATTTTATTACAGCAATTTCAGCAGCTGCAACGTCAATTTCAAATGTTGGTCCAGGTTTAGGTGATATTATTGGTCCAAACGGAAGTTTTTCAACCCTGTCTGATTTTTCTAAATGGGTTCTCAGTGCTGCAATGATACTTGGAAGGTTGGAATTATTTGCAATTCTAGTATTATTTATTCCATCTTTTTGGAGAAAATATTAATGTTTGAAAAAAAACAAACCTGGTCAGAATCTATTTTAGTTTACAAGGATATTCGAATGCTAAGAATATTACTTCTTGGTGCAATTAGTGGATTTCCTTGGGTTTTAATTGCTAGCAGTTTAAGCCTTTGGCTAAAAGAAGAAGGTTTAAGTAGATCGACTATTGGATGGGCAGGTTTAATATTTGGAGTGTACGCCTTTAATTATTTGTGGGCACCAATAATTGATAGAATACAAATTCCATTTTTAACAAAAAGATTAGGGCATCGACGAGGCTGGATTGTCCTTATGCAAATTATAATTTTATTTAGTTTAATTGTTTGGAGTTTTATTAACCCTACAGAAAATTTGGCGTTACTAATTAGTGTTGGATTAGTTATAGCAATTGCTTCGGCTACACAAGATATTACAGTTGATGCGTTGAGAATCGAACAAATTAATGCTGATGAAGGAAAATCTATGGCAGCAGGTGCTGCTATGGCTGTAGTTGGATGGTGGACCGGATATAAGTTAGGTGGTGTTATAGCATTGTTTACTGCCGAATTTTTTCAAAACATTGGAATTGAAGATTACTGGCAAATTACTTTTTTAGTTCTTGGCGTTGTAGTAATCCTGATGAATATAGGTTTAATGTTTATACACGAGCCTATAACAACAGATAGGCAAAACAAACAAAAAGAAACAGACGATATAATACAATCAAAACTTGGATCAAATAACGTAATAACAAAATTTATTGCATATATTACTGGTACAATAGGAGGTCCAATAATTAGTTTCTTCAAAAAAAATGGTTTCTCAATTGCAGTTGGAATCCTTGGCTTTGTCTTTCTTTTTAAAATTGGAGAAGCCTTTCTTGGAAGAATGTCTATAGTTTTTTATAAAGAGGTTGGATTTTCAAAAGGTGAAATAGCGATATACTCTAAAACTCTAGGCTGGATTACGACAGTTGTATTTACATTATTAGGTGGAATATTTGCTATGAGAGCTGGCACAATAAAAACAATGTTTGTTGCTGGTGGATTTATGGCTGCAACAAATTTATTATTTGCTGCTCTCGCATGGTCAGGAAAATCTGAATGGTTGTTTGCTTTAGCGGTTATCGCTGATGATATATCTGCAGCATTTGCAACTGTTGCTTTCGTAGCCTTTATCTCTCTTTTAGTGGATAGGACTTATACCGCTACACAGTATGCGCTTCTAGCTTCAATTGGAACTGCAGGAAGAACGACACTTGCTTCTTCATCGGGTGCTTTAGTTGATTGGCTAAATGGAAATTGGGGAACCTTTTTTATAATTACCACTTTAATGGTTATCCCATCTTTAATTTGTTTATGGTTTATAAGGAATAAAATTAAAATTGGTGCAAAATAGTTTTTTTTTAAAAGAGCCTTTTGTCGATATATTAGAGGAACCAAAGAAGAACTCTAATATTAGCTCTCAACTTGTCTACGGTGAAAG
This sequence comes from uncultured Pelagibacteraceae bacterium, assembly GCA_902588975.1. GTDB lineage: Bacteria > Pseudomonadota > Alphaproteobacteria > Pelagibacterales > Pelagibacteraceae > Pelagibacter. The sequence continues at coordinate 67,581 of CACIRJ010000005.1, read as the reverse complement.
TTTTAAAATAATTAGTAAAAAAAAAAATTATTTTAAAATAAAGACTTCATATGACAAATATTCTGGCTTTATAAAAAAAATTGATTACTACAAAAAATTCAATCCAACTCATAAAGTTGGAATTTTAAAAGCTAGAATTTATTTAGGTAATAAAAAAGAGAAATCAAAAAAGTTTTTACCATTTACAAGCAAGATTCAAATTTTAAAAAAGGATCAAAATTTCATTATGTATAAAAAAGATAAATGGCTTAGATCAAAAGACATATTTCCAATCCAAAAAAAAAATTCTGACTTTGTAAAGACATTTAAAAGTTTTCTAAATTGTAAATATAAATGGGGTGGAAAAACATTCGAAGGAATTGATTGTTCAGCTCTATTGCAAATATTTTATAAATTTAATAATAATTTTTTTCCAAGAGATACGATTGATCAAGTTAAATTAAAAAAAGGTGTAGGATCCAAAAAAAAATTTAAAAAGGGTGATATTATTTTTTGGAAAGGTCATGTTGCTATATGCATCAATACAAATGATCTTATTCACGCTTATGGTCCAAAAAAAAGAGTGATCATAATGCCAATTAAAAAAACGATAAAACTAATTAAAGAAACCGCAAAATTAGATGTAAAGAAAGTAACAAAGATCTAAGTTATTCTCGACCAAAATCAGGTTTAGAAATATCTTGTTTTTGAGAAATTATTTGTTTTCTTACCGCTTTCGAATTGATTAATTTTTTTATTATCTTTGAATTTTCTTTCTTGTTTATATTCTTCTTAAAATCTTTTAAATTTTTCATAAAAAGATTTATTGCTTCAATCATATTTGTTTTGTTCTCAAAAAATATATCTCTCCACATGATTTCGTTGGATGCTGCAATTCTTGAGAAATCTCTTAATCCACCTGCACTAAATTTAATCAAATTTTTGTTCTTTTTTTTCTGAAAATCCTGAGCAGTTTTTATTAGATTGTAAGCAATCAAGTGAGGTAGATGGCTAGTGACTGAAAAAATTTTATCATGATCATCAGGGTTCATAATAATTATTTTAGATCCTAAAGATTTCCAAAATTTCTCAACTTTTTTTTGTTTTAGAACATTTTTATCTTTTATTATTATGCACCACTTGTTTTTGAACAAATTAGCATTACCATATTCGGGTCCACTAACTTCGGATCCTGAGATAGGATGACTCATCACCCAATCAAGATTTTTTGATAATTTTTTTTTTTTTAAAGAAATTAAATTTTTTTTTGTTGAACCAACGTCAGTTATAATTGAATTATGATTGAGATTTTTATTTAATGACGAAAAAAATTTAGGATATTCACTCATAGGAGTGCTTAAAATCACAAGATCAATTTTATTTAAATTTTTATCTAACCTTGTTAAAAATTTAATTTTTTTGTTAAATTTTTTAATAATAGATTTATATTTTTTAGATTTTTCAAATACGAAAAAATTTTTAGAAATTTTTTTTTGTATTGAAGCCTTTAATATTGATGAGCCTATCAATCCACAACCAATAATAAGAATATTATTGAACATTTTTAAAAATAGTTTTCATTCTTTTGAGGAATATTTGGTTTTCTTTTGTGTTACCAATTGTAAGTCTTAAACAATTTTTTATTCCATATGAATTCATTTCTCTTAGTATAATTCCATATTTTTGTAATTTTTTTAAAGTTGTATCTGCGGTAAATTTTGCTTTTTTGAAGTCTAATAAAAAGAAATTTCCAGATATTTTGTTTGTACCAATATTATATTTTAACATCTCATTTTTAATTTTTTTGCACCATTTGAGATTATGTATTACTGACTTTTTAACAAATTTATTATCTTTAAGTGACTCAACAGCACAAATTTGTGCAAATTTATTTACGTTAAAGGGCGGTTTAATTTTAAATAATTCTTTAATTATAGATTTATCGCCATATCCCCAACCTATTCTTAATGAAGCTAAACCGTAGATTTTTGAAAATGTTCTTAAAATAAATACATTTTTAAAGTTTTTAAATAACTCAATTCCAGATTTGTAATCCTTATTATTCATATATTCAAAATATGCATCATCAACAACCAATAAAATATTTTTATTTAATCTTCTCCTTAAGTCTAATAGCTCGTTTTTTGTTAAATAAGTGCCTGTTGGATTATTTGGATTTGCAATAAAAACAATTTTTGTTTTTTTTGATGTCTTTTTAAGAATTTCTTTAACTGAAACTTTAAAATTGATTTCTTTAGCTAATTTTACATTTGCTCCAACGATTTTGGAGTATATCCTATACATGAGGAAACTGTACTGAGGAACAACAACTTCATCATTTTCTCTTAGGAACAATTGACAAAGCATTTGAATTACTTCGTCAGAACCAGAGCCACAAATTATCTTGGATTTATCACAACCATACTTCTTTGATATTTTTTGTGTTAACTCCGAAAATTTACTGTCTGGATATTTTGATATATCAAATTTAGACTTAACAATTTTTTCGACATTTTTACTGACACCTAAAGCAGATTCATTTGCAGATAACTTAATAATATTTTTATTACCAGCCAATAATGATTTTCCTGGTTTGTAACTCTGTAATTTTATGTTTTTAAATCTTAGTAATGTCATAGTAAATATTTCACTATAAATAGTCTTTTAACTAGATAAAACAATAATTAATTGAGCAATATTTGACATATAAATTCCTTTGAAGTAAAAGCTGCATGCGCTGATTTATACTGAATTGCGAGCGCTATAAAAAAACCGCTAAAATGTTTTTTTCTCACAATTCAGTCAGTAAAATTATTATGAATAAGAACATTGATACAAAAAAAATAATTATATCAAATCCCCTTAAATTAGATTGTGGTAAGGAAATTAATAACTTTCCAATAGCATATGAGACATATGGGGAATTAAATAGTGAAAAAAGTAATGCAATTTTAGTTTTCCATGCTTTGACTGGAGATCAATATGTTTCTGGAAAAAACCCAATAACTAATAAAGATGGTTGGTGGAGTTATGTTGTTGGAGAAAATAAGCCAATTGATACAAATAAATTTTTTGTGATTTGTGCAAACGTTATTGGTGGCTGTATGGGATCTTACGGACCTAATGCAATAAATGTGTCCACTGGTAAACAAATAGGAACTGATTTTCCCATTATAACTATTAACGACATGGTTAACGCTCAATATGAGCTAATTAAATATTTAGAAATTGACAAACTTTTTGCTGTAGTAGGTGGTTCAATGGGTGGAATGCAAGTGCTACAATTTGTTGCCAATTTTCCAGATAAAGCAAAACTCGCAATACCGATTGCTTGCACATCTAGTCACTCAGCACAAAACATAGCGTTTAATGAATTAGGAAGACAAGCAATTATGGCTGACAGTAAGTGGGAAAATGGATTTTATAGTAATTACAAATTAAATCCTGACAAAGGTTTAGCAGTAGCAAGAATGGCAGCACATATTACTTATCTTTCTGAAAAAGGATTGCAGGAAAAATTTGGAAGAAAATTGCAAGATAGGGATAGCCTAAGATATGGATTTGAAGCAGATTTTCAAATTGAGAGTTATCTTAGATACCAAGGATCTGTATTTGTTGATAGATTTGATGCTAATAGTTATCTATATATAACTCGTGCAATGGATTATTTTGACTTATCCAAACAGTACAAAGGAAATTTATCTGATGCATTCAAAAAAACTAAAACAAAATTTTTTGTAATATCATTTACATCAGATTGGTTGTATCCAACATCGGAGAATAGAGAAATAGTTATAGCATTAAATTCTATTGGTGCGGATGTCGGATTTGTTGAAATAGAATCTGATAAGGGACATGACTCATTTTTGCTTGATGTTCCAAGTTTCCTAAAAACACTTGGCGATTATATTAATTCAACCTACAAAATTATTAATGAAAGAAGAATTTAATATTATATCTAATTTGATAGAGAAAAATACTAGAGTTCTCGACGTTGGTTGTGGCAATGGAGACTTAATGAAATTTTTACAAGAAAACAGAACTAAAGATATTCGTGGATTAGAAATTTCTAAAGAAAAAGTTCAAAATTGTTTATCAAAAGGATTAACTGTTATAGAAGGGAATGCTGAAAGCGATTTAAAACAATTTCCTAAATCGTCTTTTGATTACGTTATTTTAAGCCAAACATTACAAGCATTTCTGAATCCTGAATTAGTAATTAATGAATTACTTAAAGTAGGAAAAAAAGTAATTGTTACCATACCTAATTTTGGTTACTGGAGAGTTAGACTGCAATTATTGTTCAAAGGCACAATGCCTGTAACGGAAAATTTACCTCATGAGTGGTATAACACGCCAAATTTACATATGTGCACAATTAAAGATTTTTATAATTTTTGCAGTACTAAGAATATTAAAATATTTAAGTCTATCGCTTTAAAAAAAAGTCGAATTTCAGAAATAAATGAGTCAAATTTAAATTATAAAAATCTTGACTCTCACTTAGGTATATTTTTAATAGAAAGTTAAATGAAAGTGGAAATTATTAAGTGTCTGGAAGATAATTTTTCTTACATTTTAATCAATGAAGCTAATAGAAATTGTTGTGTTGTTGATCCTGGTGAAGCAGATCCAATTATAAATTATTTAGAGAAAAATAAATTAAATTTAAAATATATATTAAATACACATCATCATCATGACCATGTTGGCGGGAATGAGGAATTAAAAAAAAAATTTAATGCAGAAGTAGTGGGTTATATCGGAGATAAAAACAGAATACCTCAGATTGATATTTGCTTAAATGATGGTGAAATTTGGAAAGAAGATATTTTTGAAGCAAAAATATATCATGTCCCTGGTCATACAATAGGTCATATCTGTTTTCATTTTTTTAAAAATAAGTTAATTTTTACAGGAGATACTTTATTTTCTTTGGGGTGTGGAAGGATTTTTGAAGGGAGTTATGAGCAAATGTACAACTCACTACAAATTTTAAAAAATTTAGATAAAGATACAAAAATTTATTGTGGACATGAGTATACTTTAAAGAATTCTGAATTTTGTTTAACACAAGATTCCAATAACAATGAATTACTAAAAAAAATTAAAGAAATTAAAGAAAAAATTAAACAAGGAAAAACTAGTATGCCATCGACGATTGGTGTGGAACTTAATTGTAACATTTTTCTTAAGTCAAATGATCTAGAAAATTTCAAAAAATTGAGGGATTTAAAGGATAATTTCTAAGTTATTAACCTTGACTATGATGCAACCCAGACTATATTGCTCACTATAAAAATCAGGGTTAACTATGTCATTCGCAGTAATTCAAACAGGTGGTAAACAGTATAAAGTGAAAGCTGGAGAGATTCTCAAAGTTGAAAAGCTGGAAGATTCAAAAGAAAATTCAAAAATAGAGTTTAATGAAATACTAGCTTACGGAGATGATAAAAATTTAGAGTTAGGGGAGCCAACTATTAGTGGAGCTAAAGTTGAAGCTGAATTAATAAAAAATGGAAAAAATAGAACAGTTCTTATTTTTAAAAAAAGAAGAAGACAAAATTCGAGAAGAAAAAATGGTCATAGACAAAAATTCACAATGGTAAGAATAAGTAAGATCTATTCAAAAGATGGTAAAGTTATTTCTGAAGCAGAAAAAAGAAAAGAAATACCATCAAAAAAAACAGTTGAAACTAAGGAAGCAGCTAAATAAAAAGTAATTTATGGCAACGAAAAAAGCAGGTGGATCGTCAAGAAACGGAAGAGATAGTGCAGGTCGTAGACTGGGTGTGAAAAAATATGGTGGCGAGATGGTTGTGCCTGGCAACATTATTGTAAGACAAAGGGGAACTAAAATATTTCCTGGAGAAAATGTTGGCATGGGTAAAGACCATTCGATTTTTTCAGTTGTTAAAGGTAAAGTAGAGTTTAAAAAATCAAAATCTGATAGAACTTACGTTTCTGTAAAGCCCAATTAATAGATACAACACTCACATAGTTGTTATATGAAATTTCTAGATCAAGTTAAGATATATGTAAAAGCTGGTAACGGAGGGTCAGGATCTCCAAGTTTTCGTAGGGAAAAATTTGTAGAGTTTGGTGGCCCTGATGGCGGCGATGGAGGGAAAGGAGGATCTGTAATTCTTATAAGTGAAAGAAATCTTAATACTTTGATTGATTACAGGTATCAACAACACTTCAAAGCTGAAAGAGGAAAGGATGGCAGTGGAAAAAACAAAACTGGGAAAGGTGGTGAAGATTTATATTTAAAAGTACCTTTGGGAACACAAGTATTTGAAGAAGATAATAAAACACTTATTTATGATTTTAAAAGTCAGAAAGAGGAATTTTTAGTAGCAAGCGGGGGTAAAGGAGGATTTGGAAATACAAGGTTTAAGTCCTCAACCAATAGAGCCCCAAAGAAATTTACTAAAGGGAGTCAAGGAGAGGAATTTTGGATTTGGCTTCAACTAAAAACAATTGCTGATATCGGTATTATAGGATTGCCCAATGCTGGGAAATCCAGCTTGCTTGCATCAATGACGAGTGCAAATCCAAAAATAGCAAACTATAAATTTACTACAATTAATCCAAATCTTGGGGTTGCTAGTTATGATGACAAAGAAGTTACTTTAGCAGATATACCAGGCTTAATTGAGGGCGCTCATACCGGAACTGGTCTTGGGATAAAATTTTTAAAACATATAGAAAGGTGTAAAACTTTGCTGCATTTAATAGATATAACTGAAGATGATTTATTTATTTCTTACAATCAAGTCAGAAAAGAATTGTCAAAATACAGTAAAGATTTAGTTAAAAAAAAAGAAATAGTAGTTTTAAATAAAACTGACTTAATAGATGAAGAGGAAAAAAAAGAGAAGATAAAAAAACTTAAGAATAAATTAAAAAAAAATATCTTTTTAATGTCAACAATGGATAAAAAATCAGTATCAGATATAAAATCAAAGTTGGTAAACTATGTATCTTAAGGACTCCAAAACTGTAGTAATAAAAATAGGTTCATCTTTATTAATAAATGACAATAAAATTATTAGAGAAAAATGGCTTTTGGAATTTGCTAAAGATATTAAAGAGTTACAAAAACTTAAAAAGAACATTGTTATAGTGAGTTCTGGAGCAATTGCTTTAGGGTGTAAAAAATTACAATTAAATAAAAAAACTTTAAAGCTTGATAAGAGCCAAGCTGTTGCATCAATTGGACAAATAGAATTAATGAATCTTTTTAAAAAGACATTTAGCTCAAATAAAATAAATATTTCTCAAATTCTAATTACTTTGGAAGATACTGAACAAAGAAGAAGAGCTATAAATGCTAAAAGAACTTTCGAAAACTTATTTGAGCTTAATTTTGTACCTGTTGTTAATGAAAATGATAGTATTGCAACTTCTGAAATTAAATATGGAGATAATGACAGATTAGCATCAAGAGTTGCACAAATATCAGGTGCAGATTGCTTAATATTATTGTCTGATGTTGATGGATTGTATTCTAAAAACCCAAAAATTCATAAAAATGCTAAATTGATTAAAGAAATAAAAAATATTGATTCTAAAATTGAAAATTTTTCAAGTAAAAGCACAAGTGAGTATGGTACTGGTGGAATGAAAACGAAAATTGATGCTGCAAAAGTATGTCAAGTCTCGGGTTGCTATATGGCTATTGCAAATGGTTTAATTAAAAGACCAATTAAAAATATACTGGAACACAATTCTGGGACATGGTTTTTGCCAAAAGTATCTAAATTAGATGCAAGAAAAAAATGGATAATTAGCTCTATATCTCCAAAAGGGGAAATTATTATAGATGATGGTGCTTTAAATGCTTTAAAAAATGGAAAAAGTTTATTAGCTGCAGGTATTAGAAAAGTTTCAGGAAAATTTGTTAAAGGTGATCATGTTAGAATTTTAGATAAAAATAACAAAGAATTTGCTAGAGGGTTGAGCAGTTTTACATCTGATGAGATATCCAAAATAAAAGGAGAACATTCTAACAAAATTAGTAATCTTTTAGGCTATGTTACAAAGTCTGAGGTTATACATAAAGATGATATGGTTAAAATTTAATGAGTAAACTACTTAAAAAAATTGGATTAAATTCTAGAAAAGCTTTGAATTCAAGTATTAGTTCAAAAAAAAAGAATAAAGTTTTAAAAGATTTTGTAAAATTAATTGAGATTAATAAGAATAAAATTATTAGTGAAAATAAGAAAGATATTTTTTATGCAAAAAGAAAAAAAATAAAAGAAAACTTAATTCAAAGACTCGCTATTAATAATAATAAATTAAAAAGTATAATTGACTCTGTTAAAACTATTAATTCTTTTAAAGATCCAGTTAATCAAGTAACTTCCAAATGGAAAAGACCAAATGGACTTGAAATTAGAAGAGTTACAATACCAATAGGAGTTATAGGTGTAATATTTGAGAGTAGACCCAATGTTACTTCGGATGTATCAGCACTATGTTTTAAATCTGGAAATGCTGTTATATTAAGAGGTGGTTCCGAAGCCTACAATAGTAATAAAATTTTAGTAAATTTATTTAGGAAAGCTCTAAAAAAAAATAAAGTAAACGAAAATTACGTCCAGTTTATAAACAATAAAAGCAGAAAACTCGTAGATTATTTATTATCAAAAATGGAAAACTCCATTGATGTTGTAATACCACGAGGTGGAAAAAATTTAGTAAAAAAAGTTAAACAACTTTCAAAGGTGCCGGTTATTGGTCATTTGGAAGGAATTTGTCATACATATATTGATAAAGAGGCAGAAGATAATATGGCAAACAAAATAGTATTAAATGCTAAGTTGAGAAATACTAGTATATGTGGTGCAACTGAAACTCTCTTAATACATAAAAGTAAATCAAAATCAGTAAATTTAATTTTAAATTCACTCGCTGAAAGTGGTTGTAAAATTTTAGCTGATAGAAAAATAAGTAAATTATTCAAAGGCAAAACATATCCTACAAATAATAATACTTGGTCAAAAGAACATCTTTCACCAATTATTTCGGTTAAATTAGTGAATGATGTCAAAGAAGCAGTCGCCCATATAAACAAATATGGAACTATGCATACAGATGCAATAGTAACCAAAAACAAAAATACAGCAAAATTCTTTATTAAAAATGTAAAAAGCTCTATTGCTATTCAAAATTCATCAACACAATTTGCTGACGGAGGAGAATTTGGTTTTGGTGGAGAGGTTGGAATTTCAACAAACACTTTGCCACCGAGAGGTCCTGTCGGTCTAAATCAGTTAGTAAGTTATAAATATGAAGTTTATGGTTCAGGGCAAATTAGAAAATAAAAAGATTGGTATACTTGGTGGATCGTTTGATCCAGCACATGTTGGTCATGTAAGAATTTCTAAATTAGCAAAAAAAAATTATGATTTGAGCCAAGTTATATGGGCTATAACAAAACAAAATCCATTTAAAAAAAATAATCCAAATGATCTATATAAAAGAACAGCTTATGCAAAAAAAATTAATAAGAACAATAAATTTATAAAAGTTAAATGTTTTGAAGAAATAATAAAATCAAATCGTACAGTAGATTTAATTAAATATTTAAAAAAAAAATTTAAACATTCAGAAATATTTTTTTTAATGGGGGCAGATAATCTAATAAATTTTCATAAATGGAAGGGGTACAATTCAATAACTAAAATGTGCAAAATATTGGTATTTGATCGAAATGGATACAAATCAAAGGCTTTTAAATCTAAATCATTTAAGAAATATAATAAAAAAGCAGTTGAATTTATAAAGTTTAATAAAGTCAATATTTCATCTTCTCAATTAAGAAAAATTTGATACTCTTAATTTAATTAATGGAAAAAATATCAGCTCTTAAAGATGAAATAATCAAAACGCTTGATATTAATAAAGCCTTAGACATAGTTTCAATAGATCTCGAGGGAAAATCATCAGTTGCAGACTTCATGATTATAGCTAGTGGTACATCATCAAGACATATTCAAGCTTTATCTGAACAAGTTTTTGAAAAATTAAAAATTAACGGTGTGAATAATTGTAAAATTGAAGGAAAAGATAGCAATGATTGGAAGCTTGTAGATGGGATCGACTTAATTGTTCATATTTTCAATCCTGAGAAAAGAAAATTTTATGAATTAGAAAAAATGTGGTCAGAATTAATTCCTAAAGAAAAACTGATCATATGAAAAAAGTATACTTAATAATTTCTTTATTTTTTTTCTTATTTACAAATCCAGTTTTTAGTAATGAGAACGATATTTACAAAAAAATTGATTTATTCAGTGAAGTCTTAGATAAAATTAATAAAGAATATGTTGATGAAGTAAATCAGAGTGAAGCAATGGATGCTGCTATAAACGGCGTTTTGCAATCTTTAGATCCTTATTCAGCATATATGTCTCCGGACTCGTTTAAAAATATGCAAACTGAGACTAGTGGAGAATTTGGAGGATTAGGCATTGAAGTCAGCATGGAGGCTGGTGTCGTAAAAGTAATTTCTCCAATTGATAACTCGCCAGCTGAGGAGGTTGGTGTTAAAGCTGGAGATTACATCGTTAAAATTGATGATATTCAAGTTCAAGGAAAAACTCTTTCTGAAGCTGTAGAATTGATGAGAGGTCCAGTTGGATCTGATATAGAAATTACTGTTAGAAGAAGGGGGGAAAGAAAAGCACTAATATTTACAATTACAAGAGAAATTATACAAGTTGCATCTGTAAAGTCTGAAATAAAAGATAATCAGACAGGTTATATACGATTAACATCATTCAATGAGAATAGTAGTAAACAAATAAAAAATAAAATCAAAGAATTTAAGAAAAATAAGAAAATTAAAAATTACATATTAGATTTAAGAAATAATCCTGGTGGATTGTTATCTCAAGCAATAAAGATTTCAGATTATTTTTTAGAAAATGGAGAGATAGTTTCAACAAAAAGTAAAAGAAAGTATGAAAATAGAAAATGGTTTGCAAAAAAAGGAGATATTATTGATGGAGAAACAATGGTTATTTTAATTAATTATGGGTCTGCTTCAGCATCTGAAATTGTTGCAGGAGCATTACAAGATCACAAAAGAGCAATATTAGTAGGAGAGAGTACATATGGAAAAGGGTCAGTTCAGTCAATTATTCCTTTAGAAAATGAGGGTGCCATAAGACTTACTGTTTCCAAATATTATCTCCCATCAGGTAAATCGATTTCAAGAGTAGGTGTAAATCCAGATATAGTTATTGCTGAAGGTTCAGACGAATTTAGAATAAATACAGATACCGATAACCAGTTGGAATTTGCTCTCAAGTTATTAAATGGTTAATAATGAAAGAAAAATTTCAAAACCTCCCATTAAGAAATGGTGTAGGAATCGCAGTCTTAAATAAAGAAAATAAAATATTTGTGGCAAAAAGAATTGATAATCCTGCTGATTTTTGGCAGATGCCTCAGGGCGGTATTGATGAAGGTGAAAATTATTTTGAAGCAGCGTTGAGAGAACTTAAAGAAGAAACAAGCATAAAGACAGTAGAATTAATTAAAGAAATAAGCAAATACACAACTTACAATCTTCCTGATCGCCTCTTAGGAATTATTTGGAAAGGAAAATATAAAGGCCAAAAGCAAAAGTGGTTTATTGTAAAGTTTAATGGAGAGGAAAATGAGATTAACATTAAAACTAAACATCCTGAATTTTTAGATTGGAAATGGATAGATATTAAAGATTTAACAACTAAAGTTGTAGATTTCAAACTTCATGTTTACCAAGAAATTCAAAAAGAACTAGAAAAAGTAGTTAATTAATACTTATAGATTTTAGAACTTCGACTTTGTGGTTTAAAAGAAATCTTTTTTGATCATCAATATTATCTTTTGATAATTCTGCTTCAGCACTACTAATCGATTCAGATACAAAATTTTTATCAGCATCTTTTAAATCAAAAATTGAACTAGTTAATACAGATAATGTATTGTCTTTAAATTCGACAATACCATCCTCAACATAGAAACTTTGTTCCTCAGACGCAGAGAATACTCTAATTATACCTGGTTTTAAAAAAGAGATAATTGGAATATGGTCTTTAAGAATACCAATCTCTCCTTCTACAGCAGGTATTACAACCTCAAATACATTATCTTTAGAAAGAAAAGATTGTTCTGGATTAACAATATCTATATTAAAAAGATTACTCATTAAGCAGCTGCATCTTTTGCCATTTTTTCAGCTTTTTCTATTGCTTCTTCTATTGTGCCAACCATATAAAAAGCAGCTTCAGGCAGATGGTCATATTCTCCTTTGCATATTGCATCAAACCCTTTAATTGTTGACTCTAAATCTACTAGTTTACCTGGAGATCCTGTAAATACTTCAGCCACAAAGAAAGGTTGTGATAAAAATCTTTGAATTTTTCTAGCTCTAGCAACAGTAAGTTTATCATCCTCTGATAGCTCATCCATTCCTAGAATTGCAATAATATCTTGCAAAGATTTGTATGTTTGTAAAATTTTCTGAACAGATCTTGCTACTCGATAGTGTTCATCACCAACAACTCTTGGATCTAAAATTCTAGAAGTAGAATCCAAAGGGTCAACAGCTGGGTAAATACCTAATTCAGCAATTTGTCTTGAAAGTACAGTCGTTGCGTCTAAGTGTGAAAAAGAAGTTGCTGGAGCTGGATCTGTTAAATCATCTGCAGGTACATAAATTGCCTGAACAGATGTAATTGATCCTTTATTAGTTGTTGTAATTCTTTCTTGCAGGTTTCCCATATCTGTTGCAAGAGTAGGCTGATAACCAACCGCTGAAGGAATTCTTCCTAGAAGAGCTGATACTTCTGAACCTGCCTGAGTAAATCTAAAAATGTTATCAACAAAGAACAACACATCTTGACCCTCTTGATCCCTGAAATACTCTGCTACAGTAAGACCAGTTAAAGCTACTCTAGCTCTAGCTCCTGGAGGTTCATTCATTTGTCCATAAACTAATGCTGCTTTAGACCCAGTTCCCTCTGGCTTGATCACTCCTGACTCGATCATTTCGTGATATAAATCGTTCCCTTCTCTAGTTCTCTCTCCCACTCCAGCGAATACTGAAAATCCACCATGGGCCTTAGCTATATTATTTATAAGTTCCATTATAATTACAGTTTTTCCAACTCCTGCTCCACCGAACAATCCGATTTTTCCACCTTTGGCATAAGGTGCTAATAAGTCGATTACCTTTATTCCAGTTACTAAAATTTCTGTTTCTGTAGACTGATCATTAAAAGAAGGGGCTTGTCTGTGTATAGGCCAATTTTCTTTAGTAGAAATTTGTCCTTTCTCATCTATTGGTTCACCTATAACGTTTACAATTCGTCCTAATGTTTCTGGACCTACTGGAACTTGAATTGGAGCGCCTGTATCTTTTACTTCGTCACCCCTTTTGAGTCCCTCTGTACTATCCATAGCAATGGTTCTAACACTTGACTCTCCAAGGTGCTGCGCAACTTCTAAAACTAATCTATTACCTCCATTATCACACTCTAAGGCTGTTAATATTTCTGGCAGTTCTCCATCAAATTTTACGTCAACGACTGCACCAATTACTTGTGTTATGTTTCCTTTTTTGCTCATAATTATAAACTTTCTGCTCCTGATATAATTTCAATTAACTCTTTTGTTATTGCTGCTTGACGGCTTCTATTATACTCAATTGTAAGCCTATCAACCAATTCGCCTGCGTTTCTGGTTGCATTATCCATTGCTGTCATCCTCGAACCTTGCTCACTGGCAGAATTCTCTAACATTGCTTTAAATATTTGCGTTGAAATATTTTTCGGCAATAAATTACTTAAAATCTCATCTTCATCTGGTTCAAACTCATAGTCATTATCATTACCAGAGTCATCTTTATCATCTTTATTTTCATTAAGTGGAACTATTTGTTGTTCTTGTGGAATTTGTGTAATTACATTTTTAAATTTATTGTAAAATATTGCGCAAACATCAAATTCATTTTTTTCAAATTTTTCAATTATAATTTTTCCTACTTTATCTGCATCAAAGTAATTTATATTTTTTGACTCTTTGAAAGAAATGTTCTCTACAATATAACTTTTATACTGTCTTTTAAGTTGATCATATCCTTTAGATCCAACAGTAATAATTTTTAAAGTTTTATTTTCAGATATTATTTTTTCGAAATAACTTTTTGCTTTTTTAATAATGTTAGTATTAAAACCTCCGCATAAACCTCTATCAGCAGTGAGTACAATACATAAATGAACTTTCTCTTCACCTGTTCCAACCAGTAACTTGGGAGCATTTTCTTTATCTGTTATACTTTTTGAAAGATTTAAAATTACATTATTCATTTTTTCAGAATAAGGTCTGCCTTTTTCAGCATTCTCTTGAGCTTTTCTTAACTTGGCTGCAGCCACCATTTTCATAGCTTTTGTTATTTTCTGAGTTGATTTAACACTCGTAATTCTTTTTCTAAGATCGTCTAAACTTGGCATTTATGATTATTTAATTCCTTTAATTAATTCTACTAATTGTTTTTCAATGTCTTCCTCAATCTTCCCAGTTTTGGCAATAGACTCCATAATCTCAGGCTTATCAGATTTACACTTTTGTAGAACTTTATTTTCAAAGTCTGCTACATCTTTAAGTTCAATATCATCCAAATAACCTTTTACACCACAGAAAATTGATATAACTTGTTCTGCAACTGTCATGGGAGAATACTGTCCTTGTTTTAAAAGTTCAGTTAACTTCGAACCTCTATTTAAAAGTTTTTGTGTAGATGCATCTAAATCAGATCCAAATTGAGCAAAAGCTGCCATTTCTCTGTATTGAGCTAATTCTAATTTAATTGATCCAGCCACAGATTTCATAGCTTTAGTTTGTGCAGCTGATCCAACTCTAGATACGGATAATCCAACGTTTACTGCTGGTCTAATTCCTTGATTGAATAGTTCAGTTTCTAAAAATATTTGCCCGTCTGTAATAGATATTACATTTGTTGGAATGTATGCAGAGACATCGCCTGCTTGTGTTTCAATAATTGGTAGCGCAGTTAAAGAACCTCCGCCATTTTCATCACTTAATTTAGCAGCTCTTTCTAATAATCTACTATGTAAATAAAACACATCTCCTGGGTATGCTTCACGCCCCGGTGGTCTTCTTAATAATAATGACATTTGTCTATATGCGACTGCTTGCTTAGATAAATCATCGTAAATAATTAAAGCATGCATTCCATTATCTCTAAAATATTCTCCCATAGTACATCCTGTGTAAGGAGCTAAAAACTGAAGAGGCGCAGAGTCTGAGGCTGTTGCGGAAACTATAGTCGTATATTCCATTGCACCCGCATCCTCTAAAGTTTTTACAATCTGAGCAACAGTTGATCTTTTTTGTCCAATTGCAACATATATACAATAAAGTTTTTTACTTTCATCGTCCGACTCATTAATTTTCTTTTGATTAATAATTGTATCGATAGCTACTGCGGTTTTACCAGTTTGACGATCTCCAATTATAAGTTCTCTTTGCCCTCTTCCAACAGGAATTAAGCTATCAATTGCTTTTAAACCTGTTTGCATTGGTTCTCCAACTGATTGTCGTGGAATAATTCCTGGAGCTTTAACTTCAACTCTTTTTCTTTCTAAACTTTTATCTAAAGCTCCTTTTCCATCAATTGGATTTCCTAATCCATCAACAACTCTTCCTAAAAGTTGTTTTCCAACTGGTACATCTACAATCGCACCAGTTCTTTTTACAGTATCACCCTCTTTAATTTCTCTATCATCGCCAAATATAACAACACCAACGTTGTCACTCTCTAAGTTTAATGCCATTCCTTTAGAGCCATCAGAAAACTCAACCATTTCTCCTGCTTGAACATTATCCAAGCCATAAATTCTTGCAATTCCATCTCCAACAGATAATACTTGTCCGACCTCTGAAACCTCAGCTCTATCGCCAAGTTTTTTTATCTGTTCTTTTAATATTTTTGTTACTTCTGAAGGATTTATTTCCATTTATGCCTCTATCATTTGTTTTTGAATTTGTTGCAGTTTATTTTTAATAGAATTATCTACCATTGTACTTCCTACTTTTAATACCAAGCCACCAATTAAACTTGGGTCAAATTTATAATTTAACTGTATCTTTGCTCCAAAGTTTTGAGATAGCTCTTCTTTAATTTTAGAAATATCTGTTTCATTAAGTTCTTTAGCTGAAAAAAGCTCTGCTTTTATTTCACCTCTAGCTTTCGAACATACCTCTAAAAAGTCACTTAAAATTTTTTCTAAATAAAAAAATCTTCTTTTTTGAATTAAAAAAACTAGAAATCTTTTTAAAAGATTATCAAAATTGTTTTTTTCAGAAATTGTTTCAATAACTTTAATTAAATCCTCAATACTAGTCGTAGGGTTTTTGATTAAATATCTAAATTCTTCACTTTCATTTATGAGTCTACTAATTGCAACGACTTGTTCCTCTACTTTTGCTAGAGATTTATCTTCGTTAGCCAGCTCAAATAATGCTTGGGCATAACTGTTATTAGAAGTTATTGATATTTTATTTTCGCTCAATTTATACTCTCAATTGTGAAGATGTTTAAAATTTCGCTTAGATAACATACGAATTATCAGTCTTCAAGGCTCAGATTGTGAAAAATGGTAAGATTTAATGGGCTAATTGAAGCTGATAGGGTCAACATCAACTGAAAGTTTCATTCCTTTGGAGAGTTGAAAATCTTTCAATACATCTTTCAATTTTTTCTGAACATTAGATGTTTTTTTTGCCCTTATTAATAATCTATTTCTGAATTTTTGATTAATTCTATATATTGGAGCATTTACTGGTCCTAAAATTTTTGCATCTATAGATTTTGATAAAATATTTTTAAGTTTTACAGCATCTATATCAAGTTTTTTTTCATTTGATGAAGATAAGATTAAAGCGATAAATCTTTCGTAGGGTGGTAGATTATTCCTCTTTCTTAAATTTAATTCATTTTCTAGAAATTTAAAAGGATCTTCATTTGTAATTTGATTTATAACTTCTGGTTTTAAATTGTATGTTTGGAAATAAATATTAGCCGGTTTGCCGGTTCTACCTGCTCTTCCTGATAACTGATGGTAAAGTTGTAAATTTTTTTCAGTGCTCCTAAGATCGTGTCCTTGAGAAGTTAAATCAATATCTAATACAACAATACAATTCAATTTTGGAAAGTGAAATCCTTTTGATATTAACTGAGTACCTACAAGAATATCTATTTCACCAGATATAATTTTATTCAATTTATCTTTGCCAGATGCTTTATTCATTGTGTCGCTAGAAAAAATTATTGTTTTTTTATTAGGAAAAAGGTTTTTAACTTCCTCTGCAATTTTTTCCACCCCAGGTCCACTAAATACAAACTCACAAACATTTCCTTTTTTACAATCTCTATTTAATTTTGAATTATATCCACAGTAATGACACAAAAGAATTTTTTTATTTTTGTGAAATACTAAATTTATAGAACACCTTGGGCATGTAAAAACATTTAAACATTTTTTACATAAAACATAGGGTGCAAAACCTCTTCTATTTATGAAAAAGAGAACTTGATCTTTTTTATTTAAATGTTCTTTTACTTTTTCAAGAGTTTTGAGAGATATAGAACTTTTGGTCGCTAGTTGATTTTGATAAAGATCGATAACATGGTGTTTAGGTAAATTTGCACCCTTATATCGATTAAGCAATCTTGAGTAATTATATTTTTTAATTTTAATATTTTCATATGTTTCGATTGATGGAACTGCAGTTACTAAATTTATTGGAATATTTTCGTGTTTAGCTCTTGATATTGCCATATCTCTAGCATTATAGATAATTCCTTCATCTTGTTTATAAGATTGATCGTGCTCTTCATCTACAGTTATCAAACCTAATTTTTTGAATGGCAGAAATAAGGATGATCTTGCTCCAAGTACTACTTTAATTTTTCCTGCTGATAATCCATTCCATATAATTTTTCTTTTTTTTGGGCTGACTTTTGAATGCCAAACTGCAGCTTCAAATCCAAAATAAGATTTAAATTTTTTTTCAAATTCATTTGTTAGTCCTATTTCTGGTAATAAAATTAGAGCTTGCAATCCTATATTTATAATTTTTTCAATAGCTTTAAAATAAACTATTGTTTTTCCTGAACCGGTTGTACCTTGCAGTAAATGAACTCTAAAACTGCTATCATTTTTAGATAACTCTTTATAAGCCTTATCTTGCTCTTCAGAAAGTTGATAACTTTCTTTTTTGCTTGATAGATCATATTTTAATAGATCGCTGTCATTTTTTATTTTTAAATTTTCGTCATTAATCAAATGCAGTTTTAAACACATTCCTAGGGGTACAAGATTGTAATTAGAAAACCACTTTAGAAAATTCATTGTCTTTTTACTTAGTGGTTCAATTTGAATTTTTTCAATTATAGATTTTAATTTAAATTCCTTATTATTCTTTTCTTCAAAAAAATCCCAAATTACACCAATAATATTTTTCTTACCAAATGGAACTTTTACATAATCTCCTGCTTTTAATTTAATATTACTTTCATAGGTAAAAGGATAATCAAATATATTTGGCAACAAAACTGGATATTTCATAAATATTTAATTTTAGTTTTTTTATATCTTAAAAATATATAAATAGATCAAATGAAATATAATTATTACTGGAGAAAATCAGGTTTAAAAAAACCTTATGGGGATAATTTTTTGAGTTTAGTTGAGGAATACAAGCCAAAAAATGTATTAGAAATCGGTGTTTTTTGTGGTGTTACATCAAGAAATATATGTGAATTATTAAAGACAAATTTTGGTAGTGATTTTAGATATTACGGATTAGATTTATTTGGATCTACTAAAACATCAAGTGTAGATGAGATCGAACCTAAATTTCTTGAAAATCAAAAGTTTTCGAATCCACTTAAAACTATCTATTATAATTTCATAAAAAAAGAAAATTTAAATTCAAAGATATCTGTTCAAAATTTTTTAAAGAAATTTTCGCAAAATATTGAGCTAATAGAGGGAGACACAAGGGTGACTTTAGAAAAAGTTCCTTTAAGTGAAATTGATTTCGTATTTTTAGATGGAGGCCATAGTTACGATACAGTTTTAAGTGATTTACAGAAACTTTACGACAACATGAAAAATAATTCTAGAATTGTTTGTGATGATTTTGCAGGTATTACAAAAATTGAAAGTGTTGAAAAAGCAATAAAAGACTTTGCAAATAATAATAAAATAAAACTTGAAGAAAAATTTAAAAGATTTGCTTTATTGAATGTAGAAAAATAATTATTAAGAGTGAATTTGTCTTTTATCTACTGATAATGCTGCTTCTTTTATAGCTTCAGAAAATGTTGGGTGTGCGTGACATGTTCTTGCAATATCTTCGGAACTAGCTCCAAATTCCATTGCGACAGCCATCTCAGCTATCATTTCTCCTGCATGAGGACCAATAATATGTACACCAAGCACTTTATCAGTTGATTGGTCTGCCAAAATTTTTACAAAACCCTCTGGCTCATTAATTGCTTTGGCTCTTGAATTTGCCATAAAAGGAAATTTACCAATTTTGTACCCTATGTTTTCTTTTTTTAATTGCTCTTCGCTTTTGCCAACATAAGCAACCTCGGGAGACGTATAAACAACTCCAGGAATAATATCATAATTAACATGACCTGATTGACCTGCTATTAATTCTGCAACAGCAATTCCTTCCTCTTCAGCTTTATGGGCTAACATTGGGCCATCAATAACATCACCTATTGCATAAATATTTTTAACATTTGTTTCAAAATTTTTATTTACATTAACTCTTCCTTTTTCATCTAACTTTACACCAACTTTATCTAAATTTAAGTTTTTAGTATAAGGTCTTCTTCCTACAGAAATTAAAACAACATCAACATCATGTTTAACTTTTTGGCCATCATTTTGTGAAGTCTCAACCGTCACACCGTTAGAGTTTTTAGTTATTTTATCAACTTTAGTATTAAGGTTGAATTTTATACCTTGTTTCTTTAATATTTTCATAAATTCATTTGAAATATCTCGATCCATTCCAGGCGTAATATGATCTAAAAATTCAACGACTGTGACTTCAGTGCCAAGTCTTGACCAAACTGATCCCATTTCCAACCCTATATATCCTCCACCAACAACAATCATTTTATTTGGGAGTTTGGGAATAGATAGGGCTCCAGTTGAAGAAAGAATTCTCTCTTCATCAAAATCTACTCCAGGCAATGAAACTGGCTCTGATCCTGTACTGATTATTGTTTTATCAGTTTGAATTATTTTAGTGCCTTCAGAGCCTTCAATTTTTATTGAATTCTCGTTCTCAAATGAACCTTTGCCTTTAAAATAAGTGACCTTGTTTTTTTTGAATAAAAATTCAACTCCTTTAGTCAAAACTGTTACAGCTTTGTCTTTATTTTTCATCATTTTATCTAAATTGAGTTTTATTTCTCCAGTCTCGATTCCAATTTTTTCAAAATTTTTAGCACTGTGAAATTTTTCAGATAAATTAAGTAAACTTTTTGATGGGATGCATCCAATATTTAAACATGTCCCTCCTAGAGATCCTCTAGACTCTATGCATGCTGTTTTAAGTCCAAGTTGAGACAATCTAATTGCACAAACATAACCACCAGGACCACCACCAATTACTGTAACATCAAATTTTTCTGACATATTATAAATTTAAAAATAACCTTCTTGGATCTTCTAAGTTTTCTTTAACAGTTTTTAAAAAACTCACAGATTCTTTTCCATCAATTATTCTATGATCATAAGACAATGCTAAAAACATTACAGGTCTAGCTTTTATCTCACCATCAACAACAACAGGTCTTTCAACAATATTATGCATTCCAAGAACTGCTGATTGTGGAGGGTTTAAAATAGGAGTAGATAACATTGATCCATAAACACCTCCGTTGCTAATTGTAAACGTTCCCCCTTGAAGATCCTCTATGGTAAGACTGCCATTTTTTGCTTTGTCTGACAGATCTTTTATGTTTTTTTCAATGTCAGCAAAAGACATTTCATCAGCATTTTTTAATACTGGAACTACTAATCCTTTTTCAGTTCCTACTGCAAAGCTCACATTATAATAATTTTTGTAAACCATTTCATCATTTTCAACTTCAGCATTTATTGCAGGGAATAATTTTAATCCTACTATACAAGCTTTCACAAAAAAGGACATGAAGCCAAGTTTAATTCCATAACTATTTTGGAAATCTTCCTGGTTATCTTTTCTCATTGAAATTATATTTGACATATCAACCTCATTAAACGTTGTAAGCATAGCTGCATTATTTTGAGCCTCTTTTAAACGTTTAGCAATCGTTTGTCTTAGTCTTGACATTTTAATTCGTTCTTCTTCGCCGTATTGAATTTTTCTTTCGTTAGGTTGAGGGTTAGCTCCCATTAAACTTATTAAATCACCTTTTAAAATTCTACCATCTTTACCTGTCCCTTTTACTTCATCTAAATTAATTTTATTTTCAACAACCATTTTTCTTACAGCAGGAGAAAGTGTTTTATTTTGTTTAATAGGCTTGGTTTCTTTAACTTCATCAGTTAATACCAATGGTTCTTCGTCAAGCAATAAAGGTTCTTGAGTTTTTTTTGTATCTTTTTTCTTTTCGATTTCTAAATTTATTACATTATTTTTTTCAACGTTTCCTTTAACCGGCTCAGCTTCCTTTTCTTCTTTAAGAGCACCACCTTCTGAAATCATTCCTAATACAGTTCCAACTTCGACTGTATCACCATCTTTTGAGTTGATCTCTGATATAACACCACTCGCAGGTGCAGGAACTTCTAAGTTTACTTTGTCAGTTTCTAATTCTACTACAGCTTCATCAGCAACTACGTTATCACCCTTTTTCTTTAACCATTTCGTGACCGTAGCCTCTGTAATACTTTCTCCCAAAACTGGAACTAATATTTTTTCACTCATTTATTCAAATACTTTATTTATAATTTCTTGTTGTTCAGAATTATGTCTTCTTGCATAACCTGTAGCAGGTGTAGCATCTGGACTTCTTCCAATGTAAGAAATTGCATTGTTTTTAGCCTTAATAGTCTCTAATGTCCATTGTATATAATCTCTAACAGCAAACCAAGCACCCATATTTTTGGGCTCCTCTTGGCACCAATAAAATTTTGAATTTTTTGCAAATGGTTTTAGCTCTTTAACCAAACTTTTTGCAGGGAAAGGATATAGTTGTTCAATTCTATACAAAATCACATCATTGATTTTTAGTTTCTCTCTTGCCGCGAGAAGATCAAAATAAATTTTTCCAGAGCATAATATTACTTTTCTAATTTTTTTATCTTCTTTTAACTTAATAAAACTTTTTTGCTTAGTATCTCTAGCATGATCCCATAGCACTCTATGAAAAGAATTTTTTTTACTAAAATCTTCTAAATTTGATACACAATATTTATTTCTTAAAAGTGACTTAGGTGTCATTATAATTAAAGGTTTTCTAAAATCACGGTGCATCTGTCTTCTTAAAGCATGAAAATAATTTGCAGGTGTAGTACAATTCATAACTTGTAAATTATCATTTGCACATAATTGTAAAAATCTCTCTAATCTCGCAGAAGAGTGCTCTGGACCTTGTCCTTCATAACCATGGGGTAATAACATAACAAGTCCTGATGCTCTTTTCCACTTTCTTTCACCAGATGATATAAATTGATCAATAATTACTTGTGCACCATTTGCAAAATCTCCAAATTGAGCTTCCCAAATTGTCAATGTATTCGGTTCTACTAAACTGTATCCATATTCAAATCCTAAAACTGCAAGTTCAGATAAAAAACTATCTACAATTTCAAAATTTTTTTGGTTACTAGATATATTGTTTAAAGGTATGTACCTTGAATTATCAATTTGATTTCTTAAAACTGAGTGTCTTTGACTAAAGGTACCTCTACCAGAATCCTGACCTACTAACCTTACTGGATAACCTTCAACTAATAATGAACCAAATGCTAAAGACTCAGCTGTTGCCCAATCAATTCCTGAGCCTTCATTAATAGTTTTTTTTCTATTTTCCATAATTTTTGTTATGGTTTTGTGAATATTTTTATCAGTCGGAAAAACATGTATTCTGTCAGAAATATTATTTAAAATTTTCAAATCTGATCCAGTTACACCTCTTTTATCTTTACCTCTTTCAGGTTTATATCTCGACCAAGTTCCCTCAAACCACCTAATTTTAGGTTTATAATCTTTGGCATTTTTAAATTGATCATCTAATAAATTTTTAAAATCAATAATTTGTTGATCTAAATCTTGTTTCGTAAAAAGTCCTTCATTTACGAGCTTTTCACCATAAATTTTAATTGTAGATGGATGAGATCTAATTTTTTTGTACATAAGTGGTTGGGTGAAAGATGGCTCATCTCCCTCATTATGTCCAAATCTTCTGTAACATATTAAATCAATTACAACATCTCTATTAAATTTTAATCTAAACTCAGTTGCTATTCTAGTTGCGTAAACAACTGCCTCAGGATCATCTCCATTAACATGGATGATTGGTGCATCAACCATTTTACCTACGTCAGAAGGATAAGGGGAAGATCGCGCAAATCTAGGACTTGTTGTAAATCCAATTTGGTTGTTAACAATAATATGGATTGTCCCTCCAGTGTTATGACCAGGAAGTCCTGACATCGCAAAACACTCTGCTACTATTCCTTGTCCTGCAAATGCAGCATCGCCGTGAATTAATATTGGTATAACTTTATTTCTTTGTTTGTCTTTGTGGAAAAATTGTTTAGCTCTGGTTTGGCCAAGAACAACAGGATTAACCGCCTCTAAGTGTGAAGGATTATCTGTTAAACTTACGTGTACAGGATTTCCATCAAATTCTCTATCAGATGAGGCTCCTAAATGGTATTTTACATCTCCAGCACCATCTTCTGATCCATCCATTTCACCAGCAAATTCATTAAAAATTCTTTTATAAGATTTTTGTAAAACGTTTGCTAAAACATTTAGTCTTCCTCTATGTGACATTCCTATTTTAACTTCTTTTATTTTAGATTGTCCTCCAATTTTTATAATTTGCTCAAGAGCAGGTATTAGACTTTCTCCGCCATCTAAACCAAATCTTTTAGTACCAACATATTTTGTATTTAAAAATTTTTCAAAGCCCTCTGCTTGTATTAATTTATTTAAAATCGCTTGCTTTCCATTTTTTGTAAACTTGAGTGCATTTTCGTCTTTTTCAACCCTATCTCTAAACCACATTCTCTCAGTTGGATTTGAAATATGCATATATTCATAACCTATAGGGCCACAATAAGTTTTTTTTAAAAACCTGAGTATTTCTCTAATATTTGCACTTTTTTTATTTATTATTCCGTTAAGAAAAATTTCTTTGTCATAATCTTCTTTTTTAAAACCATAGTACTCAGGATGTAATTCGTCTAAATATTCTGACTTCATCAATTCTAAAGGATCTAATTTTGATAATAGATGTCCCCTTAGCCGATAAGCTCTTATCAAGGCTACAGCACTTATTGAATTTTTATTTGAATTTGCAATTACTTGGAAATTAAACTTGCTAGAGTTATCTTTGTTTTTTTCGTTTTCTTTAGCTGTTTTCTCGACATCCTCAATATTAATTTTTTTTGAAAAAGGTTTCCACGACGGTCCATTTATCTCGTCGACTAATATCTTCATATCCTCATCTACACTTGAGAAATATTCAATCCAACTTTCAGAGAGAGATGGATCTTTGTTTATAAATTTTACATACATTTCTTCAATAAATGCACTATTGGTCTTATTTAAAAACGATGTTTTTTTATATTCCAGATTTTTAGGAGAACTCATTTTATTTTATTATAATACTAAATTTTGTTTTCAATTGGACAATTTATTTAACAATGTTTTTCCAATTTCTGAAGGTGATGTGGCTACTTCTATGCCACAATCTTCCATTTTTTTGATCTTATCTTTAGCCCCACCTTTACCACCTGATATTATGGCCCCTGCATGTCCCATTCTTCTACCCGGTGGTGCTGTAACTCCTGCAATAAAACCAACCATGGGTTTTTTTATTTCATGATTTTTTACAAATTCAGCTGCTTCTTCTTCAGCTGATCCTCCTATTTCACCAATCATTAAAATTGATTTAGTTTCCTCATCCTTTAAAAATAAATCTAAACAATCAATGAAGTTCGTACCATTTATTGGATCACCACCTATACCTATACATGTTGATTGTCCCAAATCATTCTCTGTAGTTTGTGCGACAGCCTCATAGGTCAAAGTTCCAGATCTTGATACAATACCAACAGAACCCTTTTTATGTATATTTCCTGGCATTATTCCGATCTTGCATTCATCAGGCGTAATTATCCCTGGACAATTGGGACCGATTAATCTTGATTTTGAATTAAGTAACTTTTTTTTGACCTTAATCATATCAAGAACTGGTATTCCCTCAGTGATACAAACAATTAATTCTAAGTTAGCTTCAATGGCTTCTATGATTGCTGCGGATGCAAATTTCGCAGGAACATAAATCATAGTTGCGTTGGCACCAGTTTTATCGACTGCTTCCTTTACTGTATTAAATACTGGTCTATCTAGATGAGTTTGACCACCTTTTTTTGGTGTTACTCCTCCAACTAAATTTGTTCCATATTTAATTGCTTGCTCTGAATGAAAAGTTCCGTGACTACCCGTAAAACCTTGGCAAATTAACTTTGTGTTTTTATTAACTAAAACTGACATTTATTTAATAGCCTCTACAATTTTTTTAGCAGCATCTGATAAATCAGAAGCAGAAATTAACTCAAGACCTGAATTATCAAGTATTTTTTTTCCCTCTTCAAAATTTGTTCCGGCCAATCTTACAACTAAAGGAACATTCATTTTTATTTCTTTTGCTGCATCCACAACACCTTGGGCAAGAACATCACATCTCATTATTCCGCCAAAAATATTAATCAATATTCCTTTAACATTTTTATCTGATAAAATTATTTTAAAAGCAGCTGCCACTTTTTCTTTAGAAGCCCCACCACCAACATCTAAAAAATTTGCTGGTTCCTTTCCATATAATTTAATTATGTCCATAGTTGCCATTGCAAGCCCAGCTCCATTAACCATGCATCCAATTGTTCCATCAAGTTTAATATATGCTAAATCATGCTTGCTAGCTTCTATCTCTGTTTCTTCTTCTTCATTGAGGTCTCTCAACTCAATTAGCTCTGGATGTCTGAATAAAGCATTTCCATCAAAATTCATTTTTGCATCTAAACAAATCAACTCTTTTTCTTTTGTTAAAATTAAAGGATTAATTTCGATTAAATTAGCATCGGTTTCTATAAATAATTTGTATATGGACTTGATTAGACTAATTCCTTGTTCTTTTGTTTCTTCATCTAGATTAAAAATACTTATTATTTTATTACAATTTTCATCAGATATTTCGTTATCTAAATCTACTTTTGTTGTTAAAATTTTCTCAGGAGATTTGATTGCGACTTCTTCTATATCCATACCCCCTTGATCACTTGAGATAAAAGCTATCTTTGAGCTAGCACGATCTACAACACAAGACAAATAAAATTCTTTATCAATGTTAGATGAAACTTCGACATATAATCTTTTAACAATTCTTCCGCTAGGTCCTGTCTGATGAGTGATTAATTTTTTTCCAAGCAAGGATTTTGCCTCTGTTTCAAGACTTTTTAAATCATTTACTATTTTAACTCCACCAGCTTTACCTCTGCCTCCAGCATGAATTTGTGCTTTCAACACATATTTATCAGTTTTAAGATTTTTAGCTTTTTCCAATAATTCATTTACATCTAGAGCATAAACTCCATCCGGAACTTTAGCTCCATATTTTCTAAGTATATTCTTTGCTTGGTGTTCGTGAATATTCATTAACTAGTTATTTAAACTAGGATCAATTTTGGATGCAGCTTCCCATAATTTTTTTACAGCATCTACTGAGTTATTAAACTCAGATTTTTCATTTTCATCTAGCTCAATTTCTTCGATTTTTTCTATACCGTTCTTTCCAACAATTACTGGCACTCCAGCATAAATATTGCTTATTCCGTATTGTCCATTTAAATGTGCAGCACAAGGGAGCATTTTTTTGCTATCTTTTAAGTATGCTTCTGCCATTTCAACACCTGACGCTGCTGGTGCATAAAATGCTGAACCTTTTTCTAAATATTTAACAATTTCAGCACCTCCATCTCTAGTTCTTTGATTTATACTTTCTAATTTATCTTTTGATATTTTTCCTTCTTTGACTAAATCTAATAATGGTTTTCCTGAAACTTTTGTAAATCTTGGTAGAGGAACCATAGTATCTCCATGTCCTCCCATTACCATTGCCTCAATTTCTCTAACAGGCACATTTAACTCTAAAGATAAAAACAGTTTAAATCTCGATGTGTCTAATATTCCAGCCATTCCAACAACTTTGTTAGGCGATAGTCCAGAAAATTTTTGAAAAGCCATAACCATTACATCTAATGGATTTGTAATACATATAACAAAGGCATTTGGTGCATGGTGCTTTATACCTTCAGCAACCTGTTTTATAATTTTTAAATTTATTCCTAATAAATCATCTCTACTCATTCCTGGTTTTCTTGGAACACCAGCTGTAATAATGATTACATCTGAATTTTTTATATCTTCATAATTATCAGTACCTGAAAATTTTACATTAAATCCATCAACGGATGAAGACTGTGCAATATCTAATGCTTTACCTTTAGCAATTCCACTTGCTACATCAAATAATACTACTTCATCAACAAGCTCCTTTAGTCCAATTAAATGTGCTAAAGTTCCGCCAATTTGTCCAGCTCCTATTAATGATATTTTTGACATTTTACTATTTCATTGTTGGCATTATAAATTCAGGATCTGATCTAACACCTGAAGGCCATCTTGAGGTAATTGTTTTTAATTTAGTATAAAATCTAACTCCTTCTGGCCCGTGCATATGTTGATCTCCAAATAATGATCTCTTCCATCCACCAAAACTATGAAAAGCAACTGGCACAGGGATAGGGATATTAATTCCAACCATTCCTACTTTAATTTGATTTGCAAATGTTCTTCCTGCATCTCCATCTCTTGTATAAATACTTGTTCCATTACCAAACTCATGGTCATTAATTAAATTTAATGCTTCGTTAAAATCTTTAGCTCTGACAACAGATAATACAGGTCCAAATATCTCCTCTTTATAAATTCTCATATCTTTTTTAACATTATCGAATAAGCAACCACCAATATAATAACCGTCTTCATAACCTTGAAGTTTGATATCTCTTCCATCAACCACAAGGTCTGCTCCTTCTTTAATACCTAAATCAACATAACCTCTTACTCTTTCAAGATGCTCTTTTGTTACTAAAGGACCCATTTCAGAATTCTTATCCATGCCTGGTCCAATTTTTAAAGCTTCCACTTTTTTAGATAATTCATCGACTAGTTTGTCACCTACATTACCAACAGCAACAGCAACAGATTGAGCCATACATCTTTCTCCTGCAGACCCATATGCTGCACCCATTAGACCGTTTACTGCTTGATCTAAATCACAATCTGGCATGACAACACAATGATTTTTAGCTCCTCCAAGAGCTTGAACTCGTTTTTCATTTTTGGCTGCATTTTCATAAATGTATTTAGCAATAGGTGTTGATCCAACAAAACTTACTGCGGATATATCTTTATGTTCCAAAATTGCATCTACAACTTCTTTATCTCCATTAACAACATTCAAAACCCCATCTGGTAAACCAGCTTCACTAAAAAGCTCTGCAAGTTTTAATGGACAAGATGGATCTTTTTCAGAAGGTTTTAATACAAATGTATTTCCGCAAGCTATTGCCATTGGAAACATCCACATTGGAACCATTGCAGGAAAATTAAATGGTGTAATACCTGCGCATACACCTAATGGCTGTCTCACTGACCAGCTATCAATGTTTGTACCTACATTTTCTGTAAAGTCACCTTTTAGCATTTGTGGAATTCCACATGCAAATTCAACTACCTCTAAACCTCTTGTGAGAGAACCTTTGGCATCTTCATAAACTTTTCCATGCTCTGATACAATCATCTTAGCTAGCAAGTCAGAATTTTTTTCAATTATTTCTTTGTATTTAAATATTATTCTCGCTCTTTGTATTGGAGTTACATTTGACCATGTTTCAAATGCTTTTTTTGCTTTTTGTACTGCTAAATCAAGATCTTGTTTTGTACCAAGTCTAACCTCAGACTCTTGTTTGCCTATAGCAGGATTAAATACTTTTCCTTTTCTATCAGATGTACCTGAAACAATTTTACCATCGATAAAATGCTCTATTAAATTCATGGATGTATTTAAATAAGTAATTATGTGGTTGCAAGCATTTTCTTTATCTCAGCAATAGCTTTTGCTGGATTTAATCCTTTTGGACATGCGTTAGTGCAGTTCAAAATCGTATGGCATCTATAAAGCTTAAGTTCATCTGCAACCTTTTGAAGTCTTTCCTTTCTATCTTCGTCTCTGCTATCCATTATCCATCTATAAGCTTGTAATAAAACTGCAGGACCTAAATACTTATCGCCATTCCACCAATAACTAGGACATGAAGTAGAACAACAAGCACACATTATACATTCATAAGCTCCATCAAGTTTAGCTCTATCTTCTGGAGATTGATGAATTTCTGTTGTTTCACTTTTTGAATTATTTTTTAACCAAGGTTCAATGGATTGGTATTGTTTATATAATCCACTTAAGTCTCCTATTAAATCTTTTTTTACTTTTAAGTGAGGCAAAGGGTATATATCTATATCTCCCTTGATTTCTGCATGTGGCTTAGTACATGCAAGACCATTTTTTCCACCCATATTCATTGCACAAGAACCACAAACTCCATGCGCACAAGATCTTCTATATGCAAGTGTTGGATCAATTTCGTTTTTAATTTTATTTAGTATGTCTAAAACTTTAGATGGACAATTATCCATGTCTACTTCATATGTGTCTATTCTTGGGTTCTCTCCAGTTGATGGATCCCATCTGTAAACATTTACTTTTCTGATATTCTTTGAACCGGTTTTGTCTTTAAAATATTTACCTTTATTAACTTTTGAGTTTTGTGGTAAATTTAATTGAACCATTAATACACTCTTTCTTGTGGAGGAAAATATTGGACTTCATTTGTTAATGTTGAAGTATGTACATCTCTGTATTCAATTTTAGTATTTTTTCCATCACACCAAGATAATGTATGTTTCATAAATTTTTCATCATTTCTTTTCGGATAATCTTCACGAGCATGAGCTCCTCTGCTTTCTTTTCTGTGATATGCAGAATCTACAGTTGTTATTGCTTGTCTAATTAAATTATCAAATTCTAAAGTCTCAACTAAATCAGTATTGAATACCAACGATTTATCTTTAACAGAAATCGATTCCATGCCGTCATATGTTTTTCTGATCTCGTCTACACCCTCTTTAAGATTCTTTTCAGTTCTAAATACAGCACATTTAGACTGCATTGTTTTTTGCATCGCCAGTCTAAGTTCAGCAGTTCCATTATCTCCCTCTGCATACCTTAGCTTATCAAATCTATTTAGACATTTTTCAGTTTCGCTTTCACTAACTTCTTCGTGAGGCGTTCCAGGTTTTACCAATTCCGCTGCTCTCTTTGCTGCTGCTCTTCCAAAAACAACCAAGTCAATAAGTGAATTTGAACCTAATCTATTTGCTCCATGCACAGATACGCACGCAGCCTCACCAATCGCCATCAAACCTGGGACTGTTTTTTGAGATCCGTTTACTGTTAAAACTTCAGCTTTATAATTTGTTGGTATACCACCCATATTATAATGAACTGTTGGAACAACTGGTATCGGTTCTTTGGTTACATCTACATTTGCAAATAATCTTGCTGC
The DNA here is from genome assembly GCA_902588975.1 of uncultured Pelagibacteraceae bacterium. Lineage (GTDB taxonomy): Bacteria > Pseudomonadota > Alphaproteobacteria > Pelagibacterales > Pelagibacteraceae > Pelagibacter. Next base: position 36,574 of record CACIRJ010000005.1, on the reverse strand, counting down.
CTCAGTAATGCCTGGCAATCTATCTTCAATAACTTTTTTATCTAAATGACTTAAATATAAATGAACATGGTCTTGATCTTTACCAACACCTCTTCCCTCATTGATTTCAATAGACATTGATCTGCTAACTACATCTCTTGATGCAAGATCTTTTGCATTGGGAGCATATCTCTCCATAAATCTTTCACCTTTAGAGTTTACCAAATATCCACCTTCACCTCTTACACCTTCAGAAATAAGTGTTCCGTGTCCATATATTCCTGTTGGGTGAAATTGTACAAACTCCATATCTTGAAGAGGTAATCCAGCTCTTAATACCATTGCATTACCATCACCAGTACAAGTATGTGCAGATGTTGCTGAGTAATACACCTTCCCATATCCCCCTGTGGCTATAATTGTTATGTGAGATCTAAAACGATGAATTGTTCCATCATTTAAATTCCAAGCAATTAAACCTTTGCATTGTCCATCTTTCATAATTAAGTCTAATGCAAAATATTCAATAAAAAATTCTGTATTATGTTTAAGTGCTTGACCATATAATGTGTGGAGAATTGCATGACCAGTTCTGTCTGCTGCAGCACAAGTTCTTTGTACAATTCCATTTCCATAATTTTTTGTCATTCCACCAAATGGTCTTTGATAAATTTTTCCATCTTCTGTTCTACTAAAAGGAACACCATACTTTTCTAATTCTAGTACTGCTTTTGGAGCTTCCTTACACAAATATTCAATACTATCTTGATCGCCTAACCAATCTGCTCCTTTTACAGTATCGTACATATGCCAACGCCAATCGTCTTCTCCCATGTTTCCAAGGGCTGCTGAAATTCCACCTTGGGCAGCTGATGTATGACTTCTGGTTGGAAAGACTTTAGAAATGCATGCAGTTTTTAATCCAGCTTCACTTAAGCCAACCGCAGCTCTTAGGCCAGAACCTCCAGCGCCAAGGACAACGACATCGTATTCATGATCTATAATATTATAAGATTTCATATAGTTATTTTAAATACTGCAAATATTGTAATTAAAGGAATTGTTATAGCAAAAAAATTTAAAGCTTTGTTTGCGGCATTTTTGATTTTTTCATCTTTAATATAGTCTTCAAAAACCTCGCTGATGCTTAATGCCGAGAAAAAGTAAGCAAAAATAAGAAAAAGACTAAATATAAACTTTGAAGGTTGAGAAGTTAGAAAAGTTAATATCTCTAAGTAGCTTTTGTCATAAATACTAACCAAATTTAAAGCAAACCATAACATCAAAGGTACTAATATGAGAGAACTCACTTTTAAAAATACCCATTTTTTTGTTACTGCTCTCATTAAAATAAATTTCGTCCTATTAAATAAATTGAAACGGTTAATATAAAAGATCCAAATATTACAATTAAGCCAGTAATTTTTGTGGTTTTTAACTCAAATCCATAACCAAAATCCATAATTAAATGTCTTATCTCACTTAAGATTTGAAAACTAAAAGACCATGTAATACCCAAGATGAAAAATTTCCCAATAAAAGATTGGAGGAATAATTTTATAAATTCATGACTTCCTTCGCTAAATGAAAAAAAAATAAAAAAGATACAAATTAAAGTTATTGCTAATATATTTATTATTCCTGTAATTCTATGAGATATTGAAACTAAAGATGATACATGCCATCTATAAATTTGAATATGAGGAGATAAAGGATTATTTTCCATTTTGATTTGCTTTCATTATTGTTTCTGCAATTTCAACAGAATTTAATGCGGCGCCTCTTAATAGGTTATCTGAAACGATCCACAAATTAATTGAATTCTCTTTTGTTTTATCATCTCTAATTCTTGAGATAAATGTTTCATCACTACCAGTTGCTTCTATTGGTGTACTATATCCTCCATTTTCTCTTTTATCTATAACGCTACAACCATCAGCATTATTTAATGCTTCTCTGATTTGTTCTAGAGAATAAGGATTTTCAAACTCTATATTTACTGATTCTGAATGTGATACAAGAACAGGAATTCTAACGCATGTAGCTGTTAGCTCTATATTATTGTCCAGTATTTTTTTTGTTTCATTAGTCATTTTCAATTCTTCTTTTGTGTATCCATCATCCGAAAAAACATCAATGTGAGGAATGATATTGAAAGCTATTTGTTTAGTAAAATTTTTAGATTCAACAGAATTTCCATCAAGATAAGATTTAGTTTGTTCAATCAATTCATCCATAGGTGCTTTTCCGCCTCCAGAAACAGATTGATAGGTGGAAACTATTACTCTTTTTATTTTATATAAATCATGTAATGGTTTAAGAGCTAATACTAACTGAGCTGTTGAGCAGTTAGGATTTGCCACAATATTTTTTTTCATTTCATTAATTTTTTCTGCATTCACTTGAGGTACAATAAGTGGAACGTCAGGATCCATTCTAAAAAAACTAGAATTATCAATTACAGTTGTTAATTTTGCTGCACTTTCTGCATATTGTTCTGCAATTTTACCACCTGCTGCAAAAAAAGTTATATTTGCATTTGAAAAATCGTATTTTTCAAGATCATGGACTTCATAATCTTTGCCCTTAAAACTTATTTTTTTTCCAGCACTATTAGAAGAAGCTACTAAAAAAAGTTTATTAAATTTAATATCCTTTTTTTCTATAACTTCTAGTGTCTTTCTTCCAACATTACCGGTTGCACCGATGATAGCTATATTAGTCATTTTAAAGATTTATACTAAATGAAAGGTAAATCGCAAACTGTTCCGTTAAAACTATTACCATTTATATCAATTTTGAATGTTTGCTTTGCTTCAAAATACGGTTTTTTTATCATAGCTATACCAATTACCTGTTTAAAAGTTGGATTGTAACAACCTGATCGTAGTTCTCCGATTATATTATTTTTTTCATCTGTTAAATTCATTGAACCAGTTACGCTTATTTTATCAGTATCAATTTTAACGCCCATTAGTTTTCTTTTAATTCCTTCAGACTTTATTTTTTTTAATTGCTCTTTTCCTAAAAATTCAACATCACTATCAATATTAATATATTTATCAAAGCCACATTCGTATGGGTTGTCTCCATTATCCATATCGTTTCCTTGAGAAAGTAATCCACTTTCGATACGTTCAATTAAATTAGGACATCCTGCTCTAATATTAAACTCATCTCCAATTTCAAATAAATGATCGTATAGTTTTAAACCCGCCTCATTATTCTCTACATAAATTTCATATCCACCTTGTTTAGACCATCCTGATTGAGCAATTAAATGTTTGGCTCCAGCAAAATCAAAATAATCAAAACCAAAAAATTTTAATTTTGTTATCTTTTCTCCAAAAACTTTTTCCATCAATTTAAAAGATTTAGGCCCTTGCACAGCCATAATGTCAACTTCGGGTTCGATAATATTTACATCAAATTTATTTCCAATTGCCAATCCTTTTGCAAATAAGATTACATCCGTATCTGCAATAGAAACCCACCATTTATTCTCATTAAATCTTAGAACAACTGGATCATTAATTAATCCAGCATTATCATCTATGATTGGACAATAATAACATCTTCCATCTTTTGATTTCGAAAGATCTCTACAAGTCATAAGTTGAACCAATTTTGCAGCATCTTTTCCAGTAATCTCTACTTGTCTTTCAGCAGCCACATCCCAAACTTGAACATGCTCTTTTAAATGATGATATGAGTCTTCTAAAGAACCAAATGCAGCAGGAAGCAACATATGATTGTATATTGTGTAAGCTGTAACACCTTGTTTTTCAATTCTTGATGTATAAGGCGTACCTCTAAGTCTTCTTGATTTTGCAATAGAAAAGTTTTTCATTTTTTAGCTTAGTGTCATCTTTTTATCTATTTGTAAAGAAAGTAAGTTGTTTATTTGAAAGAAATCTAAGTAAGTTCCTTAGCTCTTTTTCTTAATTCAAATTTTTGGATTTTACCTGTTGATGTTTTTGGAAGTTCACAGAAGTCTATTTTTTTTGGAATTTTGAACCCTGCTAGAGTTTCTCTACAAAAATCGATTAATTCTTTTTCATTTGTCTCTTTATCTGCCACTTTCTCTATAAATGCGCATGGAACTTCTCCCCATTTCTCATCTGGTTTTGCTACTACAGCAACAATTGAAACAGCTGGGTGCTTAGAAAGTGTGTTTTCGATTTCGATAGAAGAAATATTCTCTCCACCTGAAATAATAATATCTTTCGACCTATCTTTAACCTTGATGTATCCATCTGGATAAATAACTGCCAAATCACCAGAGTGAAACCATCCATCTTTCATAGCCTTTTCAGTGGCCTCTTTGTCTTTAAAATACCCTTTCATAACAACATTACCTTTGATCATTATCTCGCCAATGGTTTCTCCATCCATAGGCACGGGTTTCATAGTTTCTGGATCTAAAACAACCACTCCTTCTGTGTTTGGAAATCTCACACCTTGTCTTGCTTTAATTTCATTAATTTTGTCTTCTTCAAAACCATTCCATTCATCGTTCCAAGCACATTGTAAAACATGTCCATATGTTTCTGTTAAACCATAGACATGCATTACCTCAAATCCTAATGCTTTCATTTTTTTGAAAATAATACTTGGAGGTGGTGCTCCAGCAGTTAAAACATAAACTTTGTTTTTTAATTCTTTGATATCATTTTGTGATGCACCTGTTATCATATTAAGTACAATAGGTGCACCTCCAAAATGGGTAATGTCGTGCTTTTCAATTAATTCAAATATTTTTTTTACATCAATAGCTCTTAAACAAACTGTTTTTCCATTTAGCATTGGTATTGTCCACGGGTACCCCCATCCATTACAGTGGAACATTGGTACAACTGTTAAAAAATTTAATCTATTTGGCATATTCCAAGCAACAGCACTACCTGTTGACATTAAATAAGAGCCTCTATGATGATAAACAACACCTTTTGGGTTTCCGGTTGTTCCAGACGTATAACTTAAAGAAATTGCTTGCCATTCATCCTTTGGTTTTTTCCAAATATAATTTTCATCACCGGTGCTTAAAAATTCCTCATATTCTCTATCTCCAATTTTTTTTAACAAGGATTGGTCAGCAAAATCATCTTGAACATCAATTACGATTGGTTTTTCTTTTAAAGTTGATAAAGCCTTTTCTGCAACTGCATGCAATTGTCTATCTATTATTAATACTTTTGCTTCACTGTGTTCTAAAATATAAGCAACAGTTTTTGCATCAAGTCTTGAATTAATTGTATTTAAAACGGCTCCTGTCATAGGGACAGAATAATGTGCTTCAAAAATCTCTGGAGTATTAAAGGTCATAACTGAGACTGTGTCTCCTTCAACAATACCAATTTTCTCTAGTGCACTTGCAAATTTGATGCACCTGTTAAATACTTCAGTCCATGTGAAAGATTTTGTTTCATATACTAAAGCCTCATAATTTGGATAAATATCTTTTGCTCTTTCTAGAAAGCTAAGCGGTGTTAACGGGACATAATTTGAAGGATTTTTATCTAAGTTATGATTATATTTATTCATCAGTTAAATTTTGCGCTCATAGTATATTTACTACCAGAAATAGCAGATTTATAATGGCTCTCAGCTCTAGGCAAAATTTTGTCAAAATAATAATTTCCTGTATTTAATTTATCTTCATAAAACTCTTTATTGTTTTCCAAATTTTCATAGCTTTTTCTCATTGTTTTTAGCCATATAAATGAAAGACAAAAATAACCAAAAAATCTTAAATAATCGTTACATGATGCGCTTATATCGTCTTTTGGCGTATTGCCATTAGGAGATATCCAGTCCGTGAAATCTGACAATATATTTTTTAATTCAGATATTTTTTTTACATGTTCATTTAAATTGTCTACTTTTGAACAATTTTGAATTTCTGTATCTACATATTTCATAAAATTTTCAAAAACTTTTTTCTGACTAATTTTTCTAAATACAAAATCAATTGCCTGCACAGAATTAGTTCCTTCGTAAATAGGTGTAATTCTATTATCTCTAAATAATTGTTCTATCCCTTGGTCTTTTGTATAACCATAGCCACCAAAAACTTGAATTGCTTCATTGGTTATTTCCATACCCATATCTGTAAAAAATGACTTAATTACTGGGGTCATAAGACCTACAATATCCGATGCATCTTTTTTTACTTCCTCTGAACTATGACTTAAGCTTACATCTACCTGCTGGGCCATCCAAAAAGATAAGGATCTTTCTCCCTCAATTATAGACTTCATATTTAATAAACTTCTTCGAATATCTGCGTGCTTAATAATTAAATCTGTTTCTCCATTAGAATTATTATTTGATTTACCTTGTTTTCTCTCTTTTGAATAACTTAAAGCAGTTTGATAAGCTGTTTCAGATAGACCTAATCCTTGTATACCGACAACAATTCTTTCTAAGTTCATCATTGTAAACATAGAATTTAAGCCTTTGTTCTCTGGTCCGATCATATAGCCTTTGGCATCATCAAAACTTAATACACATGCGGGTGAACCTTTAATACCCATTTTTGATTCAATTGAAACAGTATTGACGCCGTTTCTTGGACCAATTGATCCATCATCATTAATTTCATATTTTGGTACTAAAAATAAACTTATCCCCTTCGTTCCTTTTGGTGCATCCTGCGTTCTTGCTAAAACAAGGTGTATAATATTTTCAGTTAAATCGTGGTCACCAGAAGTAATAAAGATTTTTTGTCCACTTATATTATAAGTACCATTTTCATTTTTAATTGCCTTTGTTTTTATTAATCCTAAATCTGTTCCACATTGAGGCTCTGTTAAACACATTGTCCCACTCCATTTACCCTCAACAATTTTAGGAAGATATGTGTTTTTGATTTCTTCAGTTGCATGACTCAAAATACAATTGTATGCACCTATACTTAATTCACTATATAATTTAAAAGATAAACTTGATGATGAAAGCATTTCATCAAAAAAAGCACTTACAGTTTTTGGCATTCCTTGGCCACCATATTTTGGATCACAAGTTAAAGATACCCATCCATCTTCTATAAATTTTGAATATGCCTCTTTATAACCTGGAGGGGTTCTAACTACTCCATTTTCATAGACACAAGGATTTTCGTCTCCAGCTTTTGCTAAAGGAAGAAGCATTTCTTCATTAATTTTTGCAGCTTCCTCTAAGATATCTTTTACTAGATCAGATGTGACTTCTTTATATTTTTCAATTTCGTTATAATTTTTATTATCTTTTAGATGTTCAAATAAGAACATCATATCTTTCACAGGTGCGGAATAAACAGTCATAAATTTAATAATATCAAATTAAGTTAATTTTTTTATTTTTGCAAATATGCAATAATCGCATCTCCCATACCAGAAGTTGAAATTTCTTTTGTTCCTTTTGACATAATATCTTTAGTTCTTAACCCATCATCTAGTACATTTTGCACTGCTTTTTCTAAGTCATCAGCCTCTTTATCTAAGTCAAGAGAGTACCTCAGGGCCATTGCAAAACTCAAGATGGTTGCAATTGGATTTGCAATTCCTTTTCCAGCAATATCTGGAGCAGATCCATGAACAGGCTCATACATTGCTCTCATTTCACCATCTTTATTTTTTGCACCCAGAGAAGCTGAAGGTAATAAACCTAAAGATCCCGTCAGCATAGATGCTTCATCTGACAACATATCACCAAACAAATTATCTGTCACAATTACATCAAATTGCTTTGGATTTCTCAAAAGTTGCATTGCACAATTATCTGCAAGCATATGATTTAACTCAACATCTTTAAATTCTTTATCGTGAAGATTTTGAACTTCCTCTTTCCATAATTGACCTGCTTCCATAACATTTGATTTTTCACAGGAAGTAACTTTATTGTTTCTCTTCTTTGCTAGATCAAATGCAACTCTAGCAACTCTTTTAATTTCTGATGAAGTATAAGTATGAGTGTTTATTCCTTTACGTTCACCATTATCAATTGGCTTGATACCTCTCGGCTCACCAAAATAAATACCACCTGTCAATTCTCTAACAATCATAATGTCTAGACCTGATACGATTTCAGGTTTTAGGGTAGATGCCTCAACTAATTGTTTAAAACAAATTGCAGGCCTCAAATTTGCAAATAATTTTAATTCTTTTCTTAGCTTAAGAAGAGCTCTCTCAGGTCTTTTGGAAAAATCTAAATTATCATATTTTGGTCCACCCACAGCTCCTAAAATGACTGCTTCACATTCTAATGATTTATAAAATACTTCATCTGTAATCGGTGTTCCGTGCTTGTCGTAAGATGCTCCTCCAACTAAAGCTTCTTCCATATCAAAATCAAGAGATTTATTTACATTAAACCAAGTTATAATCTTTTTAACTTCACCAATAACCTCGGGACCAATACCATCACCTGGTAATAATAAGAATTTTCTCTTTTTGACTTTAATCATTAAATATCCAAGGCTTTGTGGATTTTAATTTTTCTTCAAATGAAATTATTTTATTAGACTTTTCCAAAGACAGTGCAATATCATCTAGTCCCTCAATTAAACATTTTTTTTTAAATTCATCTAATTCAAATTTGATTTCTTTATTCCCAAAAATTATTTTTTGATCTGGTAAGTTTATTGCAATTTCTTCTTGTCTCTTAGAATATTCAGAAAGTTCTTTTATCTGTTCATCATTAACTTTAATAGGCAATATTCCATTTTTAAAACAATTATTATAAAATATATCTGCGTAACTAGTACTTATAACGCAAGTGATACCAAAGTCTAAAAGTGCCCATGGCGCATGTTCTCTAGAAGATCCACATCCAAAATTATTCCCTGCAATTAAAATCTTAGAATTATCATATGGGGATTTATTTAAGATAAAGTCATCTACTACTTTACCTTTTTCGTCATATCTCATTTCATAAAACAAATTTTTTCCAAGTCCTGTTCTTTTTATTGTTTTTAAAAATTGCTTTGGAATAATCATATCTGTATCGATATTTACAATTGGTAAATATGCAGGAATGCTTTTTAATGTTGAAAATTTGTTCATTTAACTATTGTATTTTCTAACATCATCTAAATTTCCTGATATAGCAGCTGCAGCAGCCATAGCTGGACTAACTAAATGAGTTCTTCCACCTCGTCCTTGTCTTCCTTCGAAATTTCTATTTGATGTTGATGCACATCTTTCTTCTGGCTTCAACTTATCTGCATTCATAGCTAAACACATTGAACAACCTGGCTCACGCCATTCAAATCCAGAATTTTTAAATATTACATCTAAACCTTCTTGCTCTGCTTGTTGTTTTACTAATCCTGAACCAGGAACTATCATTGCATTTACATGAGGAGCAATTTTTTTATCTTTTAAGATTTTTGCAGCTTCTCTTAAATCTTCAATTCTTCCATTTGTGCAACTTCCGATAAAAACTTTATCAATTCTAATATCTTTTATTTTAGTTTTTGGCTTTAAACCCATATATTTTAATGACCTGTTAATAGAATTTTTTCTGTCTTCGTTTTGCTCATTTTCAGGATCAGGAACAATTCCATCAATATCTACTACATCCTGAGGCGAAGTTCCCCAAGTTACCATTGGTTTAATATCTTTGCCCTCTAGACTGATTTCTTTGTCAAATACTGCATCACCATCAGACTTTAATTTACTCCAATATTCTAATGCTTTGTCCCAATTTGAATTCTTTGGAGACATTGGTTTACCTTTTAAATAATTAAAAACTTTTTCATCTGGCTCTATTAATCCAGCCCTTGCTCCACCTTCAATTGTCATATTGCAAATCGTCATTCTTTGTTCGACACTTAAATTCGAAATTAAGTTTCCAGCATATTCAATTACATAACCAGTTCCACCAGCTGTACCAATTTTTCCGATTATTTGTAATATTACATCCTTAGATGTTACTCCAACAGGAAGAGATCCATTAACGTTTATTCTAAAATTTTTTGATTTTTTTTGAACTAAAGTCTGTGTTGCCAAGACATGTTCCACTTCCGAAGTTCCAATTCCGAATGCTAATGCACCAAATGCTCCGTGAGTAGCAGTGTGACTATCACCACAAACGATAATAGTTCCAGGTTGTGTAAATCCCTGTTCTGGACCAATAATATGAACTATTCCTTGTCTTTTATCCTTCATTCCAAAAAGATTTATTCCGAATTCTGCACAGTTTTTTTCTAGTGTCTCGATTTGTATTTTTGAATCTTTGTCAGTAATAGGAACTGATCTATCCGTTGTTGGAACATTGTGATCTGCTACTGCTAAAGTTAAAGAAGGTTGTCTAACTTTTCTATTTGAATTTCTTAAACCTTCAAATGCTTGTGGACTAGTAACTTCATGAATTAAATGTCTATCAACAAATAAAAGTGAAGTCCCATCTTCTTGTTGATGAACAAGGTGATCATTCCATATTTTATCGTATATAGTTTGAGGCATTGTAAAAAATTATTTTTTTACTTCAGGATTTTCTTTTTTTTCATCAGTTTTTTTTTCTACTGATGGGGTTTCTTCTTTAGTTTCTTTTTTATCTTCTGGTTTTTTCGCTTCTACTTTTGGAGCATCTTTATTGGTATCTTGTGGGCTGTCTGCTGTTTTTTGCTCTGTATCAGGCATAACATTTTCTTCTGTTACTTCGTGAATCTTAGTTTCGACATCTATACCTATTTTCTTTTTAATTTTTTCTGCAATTCTTGCAGATTTACCTGTTCTATCTCTCAAATAATATAACTTGGCTCTTCTAACTTTTCCTGACCTTACAACTTTAATTGTATCTACAATCGGACTATATAGAGCAAATGTTCTTTCCACACCCTCACCAAAAGAAATTTTTCTTACAGTAAAAGAAGAATTGATATCTCTATTTTTTTTTGCAATGCACACACCTTCAAAATATTGAATACGATCTCTTTTTCCTTCAGTTATTCTAACTCCTACTTTAACAATATCGCCTGGGAAAAATTCTGGATGCTTTCTCTCAGAAATAATTTTTTTTACTTTAGATTGATTAATTTCTTCAATTGTCTTCATTTTAATTCTCTTTAGTCTTTTTATATAATTGCCACAAATCCGGTCTTCGGTCGCGTGTTATAGCCTCAGATTGAGATAAACGCCAGTCTTTAATTTTGGCGTGATCGCCTGATAATAGCACATCTGGAACACTTTTTTCCTCCCATATTTGAGGTTTTGTAAATTGAGGATACTCTAAAAGTCCGTTTTCAAAACTTTCTTCTTTAGCTGAATTTGTATTACCAAGAATACCAGGAATAAATCTTAAAATTGCATCAAGAATTACAAACGAAGCTCCTTCACCTCCAGATAAAACAAAGTCTCCTATACTTACTTCCTCAATATTTCTTGTTTTTAACAATCTTTCATCAACTCCTTCAAAGTGTCCACAAATTATATTTATTGTTTTTTCTTGAGATAGTTGTTTTGCTAATTGATGATTGAACAACTTACCCTTTGGACTTAGATAAATAATCTTTTCGCCATCTTTAACATTCTTATCTATTGATTTTGCTAATACATCTGCTTTCATTAACATACCTTCACCTCCTCCATAAGGAGTGTCATCAACAGTTTTATGCTTATCAAATGCATACTCTCTTATATCCACAGTATCTATTTTCCATTTATTCTCTGATAGTGCTTTACCAAAAATACCTTGGCCTAAATAGCCTGGAAAAAAATCTGGATAGAGTGTGAATATACGAGCTTCTAACATTATTTTTTTTCTTCTTCCTTAGGTGCTTCTGCTGGTTTAGCTTCTTCCTTAGGTGCTTCTGCTGGTTTAGATGCATCTCCTTCTGGTTTCGCTTCTCCACCATCGTCAGCTTTTTTTCTATCTTTTTTAGGAATTGCTTTTTGAGGATTGTTTCCTTTTTCAGGCATTGGCATTATATCGTTTTCTCCCAATAACCTTGCAACTCTTGTTGTTGGCTGAGCTCCTTGACCTAACCAATATTTAATTCGCTCGGAATCTAAGCCAATTCTTTCCTTTTTATCCTTCGGTAATAACGGATTATAAAAACCTAATTTTTCTATAAACCTTCCGTCTCTTGGAAATCTACTATCAGCCACAACAATTTTATATACTGGCCTTTTTTTAGTACCTCCCATTGATAGTCTCATTTTTAACATTACTTATATCTCCTTTATTTTAATTGATTAAATAGTTCAGGCGGGATCCCTTTATCCGCCATTCCTTTCATGTTTCCTTTAGACATTTTTTTCATCATTTCTGACATCATCTTAAATTGTTTTAACAACTTATTGATAGTGGCAATGTCTGTACCTGAGCCATTAGCAATTCTTTTTTTTCTTGATCCATTTATAATTTTAGGATTTTCTCTTTCTTGCTTTGTCATTGATAAAATAACAGCTTCATTTTGAGTTATAATTTTTTCATCTATTCCTGATTGATCCATTTGTGATTTAATTTTTGAAACTCCAGGGAGAAATGACATTATGCCTTCTATTCCACCCATCTTTTTCATTTGACGTAATTGAGAAAGATAATCTTCCATCGAGAATTGACCTTTTTTAAGTTTCTCTTCTGTTTTCTTTAAATTTTCTTGATCTAAATCTTCTGAAGCTTTTTCAACTAAGGAAACGATATCTCCCATTCCCAAAATTCTATTTGCAATTCGATCAGGATGGAAAACTTCAAAATTCTCAATTTTTTCTCCAACACCAAGAAACTTTATGGGTACTTCAGCAACATATTTCATACTCAATGCTGCTCCACCTCTTCCATCTCCATCTGCTCTTGTAAGTATAATACCGCTCAAATTTACTGTATTTTTAAATTCCTTGGCTACATTAGCAGCAACTTGACCTGTTAGAGAATCTGCTACTAGTATAGTTTCTGCAGGATTAATAATAGTTTCAATTTGTTTAATTTCATTCATCATTTGAAAATCTATTTGTGTTCTTCCAGCGGTATCAAATAAAACTACTTCACAACCATTTAAATTTGCAGCACTTAAAGCTCTTCTACAAATATCAGCTGGAAGCTGGCCCTCTATAATTGGCAAAGTTTCAATATTATTTTGTTCACCCAAAAGTCTCAATTGCTGTTGCGCGGCAGGTCTGTAAACGTCTAAACTAGCCATCATTACTTTTTTCTTATTATTTTTTTCTAAAAATTTTGCTAATTTTGAGGTTGTTGTGGTTTTTCCTGAACCTTGCAATCCAACTAACATGATTGGAACTGGAGGGACAGCATTAAGGGTAATTTCAGAATTCTTATCACCTAAAAAAGATGTTATTTCGTCATAAACGATTTTTACAACCATATCTCCGGGAGAAGTTGACCTTATAATTTCCTGACCTAGCGCTTTGGGCTTAACTCTACTAATAAACTCCTTAACTACGTCTAAAGAAACATCGGCTTCTAATAAAGCCAACCTTATACTTTTTAAACCCTCATCAACTTGCTTTTCATCAAGAGAAGGAGCTTTTTTTAATGAAGAAAAAATTTCTTCAAATTTATTAGTTAAATTTTCAAACATAATTTCGCACAGCAAGTATCGCACCAGTGGGCGAACCCTCGCTGACTGGTGTCGATCTCTTTGTTTCCAAAGACACCGCAAATTGCTGTATTTTGCGGAAGTGCGCGTAAATTATATTAGAGGTTCAAAAAGTCAATAAATAAGTTAAGTATTATTTATATGGAATTTGAAGCATTTAAAATGGACGGATTGGGTAACGACTTTGTTATTATTGATCAGAGAATAAATAGTTTAAACTTATCAAATGACCAAATCTTAAAAATTTGTGACAGAGATTTCATAGGGTGCGATCAGTTGATCTACATAAACAAAAGTCAAAAAGCTGATGCTGATGTTGCTTTTTTTAACTCGGATGGAAGCCGCTCAGATGCATGTGGAAATGGAACTAGATGTGTTGCTTATTTACTAAGTATTGAAAAAAATAAAAAAGAAATTGAAATTTCGGTATCCTCAAAGATATTAAAATCTAAAGTTCTTAATGATAAAGATGTTGAAACGATAATTGGAACTCCAAATTTAGAGTGGAACAAAATTCCTTTAAGTAAAAATCTTGATACTAAAAATCTATCACTTGGTATGATTGATATTGACGGAAATAAAATGAATGGTGGTATTGCAGTGAATGTTGGAAACCCTCATATCGTATATTTTTGCGAGGATATAGAAAAAATAAATTTAAAAAAATATGGACCATTAATAGAAAATCATGAAGTTTTCCCTGAGAAATGCAATGTCACAATAGCTCAGAAAATTAGTGAACAACATTACAAAATTAAAGTTTGGGAGAGGGGTGCAGGTTTAACAAAAGCTTGCGGGACTGCAGCATGTGCAACAGCAGTCGCAGCTAATTTAAATCAACTACAAAACAGTAATTCAAAAATAGAATTTTCGACAGGAATTTTAAATATTCAAATTGATAATGAATTAAATATAAAAATGAGAGGTCCTGTATCTGAAATTGAAAAGATTAATATCAAAATATAATGGGTATTTTTGAAAAATTTAAAATCGGATTTAAAAGAAGTGCAAGCAATATAGCATCAGGCCTTAAAGAAATAATAGTTAAGAAAGAAATTGACGATGCAACTCTTGATAAAATAGAAGAATTCTTGATCAGCTCAGATGTGGGCATAGATGCAGCATCAGAGATAAAATCTATAATTGCTCAAAAAAAGATTGATCCTAAAAATGATCCAATCAAGGAAGTTTTCGAAATACTTAATAATTATATTTTAGAACTAATGACACCCTTAGAAAAGAAAGATTTTTTTTTAAAAAAAGAAAAGACAAATATAATATTAGTTTCAGGTGTTAATGGAGTTGGTAAGACAACTACTATTGGAAAATTAGGAAAAATATTTATACAAAATAATAATAAAGTTCTTTTTTCAGCATGCGATACATTTAGAGCGGCTGCTATTGATCAATTAGAAGAATGGGCTAACAGGGTTGATGCTAAAATTGTAAAATCAGATCCTGGTTCAGATCCGGCTTCAGTTGCTTTTAAAGCAATGGAAATAGCTAAAAGTCAAAATATAGATCAAGTAATAGTAGACACGGCAGGAAGATTACAAAATAAAAAGAATTTAATGGATGAATTAAAAAAAATAGGAAATGTAATTAAAAAAAGTGATGAAACAGCGCCTCACGAGGTTATTTTAGTTTTAGATGCAACATCGGGACAAAATATAATTAATCAACTCGAAGAATTTAACAAATTACTTCCAATCACAGGTATCATAATGACAAAACTTGATGGAACTGCAAAAGGTGGGATATTGATTGCGATTTCAAAGAAATATAAAGTACCTATTGTTGGTCTCGGGCTTGGAGAAAAAGAGGATGACTTACAAATATTTGAAGCTGAAAAGTTTGCAAATGCTTTTACCCAAGTTAATTAAGCAAATTTTTAGAAATTAAAGGTTTATAGATATTGCACTCAAAATTATTTTTTAGAGATTTATAACCACAGTTTTCAGCATAAGAAGAGATTATAAAATTTAATTTGCCAGAAGTCTTAGCAATTTCTAACTTATTATTTTTTATGTCATATTTTAAATTTTCATTAAAATTTTTTTTTGCACTTATCAAAATTAAAGTGTTGTTGTCATTTAATAAATAGTAAGCAAAATCCTCTGGGAAAAGCGGGTAATTATATTTTTTTGATATTTTTTTAACTTTTTTTGGAAACCAGTCATACGAAATTAAAGGGTAATCTTTATTTAAATTTTTATCATATAAGTATAAGTCCTGTGGAAAATCATTAATATAATTAGAAAATTCTCCCTTTGCTAAAATAGCTTTCTTCCGTGTTTTAAAATATAGAATGAACTCACTATTGTAAGAGTTCATTTTTCCAATATGAAAATAATTGTTATCATAGTAATCATTATTTATTTCTGAACTAAGTTTTGTTGGCAATATTAATAAAAAAAGTAATAAAAGGAATTTAAACATATCTAAAATTAGAATTTAAAAGTGATGTGGATTTGTTTAAATTATGTCTTAATTTAAACTTTTTATAAAATTGTCGATTGATTGAATTAAATTTTTATTAAATTCCATCATATGGTCGTCGTTGTCATTAAAATAATTTGACTTAACACCAACATATTTATTAAATATTTCTTCACCCATATAAAATGGTACAATATTATCCTTTTTCCCATGCATCACATGCATAGGAAACTTTATTTTGTTAATTTTTTCAATAGATTTGTATTTATCTTTTAAAATAATTTTTGCAGGAAGATATGGGTAATATTTTTGCGCCAGAATCTCCATGGATGTAAAAGGGGACTCTAATATTATACCTGCAAATAAATTGTTACTTGCGGTCTCTATTGCTACAGCAGTACCAAGAGACTCTCCATAGAGAACAATATCTTTATCTTCTATATTGTTTTGATTAAGCCATTCTTTGGCTTTAATTGCATCTTTATAAAGTCCAATTTCTGTTGGTTTGCCTTTGTTTCCACTAAAGCCTCTATATGCAAAAATTAAATAGTTTAAATCTAAATCTGCAAACTCATTAAGTTTATAAATTCTATTATCTAATTTTCCAGCATTTCCGTGAAAAAAAAGTAAGGTTTTAAAGTTATTATTTTTTTTGTAATACCATCCAACTAGATCATTATCAGATTGAATACTTACTTTTTCGATTTTGTGAGATAAAGGTCCCTCATCTAAATAATTATTTTCACCAGGATGGTATAATAATTTTCTTTGATAAAAATAAACTATTAAAGAAACTCCAAAATAAATAATAAAAATATAAAACAGAATTTTTGCAAATAACATTTTAGGCTTTAATTTCATTTTTACTTTTTCTTCTTACCAAATAAATACCAAAAAATACAAATATGGTACCTATTAAATGATAATTTTCCAAAATCTCAGAAAAAAATATTATTCCATAAAAAGCTCCATAAATTGTATAGAGGTATAGTGTAAAACCAGTTGTTGATGGTCCTAAATATTTAATAGTTAATGTGTATAATGAGAAAGCAATTATACCTGGAGAAATTGCTGCAAACAAAATCCAATAATAAAATTCTTCATTAAATAAAGTTTTTTCAAAATAAATATGCTCTATAAAATAAAAAGGCAAAATAGATAAAAAACCAAAGAAAGATATAATTGTTAGTCTTGGAAAAAAATTAAGTTCTGAATTCCATTGAAAAAGCATTACTGTGTAAATCGCCCAGCCTAATGCTGCTCCTAACATCCAAAAATCTCCAGAAGCAAATTTCAATTCAAGAAGTAAATTGATATCGCCCTTTAAAATTACAGCAAACACTCCAACTAGACAAAAAAGTAAGCCAATAAATTGAAAAATATTTATCTTATCTTTAAAAAGAAAATATGAGATTAAAATTATAAATATTGGTGAAGAAGTATAAAGAATTCCCATATTAACAATGGTTGTAGATGAACCAGCCATATATGGAAATATTCCACAAACACCACATCCCATCAAACCTAGAAAAAAACTTCTTTTACTCTCTTTTTTAATAGTCTGAAAATTTTCAACTAAATACTTATAATTTAGTACAAATAAAATAATGAAAAAAATAAACCATCTCCAAAAAGATAAAGATATAGGAGGAACATCATCAACACCACCCCTTGCTACAATTAAGTTACTAGCCATAAAAAGTGGCTGAAACAATAATAAAAAATATCCAATAAAATTTTTATTCATTTTTATTTAATATTAAAAAAAATAAGTAACTTAAAATGCATAAAAATAAAAAAATTGAAAAAGAAATTTGATAGCTCATTGTAATAGTAGCACCTAAATTTGTGGAAAAATCTATTATTAAACCAATTATCCACTGTACAAAAAAAGTACCAGAAAATAAAAATACATTGAATGAAGTTAAAGATTTTCCTGCTAGTTTAGTAGGAAAATTTAATGCTATTGCTGGTTGGGTTAAAGAAATTACTATTGATGATAAAATATAAAGAGTGAACATGGTTGCACCAGCTTTGTCTCCCATTATGATTATTAAAAATAAAATTATATAGCTTACAGGAAGGGTAAATTTTACAATTTTCATACTGTCAATTCCCTTGGAAGATAGTTTTGGCAAAAAATATCCCCATATTAAGAAAGAAAAAAGCATTGTTACATTTATCCAAAATAAACCTGTCGCGCTTTGTATTGCATCATAACCTGTTACATTTAGCATCCATGGGCCAGCCCACAATGTTTGTATTGCTTGAACGCCTCCATAATTAAAAAATGCAAGCGGTACTAAGCTTATAAAGAATTTATTTTTCCATATGTAAGAAAGACTTTGAAGATTATTTTTTTGATCTTCATCTCTTTTGGTTTCCCATGAAGGTATTAAAATTGATATTAATATTATGCTTATTAAAATTAAAGAGGCTATAATTAAAAAAATAGATCTCCAACCAATTATTGGTAATAAAATTTGAACTGGTAGAGTTGATGCAACAAATCCAAAATTTGCAACCATCAACATCCAAGAATTTGCACGTTGTTGATACTTTTCTTCAAACCATACTCTGTAACCAGTTAAAGGGCCCATTAAACAAGCGGCAACACCTACACCAATGAAAACTCTAGAAATTAATAAACCTGCAAAACTTTTAGCAAAAGCGAATGAAATAGTTCCAATAAGAGCAATGATTAATAAATATCCGATAACTTTTTTTGGGCCAAATCTATCTAATAACATACCAGTAGGAATTTGCATGAGCGAAAACCCTAGAAAATATCCTCCAGCTAAAAGTCCAAGATTTGCGGCACTTAAATTGAATTCAGTTGAAAGAGCAGGTGTTAATGTTGCGGTAATTGATCTCAGTAAATTTGATATAAAAAAGCCAAAGGCAAATACAGAAAAAATTAGAATACTTTTATTTATTTTATTGATCATTTATATTTTTTATGAAATTACAGTTCTATTATGAATAATCATTCAACAAAAGATAAAGATGCCATTTCTTCAAATGGTATGGCCGCAACATCACATCCAATAGCTACAGAAGAAGCTCTTAGAATATTGCAAAAAGGTGGAAATGCTGTGGATGCAGCTATTGCAGCTTCTGTTGTTCTGTCTGTTGCAGAGCCTAATGCTACAAGTATAGGTGGAGATTGTTTTGCAATAATAAAAATGAATGGCAAAGACCCTGTTTCATATAATGGATCAGGTATTGCTCCATCAAAAGCAAATTTTGATTATTTCAAGGAAAACAATATAGATAAAATTGGTTTAACAAGTCCTCATGCAGTAACTATTCCTGGTGCATTAGATGCTTGGAATTCAATTCATAATGATTTTGGAAAACTCGATTTTGAGGAGTTGTTTCACAAAGGTATAGATATTGCAAAGAATGGTTTTAAAGTGACTAAAGTTGTTGCTAACGCCTGGAGCAACGTATTTAATAAACTTAACCATAACCCATATTCTAGAAAACATATGCTAAATAATGGTAAAAGTTATCAATTTAATGAGGTAAATAAAAATCCTGCACTTGGAGAGACTCTCGAAAAAATTTCAAAAAATGGAGTTAAAGAATTTTATGAAGGATCAATTGCTGAAGATTTAGTTAAAACTTTAAAAGAGTTTGGGGGCTTACATACAATTGAAGATTTCCATAAGCAAAAAACTATTAAGTCAGATACTTTATCAGATAGATATAGAGATATTATCATTCATCAATGTCCTCCGAGTGGCCCTGGAATAACAGTTTTAGTAATGATGAAATTATTAGAAAAGTTAGGTATTGAAAAATATGATGTGAATTCATTTGAAAGGTTCCATCTTGAAGCAGAAGTTACAAAGCAGGCTTATAAACTTAAAGAAGAAAATATTGGTGATCCAGAATTTGTGGATTTAGATTTAAAAAAAATATTAAGTGAACAAAATATAGATAATATCTCAAAAAATATATCTATTAATGGCTGCGCAGATGTAGGAGATCTAAATATTCCAAACCATCCTGAAACAGTTTATTTAAGTGTAGTAGACAGAGATTTAAATGTAGTTTCAATAATAAATTCTGTTTGCTATGCTTTTGGTTCTGGAATAACAGGTGATAAATCTGGAGTGGTTCTTCACAATAGAGGAACTAATTTTAGAGTTGAGGAAGGTCATCCTAATTGTATTCAAGGATTAAAAAGACCGCTACATACCATAATTCCTGGAATAGTTATGAACAACAAAGGAGAATGTGAATTATCTTATGGAGTAATGGGAGGACAATATCAACCTGTAGGACAAGTTCACGTTTTAAATAGCATTATTGATTATAACTTAACTCCTCAACAAGCCATTTCATTTCCTAGAGCTTTCCATTTCAATAACATTTATAAATTAGAGAAAAGTATTGATGAAAAAATTTTTAATAATTTAAAAGAAGTCGGTCATAATGTTGAGTATATAGATGGTACTCATGGAGGTGGACAAGCAATTCAAATAGATAGAGAAAAAGGAAATTTAGTTGGCGGTTCAGATCCAAGAAAAGATGGATACGCAAAAGGTTATTAATTTAAATGAACTCTAGAATTGTTAGGAATATTATAGAATCACAAAATGATAATCTAACTGCAATAACATCTGAAAATAGTTCTCCACTAAAATTTGTTGATTTAAAATCATTAATAGAAAGAATTTCAAAACAATTATCAGGTAATGGTATTAATAATAAAGATCGTGCAGCAATAGTTTTGCCAAACGGTCCTTACATGGCAACTAGTTTTTTGGCGATTTCAAGCTACATGTCTGCTGCACCTTTAAACCCTAACTATAAATCTGAAGAATTCGAATTTTACCTAGAGGATTTAAAGCCAAAGATAGTGATTGTAGAGAAAAATTCTAAAAATCCAGTAGTAGAAGTCGCAAATAAATTAAAAATTCCTGTTTGCGAAATAAAATCAGACGGAAATACTTTAAGCGGTGATTTTAATCTTTTTGAAAAAAGCAGTGATTATATTTTGCCAGGCGAAGACCATGAAGCTCTTGTGCTGCATACTTCGGGCACTACATCAAGACCTAAGATTG
This sequence comes from uncultured Pelagibacteraceae bacterium, assembly GCA_902588975.1. GTDB lineage: Bacteria > Pseudomonadota > Alphaproteobacteria > Pelagibacterales > Pelagibacteraceae > Pelagibacter. The sequence continues at coordinate 15,538 of CACIRJ010000005.1, read as the reverse complement.
TTCCATTAACAAATAAAAATATTTTTTCTTCGGCAGATAATATCTCCAAAAGTCTTAATTTAACTGATAAAGATCATTGTCTAAATATTATGCCATTATTTCATATTCATGGCTTAATTGCAGTTCTTGCTGCATCTATGAAGGTAGGGGCATCTGTATGTGCAAGTAGTGGATTTAATGCATTAAAATTTATAGATAATGCAAAAAGAGAGAAAATAACTTGGTATTCTGGAGTACCAACAATGCATCAAGCAATATTGATGAGAGCAGATAAAAATCTAGAAACTGCTAAGCAATTAAATCTTAGATTTTTAAGATCATCATCAGCATCTCTGCCTCCAGCTGTATTTGAAAAACTAAACGAGGTATTTAATTGTCCAGTAATAGAAGCATATGGGATGACGGAAGCTACTCATCAAATGACCTCAAATCCTTTACCGCCTAAGTCCCAAAAACCTGGATTTGTAGGAATTCCTGCTGGGCCAGAAGTTTGTATTATGGATAATAATAACAAGATTTTGAATCAAGGAGAAGAGGGAGAAGTTTGTATTAGAGGTGAAAATGTTACATCTGGATATGAAAATAATCCAGATGCAAACAAAAATAGCTTTTCAGATGGTTGGTTTAGAACAGGAGATCAGGGATATTTTGATAAAGATGGTTATCTGAAAATCTCCGGAAGATTAAAGGAAATAATTAATAAAGGTGGCGAAAAGATTTCGCCTTTAGAAGTCGATAACATTCTTATGGATCATCCAAATATTGAGCAAGCTGTTTGCTTTGGATATGAGGATAAAATGCTTGGAGAGGATATAGCTACCGCAATAATCATAAAAGAAGGTATGAAGTGTACTGAAGATGATATAAAAATTTATGCAAATGAAAAACTTGCGAAATTTAAAATTCCAAAGAAAATATTTTTTGTAAATGAAATTCCTAAAGGTGCAACAGGTAAACTACAAAGAAATACTTTAGCTAAAAAGTTTGGATTAGTGAACTAATGACTAAAATTTGTATATTTGGAGCAGGATCTATTGGTGGATTTATTGCTACAAGTCTAAAAAAAACAAACGCACAAGTCTCTTTAATTGCTAGAGGAGAACATAAAAAAGCAATAGAGCAAAATGGATTAACTTTTATAAGGGATGACAATAAAGTTAATTTTAAATTTGATGTAACTGACAATCCTAAAGATTTGGAGGAACAAGATTTCATAATTATTTCTGTAAAAGCTAATGCTATTAGTAAAATTTCAGAAAGCTTAAAACCAATTATGGGTAAAAAAACTTCAATTATATGCGCCATTAATGGGTTGCCTTGGTGGTACTTTTATAAAGCTAATACAGGTACCAAATTAGACAATCAAATAGTTGAAAGTGTGGATCCAGGTGGAAATATATGGCAAACTCTTGGACCTGAAAGAGCAATTGGTTGTGTAGTTTATCCAGCTTGTCAGATATTAGAGCCAGGTGTTATTAAACATAATGGTAATGGTGAACGATTTTCTTTAGGTGAACCAGATGGAACCAGATCAGAAAGACTAAAAATAATTTCAAGTTTATTCATAGAAGGGGGTTTAAAAGCTCCTCAGAAGAAAAATTTAAGAGACGAAATTTGGGTGAAACTGTGGGGAAACTGTTCGTTCAACCCAGTAAGTGCTCTAACGAATAAGACTATGGATGAGATGGGTAATGATCCAGAGACTTACAATTTAATAAAAGTTTTAATGCAAGAATGCCAACAAGTTGGAGAAAAAATTGGAGTTAAATTCAATATATCAATTGAGGATCGAATTAAAGGCGGAGTCTCAATTATAGGCCATAGACCTTCGACAGCTCAAGATCTAAATGCTGGCAAACCATTAGAAATAGATCCAATAATTGGTTCAATTATAGAAATTGCAAATAAGCTTAATTTAAATGTTCCAAAATTAAAAGAGATTAATGAAAAATTAAAGTCCAAGGCAGAAGACTTGGGTCTTTATACAAGATCAGAATTAATTGATAAACTTACAGTTTAAAAATTTAGTGAAATATCTCTATGTATTGAATTACATTTAGATACATAGATAGCTTGCTCTTTGGTTAGTTTAGACTGCAACCTTAATCCAATTGTTTCTTTGATTGCATTATTATATTCCTCAAGTTTTGGCATTAAGTTTTCTTTAGCATTTGCTCTCCAGCTAACTTCTTTATTGAATAACTCAACAACCTCTTTTGATTTTGTTCTAATCGCCATTGGATCAAGTTCATCTGAGTCAACCATTGATAATAAATCATCCACACTATTTAAAAATTCATCCATTCCAGATATCTCACTCAACTTGTCAAACAATCCATCCATAATTGTAACTGATCTTTCATATACTTTTGTATTGCTTTCCATAGCTATAAAATAATCTAACTGTTTAATATCTTTTGATACTTCTTGAAGTTTTACTCCATCGTTTATGAACAATACAAACTGATCAAGTAAATCGTAGGCTTCATCTACATTCTTTCTATATCTTTTTGTTGTTGTATTTTTAGCTTTATTTATTTTGTCGAATTCTGAATTCTTAGCTTGCCAAGTTTCAGGGATTGAGTTTTGAATTTCCTCAATTTCAAGTTTAACATCTTCAATTCTTAATTCTATTTTATTTTTCTCATCTAATTCGTCATCATCTAAATTTCTAATCTCTGCTTTATATTTTTCTATTTTTTTATTTAATTTAAGTATTTTCTTTTGCTTTTTTCTAACAGTGAAATGCAGATCCCTATAATCAACAGCATATGCGTTGTATTCAACCTCTACTTTTTTTAATTTGTCGACTAGAGCAAAAGTTCCTAATGCACTATCAAAATGATCTTCTAAAATTTCCATTTTATCATCTGGCAGATTAGTCGGTGCCTCAGATTGAAATTTTAATATTGCATTTTTAATTGTCTCACCGTTGGTATCAAATCTTGCAAATTTGTACTCTTGCAAACAGTACTGTAATTTAGGATTCATTGGTGGAGGAGCAACATTCGAAGTTAAATATACTCTATTTGGCAGATAATTTACTAAGCTAGGGTATGCACCAACTATTCCCAATCCTATAAGCTGAAGAATTATAAAAGGCACAACACCTTTCCAAATATCAAGTGTTTTAACAATTTTTGGAGCTACGCCTTTCAAATAAAAGAGTGCAAATCCAAATGGTGGCGTTAAGAATGAAGTCTGTAAGTTAACACCAATCATAACTCCCAACCAAACGGCTGTGACGTTAGCACCTGTTTCAGCTAATAATATTGGTGCAATTATTGGAACAACAACAACTGCAATTTCAATAAAGTCTAGGAAAAATCCTAGCAAGAAAATTACAATCATCACAACAACAAATTGTGTCCAAAAACCGCCTGGTAAATCTTGTAAAAAGTCTCTTACTAATTCTTCTCCCCCAAAAGCTCTAAATCCTGAAGTAAGCATTGCTGCTCCTAAAAGGATAATAAATACCATTGAAGTAGTCACACAAGTTTCTGTTACAACTTCTTTTAAAACATTTTCTGTTTTAAAAGTTCTCCAAAAACTCCAACCTATTCCGTATACAAGTATGACCACAAAGAAAGCGGTAATAAAGATTGCGCTTAAATCTCTTTCCTCCAAATTTTTTACATTTAATTCATAATTTGAAGCAAAGAATGTAATTGGAATTAGAGATCCAATAATTAAAATTAAAGGATAGAACGCACTTTTCTTTCCTTCATATAATCTATAACCAGCCATCAAAGTGGCACCAATTGCTCCAATTGAACCTGCTTGGTTTACAGTAGCAATACCCATTAAAATTGAACCTAATACAGCGAATATTAATGCAAGTGGTGGTATGATAATTACAACTACTCTTAACCAAAATTTTAAATCAAAATTTCCTTTAAATGGAACTGGCGGTGCAACACCTTTCTTTATTCTAGCAAAAATAAATACATAGATCATATAAAGAGCAACTAAGACAAGGCCTGGTAAAAGTGCTCCTAAGAACATATCACCTGCACTTGATGAACCTACTCTAAATTCACCTGGCATATTAAATTCACCAGTTAAGGCTTTATAATCATTTTGTCTTAAGTTGTTTGCAACATCAGATGCACTTGCCAACTGGTCAGCGATAATAATTAAAACAATTGATGGAGGAATAATTTGACCTAATGTTCCTGATGAACAAACTATTCCGCTAGCAAGTTGTCTGTCATACTTGTTATTTAACATCGTTGGTAACGAGATTAGTCCCATCGCAATTACAGTTGCTCCAACGATACCAGTCGTTGCTGCTAATAGAGCTCCAACAAATATAACAGAAATTCCCAAACCACCAGGAATTGGTCCAAACAATTGGCCCATTGTTATTAATAAGTCTTCGGCAATTTTTGATTTTTGAAGCATAATTCCCATGAAAATAAATAAAGGAATTGCGATCAAAGTATCTGTTTCTACATCCCAGTAATTACTCCTAAAATTTGTAATACCAGCAACGAGCCATTCTATAGGTCCATCTACTGCAAAAAAGGCACTGGAGTCTCCCTCAAATATGTAGCCAAAAAATGCAGCTAAACCAATTGCAATTATAGCTGAACCAGGTAGTGCAAAAGCAACCGGGTAACCCGATGCAAGAGCAACAATCATTATCACAACTAGAACAGCTAAAAAGAATGTTTCCATAATTTAATTTTTGACACCTTTTAAAATTTTGTGACTACTTTCCATAAAATAGCTAGTAAATTGAATTAACATCGTAACAGCAAAAACAGCTAGATAAACAGCCATCAAATATAAAAGATAGAGACCATTAGATCCTTGTTGCGTAACTTCAAAAGCTACAACAGGACCATTTATTATGCTGGCTTTTCCGTTTAGACCTAAAAATATAACTATTAATGTAAGTGGTACTCCCAGAACTGCCGATCCAACCATATTTGTCCATGCCTTCTTTTTTTCACTAAAAGAAGAATAGAGTACGTCAACTCTTACGTGCCCTTCATGAATTAAAGCGTATGCACTAGCAAATAAGTAAAGTGCAGCATACCAAAATCTAACTAGATCCCCTTGAAATGCTTGTTCGTATGAAAATATAAATCTTGATAATACAATTACGAATTCACTTACTACAACCAATACTGCTAGCCAAATAAAGCCAACTGATTTCGTAAAATATCCAATCACGAAAGAGATTAATATTATTGGAAAGTGAATATAAGTAATTCTGACTGGGGCTTTAACCATCAATGCTTTTACTTCAGGACTGAAGATTGCTTCCCATAATCTTTCAACAACCATAAAAGATATAACGAAGTCAGCTACGCCAACTAAAAATACTGCCCAAAATGATGATCTAACAAGATATGCTGAAAATCTTGATAAAATTTTTGAATCTTGCTCCAAAGTTTGACTGTATGTTTTAAAAACATAAAAAACGACTGCAGCAATACAAATCAAATACAATCCAATTTGCATATAACCATAATTTAAATCAGATCCCTCTAGAGCTTTTTTCTTAAATCCAAACATCTCATGATGTGAAAAAATTTTTTTTATTCCTGGCCAATCACTCCAAACTGTTAAAACATTATTAATAAGAAATGCTAAAGTAAAAGCTAAAACTGAATAACTGATTATTCTGAGATATAGAGAAAGATTTGAATTTTTTGCCACCATAGTATTTTAAAATACCTAAGTAATACTCGATTTTGTTTAAAAAAAAAGGGCCCAATTAAGGGCCCTTTAATAACTAAATTTAGTTAGATTACATTCCTAATGCTCTGTTTCTTTGAGAAATGTAAGGTGAGTCAGACAAGTTGGTCCAAGAACCAATGTCTTTTCTAGCCTGTAAGAAACTAGAGTGGATTCTCTCAGCGAGACCACTGCTTGCTCTTGTTTCCTCAAATACTTCATTAGCAGCTTTAGCAAAACCATCATAAACTTTGTCGCTAAACTTCTCTAGTTTAACACCATGATCGTTTATTAATCTTGCAAGCGCAGCACCATTCTTAGCGTTGTACTCTGACATCATAACGTCATTTTCCATCGCAGCTGCAGCTTCAATTAATAGCTGATCTGATTTTGATAAGCTTGTAAACCAAGATTTGTTAGTACCACATGCTAACATAGATCCTGGCTCGTGCATTCCAGGATAGTAGTAGTATTTAGCAGCTTCTTGGAATTTCATAGCTTCATCATTCCATGGACCTACCCACTCTGTTGCATCAATTGCACCAGAAACAAGGTTTTCGTAAATTTGTCCACCAGGAAGTGAAACTGGAGATCCTCCAAGTTTACCGATAACTTGTCCACCTAATCCAGGCATACGCATTTTAAGACCTTTGAAGTCATTAGGGCTTCTAATTTTCTTATTAAACCATCCACCCATTTGAACTCCTGTGCTTCCACACATAAAGTTTTTTAGACCGAATTTGTCTGATAGTTCATCCCATAATTGTTGACCACCAGCAAATCTAATCCATGCGTTCATTTCAGTGTAAGTGAAACCGAAAGGTACAGCTGTAAAGTAACCCCAAGCCGGATCTTTTTTAACCCAGTAGTAGTCAGCAGCGTGATACATTTGCGAGTTACCTGAAGCAACTTCATCAAATGAGTCAAACGCTTTAACCCTTTCGTTTGCTGCATAGTAAGTGACTTGAATTCTTCCATCACTCATGTCTGTAATTCTTTGAGCAAATCTTTGCGCACCAGTTCCTAAACCTGGGAAATCTCTTCCCCATGTAGCTACCATAGAAGCTTCAATTCTTTCTTTGGCAACGGCTGGAGCAGCTAAAGATGATGCAGCTACAGCAGCAACACCAGTCGCAGCAGCAGCCTTAAAGAATTTACGTCTTGAAGGAGTTTTACCCTTCAATAGTTTTTTTTCTTTAATCATTATTTCTCCTCTTTAAGTTAATTAACTGATGCATTTAAAGCATATATGCATCTTAGAGTCATTTTAAAAAACTGAGGATTTTTCACTTAATTACAATCTATGATTGTAAATGTTTGTGAATTATCTCTATTTCTTGAATATTTTGGCATGCTTTAACATGCTTAGATCTTCAAATTTTTTGCCTATGATTTGCAATCCTAAAGGTAAATTTTTTTCGCCTTTTAAAATTGGCAGTGAAATGCATGGAACATGTGCTAGAGACCAAATCTTATTAAATTCTGGACTACCAGTTGTCTTAAATCCTTTGTCTGCGATTCCGCAACTGCTTGGCGTTATAATTGCATCAAACCTTTCAAATATATTATCTAAGTTTTTTGAATATGTTCTCATCGCATCTAAAGCTAAAGCATAATCTTTTGCCGAATGTTTTAGTCCATTAATAATTGCTTTCTTAATTTCTATAGAAAGTTTTCCTTTTGAAGTTTTGTAATAATGATGGAAATTTTGAGCCATCTCTGTCTCGTATATAATTGTATGACAATCAATCATATCTTCAAAATATTTGGGAGCAGTCTCAACTTTTACTATTTTTTTATTATTTAAAATAAATTTATTAAATGATTTTTTTGAAATACTATCAACATTTCTCCAGCGTTTGGTTTTATAAAAAACAAATTTTGATTTTTTTATTTTAATTTTTTTATTAAGAAAACTAATACTTGTTGTTGTTTCATCTGCATCATCTCTAGCAAACAAAACTTTCGATAAAAGTTCTACATCACCAATTGTTTTTCCAAATACTCCGACTTGATCCAAATTATATGATGTTTGCAAAACACCATTTCTAGAAATTAATCCATAAGTAGGTTTATAACCAACAACTCCACAATAAGAGGCTGGCCTAATTACAGATCCACCCGTTTGAGTTCCAATTGATAATGGCGCCATATCAGATGCAATAACGGCTGCAGAGCCACTAGATGAACCCCCTGGTGTTCTTGAATAATCATGTGGGTTTTTAGTTTTCGATGGCGATAAGAATGCTAATTCACAAGTTACAGTTTTACCCATAATTATTGCTCCAGCTTTTTTTAAGAGCTCAACAATTTTAGCATCTAAATTATTTTTTTTTTTTAATTTTATTCTTGCGCCATATTTTGTTGGCATTTCAGATGTTGAGATAATATCTTTAAGTGCTACTGGTAGACCATGCAAAACTCCTAAAGATTTTAATTTTTTTCTATGATTGTCAGATTTTTTTGCATCACTTAGTAGTTTTTTTTCATTAAAATATTCCCAAGCCTGAATATTCTTATCATATTTTTTTTTTTGATTGATATAAGCTTTACAAAGTTCAACGGAAGTTAATTGTTTATTTTTAAGTTTTTTTAAAAGTTGTTGTGCTGATAAATTTAGGAGTTTCATTTATCCTTTAAACTAATTTTTCATCAGAATAAACGCAACATTTCTCAGGTGGAAAATATAAATTTAATTCTCCGTCTGGAATGGGTTTTTCTCTTTCTACTTTTGACTTAATCACTAAATTACCCATTTTTCCTGTAAGAAGCTTAAAATTACCAAAGTCCTCAACTCTTGTAAGTTTAATTTTAACAGTATTATTTTTTTCTTTTTCAGCCAACTCTATGAACTCGGATCTAATTCCGAGTTTAACATTTTTATCTTTTAAATTTCCTAAATTTGAATTTGTCTTAATAGTGGTATCATTAATTTTTACTTCATGATCAGAGGATACAGTTGAATGAAAAATATTCATCGCAGGAGAGCCAATAAAATAACCGACAAAAGTTGTTTTAGGTTTTTCAAATAAATCTTTTGGCAATCCAACTTGTACGATTTCACCTTGATCCATAACAATTATATTTTCGGCAAAAGTCATAGCTTCGTTTTGATCATGAGTTACATAAACCAATGTTGTTTTATATTGTTCATTGATTTCTTTTAAGTTTCTTCGAAGTCTAAATTTTAAATCTGGGTCTATAACTGTAAGAGGTTCGTCCATTAAAACAGCTGCAACGTCTTCTCGAACCAACCCTCTACCTAAAGAGATAAGTTGTTTTTGATCAGCAGTTAATTTTCTCGCTGGTGAGTTTAAAAATGAAGATAAATTTAAAGTATCTGAAACTGCTTTTACTCTTTCTTCAATTTTATCTTTTGTAAATTCCCTGCATCTTAGTGGAAATGCTAAATTATCATAAACAGTCATTGTATTGTAAATTACAGGGAATTGGAAAACTTGGGCAATATTTCTATCTTCCGTTTTTAAATCGGTCACAGGTGTTTCATCGAATAATATTTCACCTTTGGATGGTCTCACTAGTCCAGAAACAATGTTTAACATTGTGGTTTTTCCACACCCAGAAGGTCCCAAAATTGCATACCGCTTGCCATTTTCCCATGTCATTGAAAACGGATTAAGAGCATATGTTGGTTTTGAATCTAGAGGATTATAGGTATGAGAAATATTTGATAAATCAATTTTAGCCATTTGTTCCTCCATATGGCGACGAAACCAATTTTTCATCTTCTCCAAAAGCATAAAACTTATTTACATTAAAATTTATTTTTACTTTCTCATGAATTTTAAAATTCATTACTTCCTCGATTAAAGCAATTATTTTTGAATTTCCTCTTTTTAGGTGGAGCAATGTTTCTGACCCACTAATTTCTGCTAATTCTATTTCAAATTCTTCACCATTTTCATCAAGTTTAATTTCTGAAGCTCTAATTCCAAAATTATAATCTTTATCTTCTAAATTCTTAAAATGATTTGGAATTTCTAAAGAAATATTCTCAAAATTCAGATTTTTTAAATTTTTTGAACCCTTTAAAACATTCATTGGTGGATCATTTGATATTTCTGCAACTTTTAAATTAGATGGATTTTCAAAAATCTCTTTAGCAGCCCCTTTTTGTAATACTTTCCCTTCATCTAAAACAATTACTTCTCCATTTAGTTCCATTACTTCTTGGGGATCTGTTGTTGAGTAAATTAAAATTGTATCTTGGGACAGTCCTTCTGAGAAAATTCTTTTAAATTCTTCTCTTAACTGCTCTCTAAGTTTATAATCTAAATTAACTAACGGTTCGTCTAGCAACAAAATTTTTGCTTTTTTTGCAAGTGATCTTGCAAGTGCAACTCTTTGTTGCTGTCCACCGGATAATTCCTGAATTTTTCTATTTTCAAATCCAACTAATCCAACAGTTTTTAGAGCTTCATCTACATCTTTTTTTATTTGCTCAGGACTTAATTTTCTTTGTTCTAATGGAAAAGTTATGTTTTCATAAACATTTAAGTGAGGATAATTAATGAATTGTTGATAGACCATAGCAACATTTCTTTCCCAAACTGGTATTTTAATAAAGTCTTTTTCCTCAAAAGAAATTGAGCCTTGATCTGGATTTAATAATCCTGCAATTGTTTTTAAAAGTGTAGTCTTACCAGATAAGGTTCTGCCTAAAATGGTATACAAATTACCTTTTTTAAAATTAAATGAGACATCGTTTAAATGAAACTGCTCATCAGGTTTATAAGAAATTTTCTCTCCAATTAAATTCATTATTTTAATGCTCCTGATAAATTTCCTTTTGATAGATATCTCTCAACTATAAATGCAACAATTATTAATGGTGCAACTGAGACTAAAGCTGATGCCGAAAGGCTCCACCATGGTGTTATTGATGAATTAAGTGCAACAACTTTTACAGGTAACAATTGTACTTCAGTAAATGTTAAAATAAATGCAAAAAAGAAATCTATCCATCCAAAAATAATACAAAACATTCCTGCAACAATTAAACCAGGTATTGAATTTGGTAAAACAACTTTATAGAAAGCTTGATAAGGATTACACCCATCAATTAATGCAGTCTCATCTAATTCTTTTGGAACTCTATTAAAAAAATCTACCATAATCCAAACAGCAATTGGCATTAATAAAACGATGTATACGACCACTAGACCTAATAAACTATCAAGCAATCCTATTGTGCTTAGAAAAATAAAGAAAGGAATTGATAATACAATTGGAGGCATGATTCTTTGTGAAATGAAGAAAAAAGTAATATCGTTGTTTCTTACAAATCCAGCTTTAAAAGTAAATCTTGATAATGCATAAGCAGCAAGTGTTCCAAGAACAATACTTATTAAACTAGCAGTACAAGTTACAAAAATACTATTAAAATAGGGCTCAACAATATCTACTCCACCTTTCGCAGGAGACTTAATTAAAACTCTCCAACCCTCCAATGTTGGTTCGAAATCTAACCAAGGAATATAAGTTACTTTACTATTTACAGATTGGAAGTCTTTAAAAGACGTTGATACAGCCCACAGAAATGGTGCAACAACAAATACAGTCCAAAATGTAATAAAGAAATATTTAAGAAAAGTGTAAAGTTTGCTCATATTTATTCTTTGATCATTAGTTTGGTTAAAACTTTAGCTATTATCGTTAAACTGATAATCATTATTACAAGATAAGTGAAAGATAAGGTTGCTGCATAACCCATCTGAAATTCTCTTAATCCTTTAATATAAATATAAAAACTTGAGGTCTCAGTTGCAGTACCTGGTCCTCCTGAAGTCAAAACAAATACTGTATCCATTATTTTTGAAGCCTCGATAAGTCTTATAATTATTGCTCCAATTGATATTGGAGCCATCAAAGGAAATGTTACATAAACAAATTTTCTAAATGGACTTGCTCCATCTATAGCGGCTGCCAAAAAGGGTTCTTTTGGAAGTGACAAAAGTCCAGCGAGTAATAGTAAAAACATAAATGGTGTCCATTGCCAAACCTCAACAATTATAACAGTAAACTTTGCAATAACTGGATCACTCAACCACAAAATTGGTTTTACTCCTAATCCACCTAACAAATCATTTACAGGACCTAGTGACTCATGAAAAAATGTTCTCCAAATAACTGTCATTATTACTGGAGTTGTCATCATTGGTACGAGAAAAATTACTCTAAAAAATCTTTTAAATTTTATTTCTCTCCAAACCATCATCGCTAGTGCAAATCCGATAACATATTGAAGAATAACTGTGGTTACCGATAAAAAACTTAGCCTAAAAAAAGACTCCCAAAACCTCGGGTCATCAGTAAATAACCTTATATAATTCGTGATACCTATGAAGTTCATTTCTGGTGTATAACTATTCCATCCAGAAAGACTTAATCTAATAGTAAAAATAATTGGAAAAATTAAAATTCCAATAAGTACAAACAATCCTGGGAATAAAAAAACAAACTTGTGTTTAAAATTCATAATTTTTTTTTGGATTATTTTAAAATGTGGCCGTTAAAAAACGGCCACAAGTTTTATAAAATTATTGCTTATTATCTTCCATTGCTACACCAACAGCATAGGCTTTTCTTACGTTATCTTTTCCTACTCTGTTAAGTATATCTTCCCACTGTTTAGCAGCTTCGTCTAAAGCAGCTTGTGGAGATAATTGACCAGCTAATGCTTTTGCAGCAGCAGTAGCCAATGCAGCATTAAACTCAAAAGTTCCAGGAACTCTTAATGGAAATACTCTATTTTTACTTTGTTCCATTTGTGCAAGAGTATCAACATATGATTGAGCAATATCTTTATCCCAACCAATTTGTGTCCATACATCAACTTTAAAGTCATCATTTCTAAATGGGTTTACACCAAATCTACCAATTCCAATATCTGCTTGGTGGTTAGCTTCGTTAGCGAAGAAACATAGGTAATCGAAAGCCATTTCTTTCTCTTTACTTTTCTTAGCTACTCCAACTGCCCATCCCCATACGAAGAAAGGAGCTTGGTTAAAGCCTTCATCCCAAGAGTTAGTTTTTCTATTCCAAACTTTCATTGCTCCTGGTAACTGTGCAGCACCAACTTTATTGTTTATTGGACTATCTGGTTGCATAGCAGCAACAAATGCATCATCCCATGAAAAACTAAACAAAGTTTGTCCTCCACCAAATGATCCAATTTCATCACCTAAACCAAAATTTATTCCTCCTGGAGGAACATATTTAGTTGCCTCAACCCAGTCAGTTAAAGCTTCAACAAAACCTGGATTGTTAATTAGTGGTTTCATAGTTTCTAAATCAAAGAAAAAACCACCAGGTGTTTTAGGATTTTTTGAGTAAGCAGCAGATCTTGAATAGAAAGCAGCATACATTAGATCGTCTTTTTTCATTACTTCAGCAGATCCGTATTCTTTCTCGCCATCTCCATCCCAGTCCCAATTATTAAAGTAAGCTGCCATTTCTCCATACTCTTTCCAAGTTTGAGGAACTCTTAGTTCTTTGCCAGTAGCTTCCTTATATTGTTTTTGGTACTCAGGATTATCAATTACATCTTTTCTATATTTCAGATAATGTCTGTCACCATCAACCGGAAACTGATACATAACACCATCCCAAGATGCTACACCAATGTGAGACGGTGTAACGTCTTTCATTTGTTTCATCTCAACGTATTTCTTTGGAACTGGCTCTAAGTATCTTCTCCAATCGTTAATGAAGTTTGAAAATCCAAAAACGATGTCATATGGAGCTTGTCCAGCTTGAAATGGTACCATTGCTTTCGCATATAAGTCACCTGCTGGTGTATGAGTAACATCAACTTTTGCTCCAGTAAGTTTAGCGAACTGCTCAGCATGTAGAGCTGTTGGCTCTCCCATGACTGGTACAGCATGTGTATTAATCTTAAGCGTCTTGCCTTTATAGTTTTTCTTAGACATAGACTCGTAAGAACAATCACCAGGAATATCCCCAGTTGCTTTGATATGTGGAAACTGATCACTCCACTTATCAGCATACGCAACAGGACTAAATACCAACAAAGCTGATATTAGAGCGGTTACGCAAGTTTTTATTGTCTTCATCTTTTTTCCTCTCTTTGTTGTTAATTATGGAACTAACACTGCACGACCTTTGACTTTTCCATCATTAAGATCATGTAGCGCTTTGTTAGCATCATCTAATTTATATTCCTGCATAGATAGCTTGACTTTTCCTCTATCAGCTAATTCCATGAGTTCATATAATTCAGACCACGTTCCTACTAAATTTCCGACTATTGTTTTTTCAGATATTATTAAATCTACGGCTAAAGATTTGATCTCCTCTCCATAACCCACAATATAATAAAAACCTCCATTTGAAGTCATTTGAATTCCCATTGCAGTCGATCCTTTTTCACCAACAAAATCTATTACAGCCTCAGAACCTTTTCCCTTGGTTAACTCTTGAACTTTTTCAATTTCGTTTCCATCAATCAAAACTCCGTGATCTCCGCCCAACTCCATTGCATGTTTAAGAGCTTTTTCTGATTTCTCTACAATAATTATATCTGCTGCACACATTGCTTTTAAACATTGAATAGCAATATGTCCTAAACCTCCTGCACCTATGATTGTACAACTTTGACCAGGAAGTAAATGTCTAGTGGCTTTTTTCACAACTCTATAAGCAGTTAAACCAGCATCAGAAAATGGAGCTACATCTTTAGGTGCCAATACTGTTGGCAATTTAATTAAATTTCTCACACTTGTTTTTAAAAGTTCTGAATATCCACCTTCTTTAATACTTAACCCTGGGAAAGCTCCAGCGGCAGCATGCATATCGTTACCTCGTCTACAGTCAAGACACGTCCCATCAGTTCCAGATATAAGTGGGTGCAAAATTACTGGATCTCCCTTTTTAAATTCTGTAACGTCTTTTCCAACATCTTCTATCCAACCAGCATTTTCATGACCCATAACGCAAGGAAGTAGTTTTCCGTCTGGATCTTGAATATGTTTCCAAACTCCTTCAATTATGTGTAGATCAGTTCTACAAACACCAGCTGCACCAATTTTAACTATTACATCAGATGCCTTTTCTATTTTTGGATCAGGCATTTCTTGATTTGTGACCCAAGTTCCCTCTTTCATTTCTGGGTCGTACTTATGTAAAACCTGTGCTTTCATTATTATCCTCTCTAAATTTATTTTTTATAAATAAATTTTAAATTGAAATAAAAAATATGTCTAGAAAGTTAGAATAATTTTAATTACCAATTACAACTTGAGATTGTTAATTAACTTTGTTTTTGCATCCGCCTGTTTTAAAAAATTCATCAATATTATCTATAGCTAGATTAGCCATTGCGGTTCTAGTTTCTTTAGTTGCGCTGCCCAAATGAGGAAGAATAAAAGCACTTTTGTGTTTAAGATATCCTGGATTTAAATTTGGTTCATTTTTGTATACATCTAGCCCAACTGCATAAACTTTTCTTCTTTCCAAAGCATCTATTAAAGCTTCATCTTCAATAATATCTCCTCTTGCAACATTGGTCACGACTGCACCTTTTGGTAATAGTTCTAGTGTATCTTTATTGATTAAATTTATTGTCTCTTTAGATGCAGGACAACATACCGAAAGGACATCAGAGACTTTCATCAAATCATTTAAGTTATCGTGGTAAGTTGCGCCTTGTTCTTTTTCTTCGCTTAATTTTGAACGATTGTGATAATGAATTATCATACCTAAAGATTTAGCTATTTTGGCTATTTTTTGACCAATTCTACCCATGCCAAGTATTCCAAGTCTAGTGCCCGTTAATTGTTTACCAATCAACATATCTGCTGACCAAACC